>JBEVHL010000221.1:0-17805 GCA_040511255.1 Mycobacterium sp. | reverse complement strand
GGCAACATCGGTCACTTCGACGACGAGATCGAAATGGCCCGCCTGGAGCGCGATCCGAAGATCCGGCGGATCAACATCAAGCCGCAGGTCGACGAGTTCGTCTTCGAGGACGGCCATTCGATCATCGTGCTGTCCGAAGGTCGCTTGCTGAACCTGGGCAACGCGACGGGTCACCCGTCGTTCGTGATGAGCAACAGCTTCTCCAACCAGGTCATCGCGCAGATCGAGCTGTGGACCAAGAACGACGAGTACGACAACGAGGTCTACCGCCTGGCCAAGCACCTCGACGAGAAGGTCGCCAAGATCCACGTCGAGGCTCTCGGTGGCTCGCTGACCAGGCTCACCAAGGAGCAGGCGGAGTACATCGGCGTAGACGTCGACGGCCCGTACAAGGCAGATCACTACCGCTACTGAGTTAGTTCTCCCGGCGAGCAGACGCAGACTGGTACTTTTTAGGCCGTTTGAGTACCAGTTTGCGTCTGCTCGGCCATTAAGCTCGCCCCCGTGCTGATCGTCATCGAAGGCCTCGACGGCGCGGGCAAGCGCACGCTGGCGCAGGGTCTGCAGGCTGAACTCGAGGCCGCCGGAAATTCGGTCGCCACTCTTGCCTTCCCGCGCTACGGCCAGTCGGTACCCGCGGATGTCGCCGCCGAGGCCCTGCACGGCGACCACGGGGACCTGGCCGACTCGGTGTATGCGATGGCCATGATGTTCGCGCTGGACCGGGCGGCGGCCGCCGACGACATCGCTGATCTGCGGCTGCGCCACGATGTGGTGCTGCTGGATCGCTATGTGGCCTCCAACGCCGCCTACAGCGCGGCGCGGCTCCATCAGGGCGCCGACGGCGAGGTGGTGGACTGGGTGTCGCGGCTGGAATTTCAACGGCTGCAGCTGCCGCTACCGGATTGGCAACTGCTGCTTGATGTTTCGCCCGCGCTGGCCGGCGAACGGGCCCGCAGTCGGGCCGAGCAGGACGCCGCACGGGCCAGGGACGCCTACGAACGCGACGATGACCTGCAACTGCGCACCGCGGCGGTGTACTCGGCCCTGGCCGATGCGAACTGGAGTGGGCCGTGGTTACGGGTCGGCAGCGACGCTTCTGCCACCGATGTGCTGGCCTCGCTGAGCGGATAGCGTCGTTTTAGGCCCGTTTCGGGGGCTTTGACCCCTTTGCGGGCGGTCGGCCCCGGGTTTTGCGAGGAAACGCGCGTGTGCTACCGGAGTTTTATCCCATTCGGGTGACACCATGGACACCATGAGGCAAAGGATTCTGGTCATCGACGACGATGCGTCGCTGGCCGAGATGCTCACCATCGTGCTGCGTGGCGAAGGTTTCGACACCGCGGTGGTCGGTGACGGCACCCAGGCGCTGACGGCGGTCCGGGAACTGCGGCCCGATCTGGTGCTGCTGGACCTGATGCTGCCGGGGATGAACGGAATCGACGTGTGCCGCGTGCTGCGCGCGGACTCCGGTGTGCCGATCGTGATGCTGACGGCCAAGACCGACACGGTCGACGTCGTCCTTGGCCTGGAATCCGGCGCCGACGACTACGTGATGAAGCCGTTCAAGCCGAAGGAGCTGGTGGCGCGGGTTCGCGCCCGGCTGCGCCGCAACGAGGACGAGCCGGCGGAGATGCTGTCCATCGCCGACGTCGAGATCGACGTCCCCGCGCATAAGGTGACCCGGCAGGGGGAGCAGATCTCCCTGACCCCGCTCGAATTCGACCTGCTGGTGGCCCTGGCACGTAAACCACGGCAGGTGTTTACTCGTGATGTGTTGCTCGAACAGGTGTGGGGTTACCGTCACCCCGCTGACACCCGTCTGGTCAACGTCCACGTCCAGCGCTTGCGCGCCAAGGTCGAGAAGGACCCGGAGAACCCGCAGGTCGTCCTGACCGTTCGAGGAGTGGGCTACAAGGCCGGACCCCCGTGAGCCAACTGAGCGGAGGGAGCGCAGCGAGTGACGGGAACGCGGCGAACAATCCAGCTGCCGTGAGCCAAGTGAGCCAATGATCCTCCGCTCGAATCGACGCATTCACCGGCGGTCGGCACCCCTGCTGCGCGGTCTGAGTGCGTTGAGTCGAGCTGTGGGCATCGCGTGGCGCCGCTCGTTGCAGCTGCGCGTAGTGGTGTTGACCCTCGGGCTGTCACTGGCCGTGATCCTGGTGCTCGGCTTCGTGTTGACCAGTCAGATCACCGACCGGGTGCTCGACGTCAAGGTCCGCGCAGCCACCGAGGAAGTGGAGCGGGCCCGCAACACCGTCAGCGGCATCGTCGGTGGCGAGGAGACCCGCTCGCTGGACAGCAGCCTGCAGCTGGCGCGAAATACGTTGACCTCCAAGGCTGATCCGACCTCCGGCGGCGGGCTGGCCGGTGCCTTCGACGCGGTGCTGGTGGTGCCCGGCGACGGTCCGCGGGCCGCGACCGCGGCCGGGCCCATCGACCAGGTGCCGAAGACGTTGCGGGATTTTGTCAAAGCCGGTCAGGTCAGTTATCAGTACGCGACGGTGCACACCGAGGGCTTCAACGGGCCTGCGCTGATCATCGGCAGCCCGACGTCGTCGCAGGTGACGAATCTTGAGCTTTACCTGATCTTTCCGCTGACCAACGAAGAGAGCACCATCTCGCTGGTGCGCGGCACGATGCTCACCGGCGGCCTGGTGCTGTTGCTGTTGTTGGCCTCGATCGCCGTACTGGTGTCGCGGCAGGTGGTGTTGCCGGTGCGCTCGGCTTCGCGCATCGCCGAGCGCTTCGCCGAAGGCCATCTGACCGAACGGATGCCGGTGCGCGGTGAAGATGACATGGCGCGCCTGGCGGTGTCGTTCAACGATATGGCCGAGAGCCTGTCGCGCCAGATCACCCAGCTCGAAGAGTTCGGTAACCTGCAGCGCCGGTTCACTTCTGACGTCAGTCACGAGCTGCGGACCCCGTTGACCACGGTGCGGATGGCGGCGGATCTGATCTACGACCACAGCGACGACCTCGACCCGGCGTTGCGGCGATCGTCGGAGTTGATGGTCAGTGAGCTCGACAGGTTCGAGACGCTGCTCAACGATCTGCTGGAGATCTCCCGCCACGACGCCGGGGTGGCCGAATTGTCGGTCGAGGCGGTCGATCTGCGGTCGACGGTGAACAGCGCGCTGGGCAATGTCGGTCACCTGGCCGAGGACGCCGGCGTCGAGCTGCTGGTCGACATGCCCGAAGACGGTGTGATCGCCGAAGTCGACGGCCGCCGGGTGGAACGTATCCTGCGCAACCTGATCGCCAATGCCATTGACCACGCCGAGCGCAAGCCGGTGCGGATCAGGATGGCCGCCGACGAGGACACCGTCGCGGTCACCGTGCGCGACTACGGCGTCGGCCTGCGCCCCGGCGAGGAGAAGCTGGTGTTCAGCCGGTTCTGGCGGTCCGACCCGTCGCGGGTGCGGCAGTCCGGTGGCACGGGTCTGGGCCTGGCGATCAGTATCGAGGACGCGCGACTGCACCAGGGCCGCCTGGAGGCCTGGGGTGAGCCCGGTAAGGGCGCGTGCTTCCGGCTGACCCTCCCGCTGGTCCGCGGGCACAAGGTGACCACCAGCCCGCTGCCGATGAAACCCATTGCGGCGGAACGCAAGGCGCGCGAGAACCCCGGTGGAGCAGCGAAGAACCAGGCGCGCCCGCGTGATCGCGAACCCGCGGGAGAGAGCGTGTGAAGCGCTGGCTGACCTTGGTGCTGGTCGGTGTGCTGGCGTTCGGTGTGACCTTGCTGGCCGGATGTGCGGGGGTGCCCAGTTCGTCGGCACCGCAGGCGATCGGCACCGTCGACCGCCCCGCCCCACCCAGCCTGCCCAAGCCGACCCCGGGGATGGATCCCGACCTGCTGCTGCGGGAGTTCCTCAAGGCCACCGCCGATCCCGGCAACCGCCATCTGGCGGCCAGGCAGTTCCTCACCCAGTCCGCGTCCAGCGCGTGGGACGACGCCGGCGGCGCCATGCTGATCGACCGGGTGGTCTTCGTCGAAACCCGCGGGCCTGAACGAGTTTCGGTGACCATGCGGGCAGATATCCTGGGCTCGCTGTCCGACGTCGGGGTCTTCGAGACCGCCGAAGGCGCGCTGCCCGATCCCGGCCAGATCGACATGGTCAAGACCCCCGACGGCTGGCGGATCGACAAACTGCCCAACGGGGTGTTCCTGGACTGGCAGCAGTTCCAGGAAACCTACAAGCGGCACACGCTGTACTTCGTCGACCCCACCGGCAAGACCGTGGTGCCGGATCCGCGCTACGTCGCGGTGTCCGATCCCGATCAGCTTGCCACCGAACTGGTTTCGAAGCTGATCACCGGACCGCGGCCGGAGATGGACAACACGGTGCGCAATCTGTTGGCGCCGCCACTGCGGTTACGGGGACCGGTGACCAGGGCCGACGGCGGCAAGACCGGTATCGGGCGCGGTTACGGCGGTGCCCGAGTCGAGCTGGAGAGCTTGTCGACCACCGATCCGCACAGCAGGCAACTGCTCGCCGCGCAGATCATCTGGACCCTGGCGCGGGCGGACATCAAAGGCCCGTACGTCATCAACGCCGACGGTGCGGCGCTCGACGACCGCTTCGCCGACGGCTGGGACACCTCGGCCGTCGCGGCCACCGACCCCGGTGCGGCCGACGGCGCATCCGCCGGCCTGCACGCTCTGGTCAACGGGTCGTTGATGTTCCTGGACGGCCAGCGCTCCACCAAGGTGCCCGGCTCCTTCGGTGACATGGTCGATCAGACCTCGGCGGCGCTGTCTCGCGACGGGCATCAGGTCGCCTCGGTGGTGACGGTGCGGGCGGGTGCGCCGGATATGGCGGCCTCACTGTGGATCGGGGACAACGGGCAGCCCGCCGTGCAGGCCACCGACGGGCGCAGTCTGTCCCGTCCGACGTGGGCCCTCGACGAGGCGGTCTGGCTGGTTGTCGACGGCAACAACGTGGTTCGGGTGATCAGGGAGGCGGCCTCCGGCCAACCGGCCAGGATTCCGGTGGATTCCACCGCGGTGTCGACCAGGTTCTCGGGCGCGATCGCCGATCTGCAGTTGTCCAGGGACGGCACCCGCGCCGCGATGGTGGTCGAAGGTCAGGTGATCCTGGCCGGGGTGGAACAGACGGCCGGCGGTGAGTTCGCGCTGACTTATCCGCGCCGGCTCGGGTTCGGCTTGGGCGCTTCGGTGGTGTCACTGTCGTGGCGCACCGGTGATGACATCGTGGTGAGCCGCAACGACCCGACACATCCGGTGTCGTATGTGAACCTCGACGGAGTGAACTCCGACGGACCCAACCGGAATCTGGTGATGCCGGTGACCACGGTGGCCGCCAATCCCTCGACGGTGTATGTCTCCGATCAACGTGGGGTGAAACAACTTTCGGGCTCGGGCGCCGAAGATGACCAGGCCTGGTCGGATGTGCGTCCGTTCATGGCCCCCGGCGCGCTGCCGGTGTTACCGGGCTAGCTCCCTCCCGGTAGCGGCATGGGGAAGTCAGCGTCAAGAACCTTGAGCGGGAGGCGGATACGCAATGAAGCAGGTTTTCATCGCATTCGACATCGACGGGACGCTGAGAGACAACACCGTCGAAGACCGCCTCGTCGCGAACGAGCGCATCCGCACCCTGCTGATCGCCCTGGCGAGCATGCGGAACACGACAATCATGGTGTGGTCGGGCGGTGGCGCGGGCTATGCCCGCGAGGTGGCCGCCGCCATGGCGATCGAGCAGTACGTAGACGTCTTCGAGGACAAGGGCTATGGCGGGTACGACAAGCAAGGCCGGCCCATCTTCCACACGAATCTGAAGCCCGACATCGCCTTCGACGATATTCACGAATGCGATCTGGGCCTCTTGAATCTGATCGTCGACGAAAAGGGGTTCACGCCCGGCTACGTGCCGCCGGAATTGCGGTGACGCCTGATCTGACCCAGGACGAGGCAGTCTCGTCGACATCGCCACCGCACGACGCTCGTCAGCTATGCTTCTAGTTCGTCTCCGGGTGATGAACATGCTGGTCAGGCATCTTCTCGACGTCAGTCGTACACCATTCTGGTACCGCAGAAAGCTCGCGGTATCGCCGTAGGACTACAGACGCCGCTCGAGGGGGAGCACCACCGATGGACAGAGACGTTCCCGTCTCGCGCCTGGAAACGACGGGCCAGGCGTTCACGCTGTTCGTGTTTTTCCTCGCCGCACTGAACTGGTTGGGCTGGGCCACCGGCGTCGACGAACTGACCCGGGTCTATGCCACCTGGCCGCCGATGACGCCGTGGACCGCCCTGTGGCTGGCACTGCTGGGCGCGGCCATCCTGGTGCAATCGGGTCACCCGACGCCTGTTCGGGTGTGGGTGGGGCGCGCTCTGGCGCTGGTGGTCGGCGCCCTTGCGGTGGTGGTGCTCGCGGAGTACATCAGCGGGGGCGACTTCGGGATCGACCGGCTGTGGTTCGGGGAAGCGGTCACAACACTGCAGTCGTCCTGGCCGGGACGGCCGAGCCCGCAGACGGCGTCGTCGGTACTGCTGCTCGCCGGCGCGGTCACGCTGATGCGACTGGACGTGCGCTGGACTCCGGCGGCCCGGGCGGCGTCGCTGACCTGTTCGGCGGCCATCCCGTTCGTCACCGTCGCGGCCTACCTGTTCGATGCCAAAGCGTTGGTGGGCAGCACCGCATCCACCGGACAGGCGATGTCCACCGCGCTGGCCCTGCTGTTCCTCGCCGCCGCGACCTCACTGGCGCGGCCGGACAACCCGCCGCTGTCCACGCTGCTCGCTCGCCAGGACCGTCAATCACTGATCCGGCTGAGCGGTGTCTTTGCCGGCTTCCCACTCGTGGTGGCGGTGGCCAGGCGGATCCTGCTGGCGCTCGATCTCAGCGACCAGGCGGCGTGGACTGCGTCGATCGCGGTGGGCACCGTGGTCGTCGGTGCGATCACCTTCTACCTGAGCCAGCGTGAGCAATGGGTGCTGATCGCGAAAGAAGTCGTCAGCAGAGAACGCGCGGATGCCGAGCGGCGATACCGCATCCTGGCGGAAAACGCCGCGGACATCATTGTGCACCTGCGCGGCAGAAAGGTGGCGTGGATCTCCCCGTCCGTGCAGACCGCGCTCGGCGGTCGGCAGCACGAATGGACCGGCACCGACCTCAGCCTCCGGGTACACCCTAACGACCTCGACACCCTGGCCGACGCCATGAAGCGGATCGCCGTCGGCGAATCGGTCCTGCATCGTTTCCGAGTCCGATCCGTCGACACCGGATATCACTGGGTCGATGGCCACGGAAAGCCCTGCGTCGACGCCGACGGGAACATCGACGGTGTGATCGCGGCGCTGCGGATCGTCGACGATCAGGTGGAGGCGGAGCGGCGCCTGGAACGGCTGGCCCGGTTCGACACGCTGACCGGGTTGGCGAACCGGGCCGAGGCGATCAGACGTCTTGAGCTGGAGATGGCGCACCTGCCCGACCACGGCACCCACCTCGGCATCCTGTTCTGCGACGTCGACCGCTTCAAGCAGATCAACGACACCTGGGGCCATGGGGTCGGCGATGTCGTGCTGGCGGTGCTGGCCACCCGGATCTGCGAATGCGTCCGCCCCGAGGACACGGTGGGGCGCACCGGAGGCGACGAGATCCTGGTCCTGTTGCCCGGTGTGCAGAGCATCGACGAGGCCGCCCAGATCGCGGAGAAGATTCGCTGCCGCACCGCCGAGCCGATCGAAGAATCCGGGCACATCATCCACGCCACGTTGAGCATCGGCACCGCCATCGCCATTGCGGGCGAACCGGTTTCGTCGCTGACCGCCCGCGCCGACGCGGCGATGTATCAGGTCAAGGCGGGCCGGCGCAACAGCGTCATCCGCATCGAACCGGCCGAGTGAACCAGCGCCCGCAAAACTGTCACACCCCTGGACCACACTGCAGTCATGCTCGACCTCGTCCTACCGACGGAGTGCGGTGGCTGCGGCGCACCGTCGGTGAAATGGTGTGAATTGTGCTCCGCGGCAATCACAGTCGCCACCGACGAACCGCACATCGTCACGCCGCGGGTCGATCCGGGGGTACCTGTGTTCGCCCTCGGTCGCTATGCGGGACCACGCAGGCAGGCCATCGTCGCGCTCAAGGAACACGGCCGCACCGACCTCGTCGCACCCCTGGCCCACGCCCTCGCGATGGGCATCCACCACTTGCTCGGGTGGGGCCTGCTCGAGGTCCCGTTGACCATCGTGCCCGCCCCCACCCGTCGCCAGGCTGCCCGCAGGCGCGGCGGTGACCCGGTGACCCGCGTGGCAACCGCAGCGGTGGCCACCCACCCGGACATCGTCGTGGTTCAGTCGCTACGGATGAAAGCTCTGGTCCGCGACTCGGTGGGGCTGAGCACTGCTGCGCGGGAGCGCAATGTCGCAGGTCGGGTGCTTATGACGGCTAAGCATCTGGCCGTCGACCGCGACGTGCTCGTCGTCGACGACATTGTCACCACCGGCGCGACGGTGCGGGAGTCGGTGCATGTTCTGCAAACTGCGGGACTGCGAGTGGTCGGCGTGCTCGCCGTCGCCGCCGCGTGAGGCGGGCGTAATACCGGAAGGGACCGCGGTCCGTGTAACGGGCGTCGAAAGAACTGGCAACAGGTGTGCGAAAAGGGTGGCACGTTTGGGTGAACGCGGACTACCTTCGAGGACAACGATCCGTGATCGCATCACGGCGGGCTTCACTTCACGAGGCCCCACTTCGGCCGACTGCGGTAGGAGGTGAGCTTTCGACACCTTGCGCCGCGGGCCTGCCCTTTTCAGATCGAATTCAAAAGGGCCACACACATCCTCGGCGCACGTTCGTGATGAGGAAGGCACGCTGAGCGCGTGCGACGTGCAACAGAAACGAGTTGTCAAGCATGTCAACCCAATCCGTGGATACACCCCAGACGCTGGCCCCCTACCGTGAAGCCGACGAACACCCCGATCCGGCTCCCACCGCGGAAGTAGTGGTCAAAGGACGTAACGTCGAGGTCCCCGAACACTTCCGCCTGTACGTCTCGGAAAAACTTGCTCGCATGGAGCGCTTCGATCGCACCATTTACATGTTCGATGTCGAACTCGATCACGAAAAAAACCGACGCCAGCGTAAGAAGTGTCAGCACGTGGAGATCACCGCGCGCGGCCGCGGCCCCGTAGTCCGGGGTGAGGCCTGCGCCGACAGCTTCTATGCCGCACTCGAATCCGCCGTCGCCAAACTGGAAGCACGGCTGCGCCGCGGCAAGGACCGCCGCAAGATCCACTACGGCGACAAGACGCCGGTGTCACTGGCGGAGGCCACCGCCCAGGCGGCCGCGTTCTCGGCGCCCGCCGAGGCCGTCGACGCAGTGGCGGCAATGGACGGCCTGGCACTCGACGATCACGAACCGGGCCGGGTCGTGCGCACCAAAGAACACCCGGCCAAGCCGATGACCGTCGACGATGCGCTCTACGAGATGGAGTTGGTGGGTCACGACTTCTTCCTGTTCCAGGACCGCGATACCGACCGCCCGACGGTGGTCTACCGCAGGCATGCCTACGACTACGGGCTGATCCGGCTGGCCTAGCACCGCCGCGCGAGCGGGTGTCACCTGGTCATCACAGGCCCAGGTGGCACCCGTTCGGCGTGTCAGGGGACTCGGCTTTCGCGCTGATAAACCGGCGTTGGGGGGCCGGTGCCCTGGCGTCACCTAGGATGGAGCAGGCAAAGAACCCAATCCTGTAGGGGATATATCCGTGCTTTCGAAGTTGTTGCGCCTTGGTGAAAACCGCATGGTCAAGCGCCTCAAGGGGGTGGCCGACTACGTCAACACCTTGTCCGACGACGTCGAGAAGCTCACCGACGATGAGTTGCGCGCCAAAACCGCCGAGTTCAAGAAGCGGGTTGACGGGGGCGAAAGCCTCGATGATCTGCTGCCTGAGGCGTTCGCCGTCGCCCGCGAGGCGGCCTGGCGGGTCCTGAGCCAGCGCCCGTTCGACGTCCAGCTGATGGGCGGCGCTGCGCTGCACTTCGGCAACGTCGCCGAGATGAAGACCGGTGAAGGCAAGACCCTGACCTGCGTGTTGCCCGCATATCTGAACGCGTTGGGCGGCGAAGGCGTGCACGTCGTCACCGTCAACGACTACCTGGCCAAACGCGACAGCGAGTGGATGGGCCGGGTACACCGCTTCCTCGGGCTGGAAGTCGGCGTGATCCTGTCCGGCATGACGCCCGACGAGCGACGCGTCGCCTACGCCGCCGACGTCACCTATGGCACGAACAACGAGTTCGGCTTCGACTACCTGCGCGACAACATGGCGCATTCGGTCGACGACATGGTGCAACGCGGACACAGTTTTGCCATCGTCGACGAGGTCGACTCCATCCTGATCGACGAGGCCCGGACCCCGTTGATCATCTCCGGCCCCGCCGACGGCGCCTCGAACTGGTACACCGAGTTCGCCCGGCTGGCCCCGCTGATGGAAAAAGACACGCACTACGAGGTGGACATCCGCAAGCGCACCATCGGTGTGCACGAACTGGGTGTCGAGTTCGTCGAGGACCAGCTCGGTATCGACAACCTCTACGAAGCCGCCAACTCGCCGCTGGTGAACTACCTGAACAACTCGTTGAAGGCCAAAGAGCTCTTCGTGCGCGACAAGGACTACATCGTCCGCGACGGCGAAGTGGTGATCGTCGACGAGTTCACCGGCCGTGTGCTGGTCGGCCGGCGCTACAACGAGGGCATGCACCAGGCCATCGAGGCCAAGGAGCGCGTCGAGATCAAGGCCGAAAACCAGACGCTGGCCACCATCACGCTGCAGAACTACTTCCGCCTCTACGACAAGCTCTCCGGCATGACCGGCACCGCGCAGACCGAGGCCGCCGAGCTGCACGAGATCTACAAGCTCGGTGTCGTCAGCATCCCGACCAACCGGGAAATGGTGCGCGCCGACCAGTCGGATCTGATCTACAAGACCGAAGAGGCCAAGTACATCGCCGTGGTCGACGATGTGCAGGAGCGCTTCGAAGAGGGGCAGCCGGTCCTGATCGGCACCACCAGCGTGGAGCGCTCGGAGTACCTGTCGCGCCAGTTCGCCAAGCGTAGGATCCCGCACAACGTGCTCAACGCCAAGTACCACGAGCAGGAAGCCGGCATCATCGCCGAGGCCGGCCGGCTGAAGTCCATCACCGTGGCGACCAACATGGCCGGCCGCGGTACCGACATCGTGCTCGGCGGCAACGTCGACTTCCTGGCCGACAAGCGGCTGCGTGAGCGCGGCCTCGATCCCGTCGAGACCCCGGACGAATACGAAGCCGCCTGGGACGACGTGCTCTCGCAGATCAAGGCCGAGGCCGACGACGAGGCCGCCAAGGTCAAGGCCGTCGGTGGGCTGTACGTGCTGGGCACCGAGCGCCACGAGTCGCGGCGCATCGACAACCAGCTGCGTGGCCGCTCCGGCCGCCAGGGCGATCCGGGGGAGTCGCGCTTCTACCTGTCACTGGGTGATGAGTTGATGCGCCGGTTCAACGGCGAGACCCTGGAATCGCTGCTCAACCGGCTCAACCTGCCGGACGACGTGCCGATCGAGGCCAAGATGGTCACCCGCGCCATCAAGAGCGCGCAGACCCAGGTCGAGCAGCAGAACTTCGAGGTCCGCAAGAACATCCTCAAGTACGACGAGGTGATGAACCAGCAGCGCAAGGTGATCTACGCCGAGCGCCGCCGCATCCTCGAGGGTGAAGACCTGGCGGGCCAGGCCCACGACATGCTCGTCGACGTCGTCACCGCGTACGTCAACGGCGCCACCGCCGAGGGCTATTCGGAGGACTGGGACCTGGAGAAGCTGTGGGAGGCGCTCAAGGCGCTCTATCCCGTCGGCATCGACCACCACGATCTCATCGACTCCGACGCCATCGGCGAGCCCGGCGAACTGACCCGCGACGAACTGCTAGACGCCCTGATCAAGGACGCCGAAGCGGCCTACGCGCGCCGCGAAGCCGAGCTGGAAGCCATCGCGGGCGAAGGTGCGATGCGCCAGCTCGAACGCAATGTGCTGCTGTCGGTCATCGACCGCAAGTGGCGCGAGCACCTCTACGAGATGGACTACCTCAAAGAGGGCATCGGCCTGCGGGCGATGGCCCAGCGCGACCCGGTGGTCGAGTACCAGCGTGAGGGCTACGACATGTTCACCGGCATGCTGGACGGCCTGAAAGAAGAGTCGGTCGGGTTCCTGTTCAACGTGCAGGTGGAGGCGGCACCGCCCACGCCCGCGGTGGGCCAGATCGCCGCTCCCGAGGGCCTCGAACAGTTCGCGGCCGCGGCGGCTGCCGCGGGTGCGCAGGCGGCCGTCAAGGATCGGAAACCGGCGCGGCACGCCGCTCCTGCGTTGCGAGCCAAGGGAATTGAGGACGACGACTCCGACAAGGCGTTGACGTTCACCGGCCCGTCCGAGGACGGCGACGCTCAGGTGCAACGCCGCAACGGCGGGTCCAAGCAGACCGCTGCAGCGACGGGCACCACCCGGCGGGAACGCCGCGAAGCGGCGCGCAAGGCCTCCAAGTCGACGTTCCGGAAGGGCTAGCCAGCGCCCTCTTGATGCACTCGGGTGTCAGCCCATGTGCAGCGCGACCACCTGCCACCGTTCGCCGCGCGGGGTGCTGACCTGCTCGACACGACACGCGATGGCGTGCACCCGCGGACCGCGGGAGTAGGTCGCGGTCACTTCGAAGGCCCGCTCGTGCACGTCGGTGCTCTGGAGTCGCACCCGGCGCAGCACAGCGGCGGCTTGCCGGGCCGGCGCTGCCCGGGTGAACGAACCGACGGTGTCGGCCAGCCCGCCGGCCAGCAGTGGTCGCAGCTGGATCACCGGCCTGCGCCGGTCGATCACCTCCAGGATGCTGCGCAGCGCGGCGTCAGCGAAGGCCGCCGCCGCGCGGAGTCGGTCCGACGGGGCGTCGACGACCGCCTGTTGCACTGCGTGCAGATGACGAGCCCGGCCGGTGGGTCGCCGTGCTGGGGCAGGCCGGGCCGGCGCGCACAGTGGCAGGGCGACGACCGGTGGTTCGTAATCGACCACCCTGGTCACCGCGGCGCGGTGAGATGTGTTGGCAGTGGTGGTGGTTGGGGTGTTCACAGCACAGACCTCCGGTAGACGCGACGCAATGTGGCGGGTCTGCTGGAGATTGGCAGCCGAGAACCTGATAATGACATATCGTCGCGCCGCGCGTATGCACCGGCGGTGCGCACTCACAGCTACTCCGGTTACCGTGACTGTCGCAGCATCGAAGTACATGCAAAGGGGGGCGACGCCGCGATGGTGACTCGATTGTCGGCGGCCGACGCGTCTTTCTATCACCTGGAGAACAGCTCGACGCCGATGTACGTCGGCTCGTTGTCGATTCTGCGGAGGCCACGCAACGGGTTGAGTTACGACGCCCTGCTCGCCACGGTGGAGCAGCGGCTGGCCCAGATCCCGCGCTATCGGCAGAAGGTTCGCGAGGTCACCCTGGACCTGTCGCGACCGGTGTGGATCGACGACCGCGACTTCGACATCACCTATCACATCCGGCGGTCGGCACTGCCGTCCCCGGGCAGTGATGCCCAGCTGCACGACCTGGTGGCCCGGCTGGGTTCGCGGCCACTGGACAAGTCGCGGCCGCTGTGGGAGATGTACCTGGTGGAGGGGCTGACCAAGAATCGCGTCGCCATCTACACCAAATCCCATCAGGCACTCGTCAACGGCATGACGGCGCTGGAGATCGGTCACGTCATCGCCGACCGGACCCAGCGGCCGCCGTCGTTCGGCGAGGACATCTGGATCCCGGCACGGGAACCGGGCACCACGTCACTGCTCATCGGCGCCGTCGGCGACTGGCTGTCGCGACCGCGGCAGCAGCTGCGCGCGGTGCAGTCGGCCGTCACCGATGTGGTGACCAATTCCGGCCAGCTCGTCGAGGCGGGGCGACGTTTCGCCGATGTCGCCCGCACCGTCGCGCGCGGTACCGCCCCCGACAGCCCGCTGAACACCACGGTGTCCCGCAACCGGCGGTTCACGGTGGCCACCGGGCGCCTGGAGGACTACCGCCACCTGCGCGCCCGCTATGACTGCGATGTCAACGACGTGGTGCTGGCGGTCATCGCCGGTGCGCTGCGGAACTGGCTGCTGTCCCGCGGCGAGCCCGTGACGCCGACGTCGATCGTGCGGGCGATGGCGCCGATGTCGGTGTACACCGACGCCGACCTGGAAGCCTCGACCAGCCGGGGACAGGCGATCAGCGAAGTGGCGCCGTTCCTGGTCGACCTGCCGGTGGGCGAGGGCAATGCCGTGGTGCGGCTCTCGCAGATCGCGCACGCCACCGAGTCGCATTCCACCGCAGCCACTTTGGTGGATGCGCGCACCATCGTGACGCTGTCCGGCTTCGCCCCTCCGACACTGCATGCGATGGGCATCAGGGTGGCCACCGACTTCTCCGCCCGGGTGTTCAACCTGTTGATCACCAATGTGCCGGGCGCCCAGTCGCAGATGTACGTCGCGGGCACCAAGCTGCTGGAGACCTACGCGGTGCCGCCGCTGCTGCACAACCAGGTACTGGCGATCGGTGTCACGTCCTACTGCGGCATGTTGTATTTCGGTATCAACGCCGATCGCGATGCGATGAGCGACGTGGACGTGCTGCCGACGCTGCTGCGCGAATCTCTCGATGAATTGCTAGAGGCCGCGCAGTAACCACCCGCCGCAGTACGGTTGCGGCGTGAGCAAGGCAAAGAAGTCGGTCAAGAAGAAGCCGGTCAAAATCCCCAACGACGTCTACGAAGCCGAATTGTTTCGTCTGCAAACAGAATTCGTGAAGCTGCAGGAGTGGACCCGCGAGACCGGGGCCCGCATCGTCGTCATCTTCGAGGGCCGCGATGCCGCGGGTAAGGGTGGCACCATCAAGCGGATCACCGAGTATCTCAGCCCCCGGGTCGCGCGGATCGCCGCGTTGCCCGCGCCGAATGACCGGGAACGCGGGCAGTGGTACTACCAGCGCTATATCGCGCAGTTACCCGCTAAGGGCGAGATGGTGTTGTTCGACCGGTCCTGGTACAACCGCGCCGGCGTGGAACAGGTCATGGGTTTCTGTACGCCGCAGGAACATACGTTGTTTCTCCGCCAGACCCCGATCTTCGAGCAGATGCTCGTCGAGGACGGCATCATCTTGCGCAAGTACTGGTTCTCGGTGTCCGACGACGAGCAGCTGCGCCGCTTCCGCTCGCGCTTGAATGACCCTGTGCGGCAATGGAAGTTGTCGCCGATGGACCTTGAATCGATCTACCGCTGGGAAGACTATTCGCGCGCCAAGGACCAGATGATGGTGCACACCGACACCCCGTTGAACCCGTGGTACGTGGTGGAGTCCGACCTGAAGAAGCACGCCCGGCTGAACATGATGTCGCATCTGCTGTCCACCATCGACTATCACGACGTCGACAGGCCGAAGGTCGAGTTGCCGGACCGGCCCGTGCTGTCAGGCAACTACCAACGCCCGTCGCGTGAATTGTCGACCTATGTCGACGACCATGTGGCCACGTTGATGGGGGACAAGGAGTAGCGGCGCACCGCGTAGTCTGCCCTGATGCGGGTCTACATCCCTGCGACGCTGGCAATGCTGCAGCAACTGGTCGCCGACGGTTCGATGTTCCCGGTCAGCGGGACGGCTTTTGCGGTGACGCCGACGCTGCGTGAGGCCTACGCCGAAGGCGACGACGACGAACTCGCCGAGGTCGCCAGGGGTGAGGCCGCGTTGGCGTCGCTGCGGCTGCTGAGCTTCGACGAGGACGACGCAGAACAGTCAGAGTTAGCGGACGCTGCGGAACCGCCCGCTGTCGAGGGGGGCGCCCCGCTGCCGATCCGGCGGGTGGTGCTGGTCGCCGACGTGGAGAACGCGAAGATCCGGCCCGATCTGGACGATGCCGTCGTCCGCCTCGGCGGCCCCGTCGCACTGACCGATGTCGCCGCCGCCTTCGTCGATCTGGCCGCGGCCGAGCCTGCCGTGCAGGCGGCGCTCAAGGTGATCGACGCGGCCGATCTGGGGGACGAGGACGCCGAACTGGTGGTCGGCGACGCCCAGGACCATGACATGGCCTGGTACGCCACCCAGGAGTTGCCGTTCCTACTCGAATTTCTGTAGATGGCCAGTACGCGACCGTAACTTACGGTACCGTAGGTTTGATCCTGCACACCGGGATTCAGCGCGCCGCCATCTGGGCAGGAGTACTCCATGGCTAAGAACACCGTCAAAAATACCGCCAAAGTCGTCGACACGATTCCGGCCACCGTCGCGGGCGCGGACAAGCACCCCGGCTGGCACGCGCTGCGCAAGATCGCCGCGAGAATCACCACCCCGCTGCTGCCGGACGACTATCTGCAGTTGGCCAATCCGCTGTGGTCCGCCCGCGAACTGCGGGGCCGCATCCTCGACGTCCGCCGGGAAACCGAGGACTCCGCCACGCTGGTGATCAAGCCCGGCTGGGGGTTCACCTTCGACTACGAACCTGGCCAGTACGTCGGGATCGGCGTCCTGATGGACGGCCGCTGGCGCTGGCGGTCGTACTCCCTGACCTCGCCGCCGGTAAAGGGTGCGCGCACCATCACGATCACCATCAAAGCGATGCCGGAGGGCTTCCTGTCCAGCCACCTGGTGGCCGGGGTGGCGCCGAACACCATCGTGCGGTTGGCCGCACCGCAGGGCAACTTCGTCTTGCCTGACCCGGCGCCCGCGTCGGTGCTGTTCCTGACCGCGGGCTCGGGTATCACCCCGGTGATGTCGATGCTGCGCACCCTGGATCGCCGCGGCCAGGTCACCGACATCGCGCACGTACATTCCGCGCCCACCGCGGACGACGTGATGTTCGCCGGTGAATTGGACGAACTGCACCGCAACCACGAGGGCTACCGCCTGCAGGTACGCACCACCCGGACGCAGGGCCGGCTCGACCTCAGCCGCCTGGACGAAGAAGTGCCCGACTGGCGGACCCGTCAGACCTGGGCCTGCGGACCCGAGGCGATGCTCGACGACGCCGAACGCGTCTGGGCGGCCGAAGGGCTGGCCGACCACCTGCACCTGGAGCGATTCGCTGTCTCGCGGGCGGCGCCGCACGGCACCGGCGGCACCGTGACGTTTGCGCGCTCGGGAAAGACCGTCGTCGCCGACGGCGCCACGCCGCTGATGGATGCCGGTGAAAAGGTCGGCGTGCAGATGCCTTTTGGCTGCCGAATGGGTATCTGTCAGTCATGTGTGGTCAGCCTGGTCGACGGGCATGTGCGCGATCTGCGGACCGGGGTGGAGCACGAGCCGGGGACCAGGGTGCAGACCTGCGTATCGACCGCATCGGGCGATTGTGTGCTCGACGTGTGACATTTACTCGCTAGTAACCTACGGCGTCGTAAGTTACGCTATCGTAGGTACAAGGAAGGCAGGAGGAGAACAATGGCAGTTACAGACGTTCCAGCGTTTACGCATCTCACGGACGCCGATATCGAGAGCCTGGCCGTTGAGCTCGACGCCATCCGGCAGGACATCGAAGATTCCCGTGGCGAACGCGACGCGAAGTACATCCGCCGCACCATTGCGGCGCAGCGCGCCCTCGAGGTCGCAGGCCGGTTGATGCTTCTCGCCGGCTCCAAGCGCTCGGCGTGGTGGGCAGGTACGGCAACACTCGGCGTGGCCAAGATCATCGAGAACATGGAGATCGGCCACAACGTCATGCACGGCCAGTGGGACTGGATGAACGACCCCGAGATTCACTCCTCAAGCTGGGAGTGGGACATGAGCGGGGCCT
>JBEVHL010000220.1:0-3619 GCA_040511255.1 Mycobacterium sp. | reverse complement strand
CGCCGCCCTTCCATTGCAGAAACCGGGCGCACAGAAACAGGGCCATCATGCATGCGGTCTTAGCGATCGTGTTCTTCAGCTCTCCGCTTCTCCTGCCAGAGCTGCTGTCGCTGGTACCCGTCGCGTTCACCTCCAGGGCAAGTTCAGACCAGCGGCGTTATTGGTTCTTCCACGCCCAGCAGTGCCTTGCCAAGCACTTCAAAACCCACCATCGCGTTTAGCCCGGCATGGCGGGCCGCGGTGTTGGCGTCGCGCCAATACCGTTGCACTGGGTTGCTTTCGGTGAATGACGCGGCACCATGAACATTGATAAGGACGTCGATCGCCCCGAGCACCCTGTTGGGCGATGTAGCCGACAGCCCGCGCATCTGGGCCCGCTCCAGATAGGTCAGCGGTTGGCCGTCGGCGGCGATCTCGTCGAGCCGATACATCAGCGTCGCGATCGGCGCGAAATCGGTGATCGCCGCCATGGGCAGGAGCCGGTGTTCGGGCACGAACAAGTTGTCGGCCGCCCACGTGTTGCTCCCGGTGCCACGCATCCCCACGACGTGCCAAGTGTCCTCCAGCCGCAGATTCGAGACCGGAACCAGGCACAGGTACACCTCTGCCGACGGACTGGCGTCATCGACCACGACGGCACCGAGAGCGGCCCACGTGGCGTGGGGTGCCCCTGAGGCGTACGGCCACCGTCCACTCACCACCAGCCCGCCGTCCACCCGGCGGGCCGGCACTGGATGACCGCTGCCCGCGACGCGGACATCGGGATCAGAACCGAGAGTCTCCTGTTAGGCGCGCGCAGAGCCGGACGAGAGCATCCACGACGCGGTAGAGCCCAGTGCTACGTGCCAGGCCGTGGATCCGTCTGCGGCACCGAGGGCCTGCGTCACCACCACGACGGTCCTCAGGTCAGTCGCGTAGCCGCCGAAGCGGACGGGGTGAGCAGGCGGAACAATCCGGCCGCCGACAGCCCGGCGATCACCTCGTCAGCTTGTCGGCGGTGAATTTCGGCCGTGCGACGCGTGAGCTCGAAGCAACGGTTGCAAAGCCACCGCCCGTTGGATCAGTTCGGTGCGCGTCGGCATTTCTTGCGGAAGCTGACTGACGGTCATCTGCACTCCATCGTTGTGCTGCTCTTCGGTCGCTACCGGTACTAACGCGTTGAGCGACAGAAAGATTCATCCACACCGGCGCTGCTCGCCCAGGAGTTCGCGCAGGCGAGTGCGGCCGCGGTGCAGGCGCGACGCGACAGTTCCCACGGGGATTCCGAGTATTTCGGAGATCTCGGTATTGCGGTAGCCCTCGATGTCGGCGTAATAGATGGTTGTCTGTAGATCCACTGGAAGCGTGCTGAGCGCAAGGACCGCTTCTCCGGGTATCAGTTTCAAAGCCTCGGTCTCCGCTGACCTCAGATCACCGTCGGAGTGGATTGCCTGGCCCACCAACTGCTCATCGGTGATGTCCCCGCTGAGTTGCTCGACGGGGCGGCGCTGGGCTGTGCGGTAGCGATCCACCCAGGTGTTGACCATGATCTGGGAGAGCCAGGACCTCAGGCTGGACCCTTCGTTGAACTTGTCGAACGCCAGGAATGCTTTCAGCATGGTCTCCTGCAACAGATCTTCCGCGTCCACGCGTTGCCCGGTCAGGCGCCACGCGTGACGGAGCAGGTGGTCATTGTGCGGCATTGCCTCGCGAAGGAATCGGTCTCCGCGCAGGCGACTGATGCCCTCGGCGATGGAACAGGTGTCAGGTAGTGCCGTCGAAAAGAGCTGCAAACGAACCCTATTCACTGCGGACATCGTGAATCCTTCCGTGTTGATGGGTCCGGCTGTCGCCTGGACGTCCATCACGACGCCTCACAATCCGGTCGGAGTTAGCGTGAAGCCATGCGCTTTCGCATGTGAATTCAATGCTCTGCGCCGGCACGGGACGAAGCTTGGAGGTTATGTGGAGATCGCCTGGAGAAATGGCTTCAATACTGTTGAGCTGGCTGCTATTTCACTGGCGTAATGCTGTGAACCGGGACATCCTTGGCGGTTGTCAATAGCCGATCGAGGGCAGGTAGACTCCACGCGGTTGGTGATAGCTGCCGATAGTCATCAGGTTCAGGGTGTGCACCAGCCGCAAGCCCCGCTCCAGGCACCAGCGCAATAATTCGGTGTTGCGCAAGGGCACGATTACGCCAGGCCCGCCGATCGACGGAGCCGCCCCGATCAAGGCCCGCAGATCATCGTTCGACTGCGCCACAGCATGCGCGAAGAATCCGATCCCGGTGCTGTAGGCCACAATTCGGCCGGCACGTTCAACGACGGTAGCCAGGCCCTGCTCGACCGCATCCCGGAGTTCACCACCGCGGTCGTGGCCGTGCACCATCACACATACGGCGTTGCAGGCGTCGATATCGTCCGCGATCGCGGATCGAACTGTGCAGCCCTTTACCTCAGTCGGGGGCGGTGCACCCTGCAGGGTGGCCAATGGCTCACGAACTACGAACCCGAGTTGGGTGTACAGGCTCAGCGACCGGTTGTGGTAGGCGGCCTGCACCAAGCGAACCCCCGGCGCGCGTTGCTGGGTGGCCCGGTCCAGGAGCGCGCCCATCAAGACCCGGCCGACTCGACGGTTCTGGGTGTCGGGGTCCACCGTGATCGGGCCAACGGAATAAATCGGCGACCGTTCGTCGAGGAAGTTGCTTCCCACCACTCGCCCGTTCTGTTCGGCGACCACGCCGTAGAACCTGGGGTGGCCGATCATGGACGCGCACGCCCGCGTTGCCGCATCCACCGATGGGAAGTCGTGTGGGAATCCGTGCCGGTCAGCGATGTCCGCGAAGGCGCGGTAGCAAATCCGTCCACACTCGTCGGCATCGTCGAGCTGAGCCACTCGAATGATCTCCGCCATCTCGCTCATCCGCTCCAACCTCAAGGACACGTTTGGCTGACTCCGGCCATGATGCCACCGACTCCTGTGAAAGGTCGCTGGGGCCAACTCAATTCGCCATCACCGCCGCGATGCTCCTCACACCGGTGAACCGTTTCGGTGGTGAATACCGTTCTTCCTCGTGACGCATCTCGGTACCAGCGTGCCGGGGGACGCGGCGTTGCCGCGCGTGACGGGCGCCCCGCCGGCTGCCCGCGGGGTTTCAGTCCGTAAGGTTTGTCGGGCTCGGTGCAGTGACGGCAGCGCGGCCGTCCGGATACCGATGAGGGTTCAAGACATCGTGAGGTAACTGCCGTGCATCCGCGTCTGCCGACGGGCCTCGACGGCTGGGCGGCCGGTGCGTCGTCCGCGTTGGCCTACGGTTCGATGTCGGTGGTCGCGGTCTTCGCGTTCCACAGCGGGGCCAGCCCGGCCGTCCTACTCACCCTGCGTGGCGTGTTCGCCACCCTGGCCATCGTGGCGATCTGGGTTCTCACCGGCCGGGTCCGCCGGGTGCCGTGGACCGCCGCAGCCGGCCTGACCGTCGTGTGCGGAATAGTGTTCGGCGCGCAGGTGGTGGCGTTCTTCGTCGCGGTACAGCGCGGTGGGGCACAGCTGCCGGTGGTCGTCGTCAACGTCTGCCCACTCATGGTGATCGGCCTGGTGTGGCTTCGTGACCGCACCCGGATACCGCTGACGCTGATCC
>JBEVHL010000219.1:0-3251 GCA_040511255.1 Mycobacterium sp. | reverse complement strand
TCTTGACGCCCGCGGGAGCACACATGCTCAGACGCGGGTCAGTGAAAGTCAGTCGGCCTTCGGCAGCGGTATGCCCTCGCTGGCCGAGAACTCGGCGTCGCTCTGGCTGGACAGCCCGATCGACACCACCGACCGCGCAAAGAACACGTCGGTGAGATACGCCAGCGACACCGCCCAGCGATTCACCCGACGCGGGATGGCGTGCAGGTGGTACGCCCGGGTGACGAACTTGGCCGGATAGCCCGAGAGCTGGATCTTCAACGGGTTGGCCACGGCGTGATGTGGCCCGAGGTCGACGACCAGGCCCATGTTGCGGTGCCGGTAGTTCTTCGCCGTGCCAAAGCCCAGGCTGGCGGCGACGTTGCGGGCCAGCGCCTTGCCCTGGCGGGTGGCGTGCTGCGCGGTCGGCGGGGTGATCTTGCCCGGCTGGGTCAGGTCGGGCACGGCGGCGGCGTCCCCGGCGGCGAAGACGTCCGGATGCCCCGGCACCTGCAGGTCCGCCCCCACCGTCAACCGGCCTTTCTCCGTCGGCAGGCCCAGCGTCTGGATCAGCGGGGCACCGGTCACCCCGGTCACCCACGCCACGGTGTGGGTGTTGATCCGGGAATCATCGGTCAGCACAACGTGATCCGCGTGCACCTCTTTCAGTGACAGGCCCAGCCGGACATCGATGCCCTGATCGTCGAGCACCCGTCGCGCGGCATCACCCAGCCTGCGGCCCACCTCCGGCATCACCTGCTCGGCCAGATCCATCAGCACGAATTTCACTGTCGCCGGGTCGAATCCGGATTGTTTGGCCGCGGCGTCGGCGAGGGCGCGCAATTGGATGGCAAGCTCGGTACCGGAATACGAGGCACCGACCACCACCACCGTCCGGCGCGCCTGCGCCAACTCGGGATCGCCGTCGAGGGAGGCCAGCTCGAGCTGTTCCAAGAAATGGTCGCGCAGATAGAGCGCTTCCGCGGCGGACTTCAACCCCCGCGCATGCGTGGCCAGGCCCGGCACGTCGGCCAGCCGGGTCACCGAACCCGGCGTCAACACCAACCGGTCCCATGCCAAGCTGTGCGTTCGCTGTTCCGGGTCGACGAAAGTGACTGTCCGTGAATCGAAGTCGACGCTCTCGACTCGGGCGCGCACGACCCGTACACCGGTCAGCGTGCCCGCCAGCGGGACGGTGACGAACCGGGCGTCGACCAGTCCGCCCGCCACATCCGGCAGCAAGCAGGTGTACAGCATGTAGTCGGTCGGCGAGATGATGGTGATATCGATCCCCGCGCCGGCGATACCCTGCTTACGCAGAATCCGCACCAGCCGTCGCGCGCATTCGAACCCGGTGAACCCGCTGCCCACGATTACCACAGACGTCACCGCGCCTACTTTACGATCATCGAGCGCAGCTCGGGCAGTGACCACGGTGGTGCGGAGTGATGATCGCGGTAGCCCAGGAATGCCGGGGTCGGCTTGTCGAAGCGGCCAACGAAACCACCTGCGCCGATGAGGATCTGCCCCGTCACATCAGCGGCCAGGTCGCTGGCCAGAAAGGCATACAGCGGCGCGACGTACTCCGGCGGTGCGGCATCCAACGCGCCCTGTGTGGATACGTCGTCGAGCAGTCCGCGGCGGTTCAGTTCGGCGATCTGCTCCTCGTAGTCCGCCCCGGTGGACAGCCGGGTCTTCGCACCAGGGCACACCACATTGGCGCGCACGCCGTGCTCCTTGAGTTCGGCGGCGATCGCCATCGTCAGGCCGTTGACGGCCCCCTTGCCCGCGGGATAGCCCGTGCCGCCGTAATCGCCGAGAAATGCGAACGAACTGGTGTTGACGATGGCACCGGAGGACTGCGCAACCATTCGCGGCGCGGCGGCCCGACAGGTGTGGAAGGCGGTGCCCAGGTGACTGTCCAGCAGCTCACCGAACTCCGCGGACGTGATCGTCAGGATCGACGAATGCAGGGGTTCAGCGGTGCCCGCACAATTCACCAGGATGTCGATCCGGTCATAGGCCTCGATACACGTGGCGACCAGTGCGTCGGCGGTGGCGTCATCGGTCGGTGAGCCGGCGAAGCCGACGCCGGCGTGCCCGGCCTCGGTGATCCCCGATACCGCGGCGTCCACCGCACCGGCATAGCGGCCGTTGACCACCACGCCCGCCCCCAGCGCGGCCAGCAGCGTCGCGACGGCCCGCCCCACGCCACGGCTGCCGCCGACCACCACGGCACCCTGACCTGCCAAAAGACGATCCGCCACGCCTGTACCTCCGCCTCCGACCTAGTTTGGGAATACTGCCACGCGGGAATTGGGGTGTTCATGCGACCGTTCCGTCCGCTGGACGCGCTCGGTGCGCTGTGGGTGTCGGCAGCTGCTCTCCCGCCGGTGTCCGCGGGTGCGGCCGCGGCGTACCGCACGGTCTTCCTGACCGTGCGCAGGCTGGTGGTGGGTCGGCGGCTGACGGTGCGCACGGACGACGGCGATGTCTCCATGGTGGTCTCCGAGGTGGAATCGCACCTCGACGTACGGCGGCTTGCGGTCGGCCAACTCGACGACGTGACTATCACTGCGACGCAGATTACCTGGGCCACAACCGAATTCGAGCAGGTGTTCGACAGTGTCACGGTGGTGGCCCGTAATCTCCATCTGCGCCCGGGTGCTCCCCCGGTCTTGGTGGCGGCCCCGGTGGAGCTGTCGCTGGACATCCCTACCGCCGCGCTGGATGACCTGCTCCTGCTGACGATCCCCAGGCTGGCCGGCGAGATCGGTCCCGACGGGATCGCGCGGCTGCGCTGGGCCAGCAGGCCGCTGATGGGACACCTGGAGGTCGACGCGGAGCTGGACGGCCCGGCGCTGATCGTCAAGCCGCGGGTGCTGACCTTCGGGCGACGGCGCTGGATGCTGCCCGTGCGCACGCCGGCCTACCGCGTGCGGTTGCCGCCGCTCCCCCACGGTCTGCAGCTCACTGAGGTGGAGTTCGAGCCGGGGGTGCTGCGGGTGCACGGCACACTGCCGCAATGGCGGATGGCGGTGTCACGGCGCCGTCTGGACGATGCGATCGCCCAGTTGAGCTCTGTCGGCCGGACGCTGAACCTGACCCGGTCGAAGCGCGAGTGAACACGCTGCCCGGTTGACCAGAGTTTGGCGTATTGCCCGCGATGATGTGGGGGTGATCGAGCTGGCGAGATATCAGGACGGCTGGTCCAGCGTCGTGGTGTCCCGCGATGACAGCGACGTACTGGCATTCTCGTCCAGCTACGACGA
>JBEVHL010000218.1:0-4957 GCA_040511255.1 Mycobacterium sp. | reverse complement strand
CCGGAGGAGGTCTTCAAGATGAGATCGCGCAGGGTGCGGCCGGCCAGGTTGGTCGACGTCACCCCGGTGCCCACATAACCACCGGCCCAGCCGAGCCCGGTCGAGGGATCCAGACCTACGGTCGCCGACCAATCCCGCGGCACCCCAAGCACTCCCGACCAGACATGCTCGACTGCCGCCTTTGCCGTCGCGGGAAAGAACCGGGTCAAGATGTCGCGCAACAGGTCAACGGTCTTCGGGTCGGTCGCCCCGTCGAGGTCGGTGCCCGAACCGTATCGGTACGGCGCACCTCGGCCGCCGATCGCGATCCGGTCGTCGGCAGTGCGCTGGGCATACATGTAGGCGTGTGCCTGGTCACCGAGTGTCTCGTAGCCGTTCCAGCCGATCTCTGCCCATGTCTCCGCCGGCAGTGGTTCGGTGACGATGAGTGAGGAGTTCATCGGCAGCCACGTGCGTCGCAGACCGTCGATCTGCGCGGTGAAACCCTCGGTGGCCCTTACGATCGCGTCGGCCGTGACGGTGCCGAACGCGGTCACCGCCTCATGGGGCCGGATCTCGCTGACCCGGGTGCCTTCGAAGATCTCCACACCCAGCGCTTCGACGACCCTGGCCAGGCCCGCGGCCAGTTTCGCCGGGTGCAACCTGGCGCAGTGCGGATGCCACATCGCTCCCGTCGTGCCGTGCACGTTGATGCGGGCCGTGGCCTCGGCCGCGCTCAGGAGTTCGACATCGGTCATCGCCCAGGTGCGCGCCTCGGCCGCGGCACGCAGCAGACGCGCCTGCTGGGCGGCGTTGGTGGCCACCGTGAACTCGCCACCCTTGATCAGGTCGCAGTCGATCCCCTCGGCGCGGGTGACCCGGATGACCTCGTCCACGGTCTCGTTCATCGCAGTTTGCATGCGCCCCACGGACTCTCGGGTGTGCGACTTCAGATACGACCCGCGCCCGCCGGTGATGTCGTTGGTCAGCCAGCCACCGTTGCGGCCCGATGCTCCGAAGCCGGCGAAGCGTTGCTCCAGCACCACCACCCGCAGGTGCGGTGCCGCCTTCTTGAGGTAGTAGGCGGTCCACAGGCCGGTGTAGCCCGCACCGATGATGGCTACGTCGGCCTGGGTGGAACCCGGCAGCGGTGGCCGCGGGTACTGCCGACCGACGCTTTTCCACCAGAACGAAACGTCACCGTTGGTCAATGTCGTACTCATCGCCCCACCATCGCATCGGTCAAACCTGCGGCCCCACTGCCCGAACCCGCCGGATCCCGGCGCAGTACCAGGGCGGCAATGCCGAGCACGATGAGGGTGAGCACCAGCATCAGGGTGGACATCGCGGCAATCTCGGGCCGCAGCGACGCTTTCAGCGAAGCGAAGATGTACACCGGCCACGGCGTTGAACCGGCAACCGAGACAAACGACGAGACGACGGTGTTGTCCAGGCTGAGGGTGAACGCGAGCAGGGCACCCGAGATGACCGCCGGCCGGATCAGCGGCAGCGTGATGTCGGTGAACCGCCGGAACGGCGGCGCGTAGAGGTCGCCCGCAGCCTCCTCGAGGGACTCGTTCATCCCGGTCATCCGCGCCCGCACGATGAAAGTGACCACCGCACTGGCGAACAGCGAGTTGGCGATGATGAGGCGCACCTGACCGATGTTGAATCCCGTGAGCCCCCAGTCGACGCCGAGGGTGACGAACCAGGGGAGCAGCGAAATGGCGCTGACGATCTCCGGGGTCACCATCACCAGGCCCAACAGCACCAGCAGACCGGGCGCCCACCAACCGGGCCGACGGGTCAGCGCGATCCCGGCAGTGGTGCCCAGGACGGTGGCGACAACGGCGGTGCCTGCGGCGGTGATCAGCGAGACGGTGATCGAGTTGGTGATCGCCGGATTGCTCATCGCCGCGATGTACGGCTCGATGCCGAATCCCTCGAACGTCTGCAGCGTGCGTCCGGTGTTGAACGAGAACACCACGATGACGATGATCGGGAAGAAGAGGAACAACAGGCCGAGCATTCCCCAGACGTTCAGGAATGCGTCGGCGGGCCGGATTCGGCGCTTGCTCATGAGGATTCCTTAAGCGGGAGTTTCAGGGATGTCGCGGCGGTGGCGATGCGCCCGAACACCTTGAGAATGCCGCCGACCACGGCGCTGGTGCCGAAGATGGCCAGCATCAGTAACACGGCCATCGCCGCACCGAGCGCCCAGTTCTGCGCGCTCTGGAACTGGGCGGCCACCATCTGGCCGACCATGCTGCCGCTGGCCCCACCGAGCACGGTTGGCGTGATGTAGTCACCCATCAGGGGCACGAAGACCAGGAGTAATCCGGCGGACACCCCGGGCGCGGCCAACGGAACCGTGATGCGCCACAGCGTGTCCCACGCGGTGCCACCGAGGTCGCGGCTGGCCTCGAGCAGCTTGGGGTCGAGGCGCTCGAGCGCCACGTACAGCGGCAGGATCATCAGCGGCAGATAGTTGTACACCACGCCGAGCTGCACAGCTGCCGAGGTGTAGAGCACGTGTATGGGCCCGTCGTGCAGGTTGGCCCACTGCAGCGTCTTCGACACGAAACCCGCTGGGCTCAGCGAGATCTGCCAACCGATGGTGCGCACCAGAAAGTTGGTCCAGTAGGGGATGAGGACCAGGGCCAGCACCACACCGCGCCATTTCGGCGCCAGTTTGACCGCCATCCAGTAGGCCATCGGGAACGCGATCACCAGACAGAGCACCGTCCCTGTCACCGAAATCTTCAGTGTGCGAATGAAGATCGCGAAGAACGCGGGCGAGGCGGCCTCGCCGTATCGGGCGAACGAGAGGATGTCATTGGCGTGGGTGACATACAGGCCGGGCTTGTAGCCGAAGCTGTACCAGACCACGAGGCCGAACGGCAGGATGAAGAACAGCAGCATCCACACGCCGATCGGCAGCGCTCCGAGTCCTCCCGGTAACCGCAGCCGTCGCCGCGGCGGGTGCGGGGCCGCCGTGCCGGGCGCCAGGACCGCCGGACCGTCTAAGACGGTCACTTGCCCGCCGCTGCCTTCAGCTCGTCATAGATGCCGATGATCGTGCCGTCGGCCGAGGTCATCTGGCTGTAGACCAGCTTCTTCATGATGTCATCGTTGATGAACACCAGATCGGGTCGCTTGATGTCGGCTTTTTTCGCCGCGTCCTCGATCCCGTTGATCCCGGTGTTGTAACCGATGTAGGTGAGTTCTTTCAGCGAGACCGTCGGGTCCAGCACGTAGTTGATGAAGTCGTAGGCCGCGTCCTCGTGCGGCGCGCCCTTGACGATCGCCCAGTTGTCCTGCCAGAGGTTTCCGCCCTCCGAGGGCCAGACGAACTTGTACCTCTCGGGCTCGGCATTGGCCAGGATGCCCAGCCGGGCATCACCGTTCCAGCAGTGGATCAGCGTCCGGGCCGAAGACGAGATCGAGGTATTGGTCGACGACTCGAACGCCTGCACGTGTGGCGCGATCTTGTCGAGGATGAAGGAGCGGTAGGCCGCGATGTGAGCGGGGTCAGTGGTGTTCTCGTCGATCCCGTTGGCCCAGAAGTAGGTGAATGCGACCTCGCCCTGGTCTTCCAGCAGCGAGAAACTTCCGGATGCCTCCTTCTGCGCGGCGTCGAGAAAATCAGCCCAGGAGGTCAGGTCGCGCTTGATGACGGTGGTGTCGTAGACGTAGCCGGTCGAGCCCCAGTCCTTGCAGACGCTGTACTTGTTGCCGGGATCGAACGGGGTGTTGATCACTTTGGCGTTGAGGTTCTTCATGTTCGGCAACTTGGCATGGTCCAGTTCGGTCAACAACCCACCATTGACCATCTGCTGGATCGACGAATGGGTGGGCACACAGATGTCGTAGCCCGTCGTGCCTTTGGCCGCACTGAGTTTGGCGATCATCTCCGGGTTCGATCCGTAGGAATCGACCGTGATCTTCGGGCCCTTGGCGGAGGTGAAATCCGTCAGCACCGCGGGATCGTCGTACTCGCCCCAGGTGTAGATGTTCAACCCGTCGGAGGACCCGCCGCCACCGCCCGACGACTTGGAACAGGCCGCGAGGAAGGCCGCGGCACCGAGCGCCGCGGTGCCGCCCAGGAATGTTCGGCGGCTCAGTGAGCTCTTCAGGGCGTCGGGGACGAGTGCGCGGATTTGTGGCTGATTCATGGCGTGACTTCCAGGTCGAGGTGGGGGAGACGATGAGTGGGGAGCGAGCGGCTAGGACGTGAAGATGCGGACGGCATCGGCCGACCACGAACAGATGACGGGTGATCCGAGCTCGGTGGGCGGGTTGGCCGCGCGCGGGAGACGGGCCAGGATCTGGGCGTCGCCGGGGGTGTGGATGACCAACTGCAGGCTGTGGCCGAGTTCGGAGACGCCGAGCAGCGTTCCGGTGACGGCGTTGACCTCGGTCTCTGCGCCGGCGGCCGGCGTACCGGCCGGTGGCGCGCTCTCGACCACCACCGACTCCGGCCTGATCGCCGCGGTTACCTCGGCGCCGCTGGCGGCGGGCACACCGCCCTTGGTCGGGCGCGAGGAGTAGAGCGAGAGGCCGGCGGTCTGCACGTTCACCCCCGCACTGTCGAACGACGAGATGGTGCCCGAGAAGGAGTTCTGCCTGCCGATGAACCCGGCGACGAACGCGGACTCCGGTGCGTCGTAAACGTCTGAGGCCGTGCCGATTTGCTCGATCCGGCCGTCCTTCATCACCGCGACCCGATCACTCATCGAGAGTGCTTCTTCCTGGTCGTGCGTGACGAAGATGAATGTGGTGCCGAGTTCGCGCTGCAGCAGTTTCAGTTCGACCTGCATCTCTTCCCGCAGTTTGCGGTCCAGGGCGCTCATCGGTTCGTCCAGCAGCAGGACCGCGGGTCGATTGACCAGGGCCCGTGCCAGCGCGACACGTTGCTGCTGGCCACCCGAGAGCTGTGCCGGCTTGCGGGCTGCGAATGCGGTCATCCGCACCATGT
>JBEVHL010000217.1:0-7192 GCA_040511255.1 Mycobacterium sp. | reverse complement strand
TCGACGTAGCCGGCGTGGAAGACGCCGTAGACCTGGCCGTCGCCGGGGGGAGCGGTGGTGGTGAACCCTGGATAGCTGGCGAGCGCCAATTCGACTGCAGCCGAGGAGAATTGACGGCCCACCGCGGCCGGGTCGGGGTCGCGGACCACGCAGCGCAGCAGGGCGCTGGCCGTCTCCTCGGTGTCGGCGTCCCGGTGATCGGTGCGGGCCAGGGTCCAGTCCAGCTCGGCCGGCTTGACCGACAGAGCGCCTTCGAGCTGTTGACGCACGAGGGCGGCCTTCGCCTCGATGTCCAGGCCGGTCAGGACGAACGTCATCGCATTGCGGAATCCGCCGATGCTGTTCAGCGACACCTTGAGTGTCGGCGGCGGCGGTTCACCGAGTACCCCGCTGATCCGCACCCGGTCCGGGCCGTCCGCGGTCAACACGGCGGAGTCCACCCGGGCCGTCACATCCGGGTTGGCATACCGCGCGCCGGCGATCTCGTACAGCAGCTGCGCGGTGACGGTGTCGGCGCTGACCAGCCCGCCCGTGCCCGGGTGTTTGGTGATGACCGAGGAGCCGTCGGCGTCGATCTCGGCCAGCGGAAAGCCGGCGTGGCGCAGGTCGGGGATGTCGGTGAAGAAGGCGTAGTTGCCGCCGCTGGCCTGGGTTCCGCACTCGATGACGTGGCCGGCCACCACCGCACCCGCCAGGGCGTCGTAGGCGGTGCGGTCCCAGCCGAAGTGTGCCGCGGCGGGCCCGACAATCACCGAGGCGTCGGTGACCCGGCCGGTGACTACGATGTCGGCGCCGCTGCGCAGACAGTCGACGATTCCCCATGCTCCGAGGTAGGCGTTCGCCGTCAGCGGCGCGCCCAGGCCGAGCTCCTCGGCGCGGCTGAGCAGGTCGTCACCTTCGACGTGCGCGACGGCCACGGGGATGCCCAATCGCTCGGACAACGCGCGCACCGCTTCGGCCAGGCCCGCGGGATTGAGCCCGCCGGCATTGGCCACGATGCGGACGTTGTGGTCCACGGCCAGGCCGAGGCACTCTTCGAGCTGGGTGAGAAACGTCTTGGCGTATCCGCGGTCGGGGTTCTTGGCGCGATCGCGGCCCAGGATGAGCATGGTCAGCTCGGCCAGATAGTCGCCGGTGAGAAAGTCCAGGTCACCGCCGGTGAGCATCTCGCGCATCGCCGAACGTCGGTCCCCGTAGAAGCCCGAACAATTGCCGATGCGGACCGCAGATGTCACGTGCACTCCCGTGCCCAATTGTCCGACTCCTCCTCTGGGCTCGTCCCTCGCCCCGCATCGTCGTCGAACTCCCTCAACCAGTTGGTAGGTTAACGGTGACCGCCGGTACCGCGTCAAGGGGCCTCAGCCCTTGACCTCGCTGAGAGCCGTGTTTTGGAGACGACGCTGATCACCGGCTATCCTGATGACCAACTGTCGCCGGCGTTCGTCGGAGCGGCACCCCCCGATATAGGAGATGCTCGTCATGGCTGTGCCCAAGCGCAGAATGTCGCGGTCGAATACCCGCAGTCGGCGCGCGCAGTGGAAGACCGAGGCCGTCGGCCTGGTCAACGTCACTGTGGCCGGCCAGCAGCACAAGGTGCCCCGGCGCCTGCTGAAGGCCGCCCGTCTCGGCCTGATCAACCTCGACAAGCGCTGACTTCTCCCAATTGATGTTGCGCGCGTCGCTTTCCGCGCGCCTCTCAGGCCGCTCTCAGGCGTTGGGATAACACTGTTGTCGTGCGAATTCTTGTCGTTGATGACGATCGTGCAGTGCGTGAGTCGCTGCGTAGGTCCCTTTCCTTCAACGGCTATTCCGTCTCATTGGCGGAAGACGGCGTCGAGGCTCTTCACTCGATAGCCAGCGATCGTCCCGACGCGCTGGTCCTCGACGTCATGATGCCGAGGTTGGACGGCCTGGAAGTGTGTCGTCAGCTCCGCAGTACCGGTGATGACCTGCCCATTCTGGTGCTGACCGCGCGAGACTCGGTGTCCGAGCGGGTCGCCGGACTGGACGCGGGCGCTGACGACTATCTACCTAAACCATTTGCGCTGGAGGAACTCCTCGCGCGAATGCGGGCGCTGCTGCGCCGCACTTCGCCCGATATCTCCGGCGATTCGGTGGCAATGACATTCGCCGATCTGAGCCTCGACCCCGTCACCCGGGACGTCACCCGTGGACAGCGGCATATCAGCCTGACCCGCACGGAGTTCGCGTTGCTGGAAATGCTGATCGCCAACCCGCGGAGGGTGCTGACCCGCAGTCGCATCCTTGAAGAGGTGTGGGGATTCGATTTCCCCACCTCTGGCAACGCTCTTGAGGTGTATGTCGGATATCTGCGCCGGAAGACGGAAGCCGAAGGGGAGACGAGGCTCATCCACACCGTGCGCGGAGTGGGTTACGTCCTACGTGAAACCCCGCCCTGATGCGCCTGTTCCGACGTTCGCCCTCGTACGCCAGGGCTCCTTTGCGCGCCACCACCTCGTTGTCCTTGCGATGGCGGGTGATGCTGCTCGCGATGTCGATGGTCGCGATGGTGGTGGTGTTGATGGCCGTCGCGGTCTACGCGGTGGTGTCGGCGGCGCTGTACAACGACGTCGACAGCCAGCTGCAGAGTCGCGCGCGGCTGCTCATCGCCAGTGGATCGCTAGCGGCCGACCCGGGTAAGGCCATCGAAGGCACGGCCTATTCCGATGTGAACGCGATGCTGATCATCCCGGGTAAGTCGATTTTCACCGCGAACCAAGAGGGACAGACGCTGCCGATCGGCGCCACCGAGAAATCGGTGATCCGCGGCGATCTGTTCATGTCCCGCCGCACCGCGCTCGATCAGCGGGTGCTGGCGGTGCATCTGCCGGACGACAGCACGCTGCTGATCTCCAAGAGCCTGGCCCCCACCGATGCGGTGATGACCAAACTCCGGTGGGTGCTGCTGGCCGTCGGTGGCATCGGCGTGGTGGTCGCCGCGGTGGCCGGCGGCATGGTCACCAGGACCGGACTGCGTCCGGTCGGCCGGCTGACCGAAGCCGCGGAACGGGTGGCCCGTACCGACGATCTGCGGCCGATCCAGGTGTTCGGTAGCGACGAGCTGGCGCGCCTGACGGAGGCGTTCAATATGATGCTGCGCGCACTCGCCGAATCGAGGGAAAGACAGTCGCGTCTGGTCAGTGATGCCGGGCACGAGTTGCGCACCCCGCTGACCTCGTTGCGCACCAACGTCGAGTTGCTGATGGCGTCGATGGCGCCGGGCGCGCCGCGGATCCCCGACAGCGACCTGGCCGAACTGCAGGCCGACGTCGTCGGGCAGATCGAGGAATTGTCCACGCTGGTAGGCGATCTGGTCGATCTCACCCGCGACGACGCAGGCGGCGTGGTCTACGAGCAGGTCGACATGGCCGAGGTGGTCGAGCACTGCCTCGAACGGGTTCGGCGGCGCCGCAACGATATTGAGTTCGACATCCGGGTGGTCCCGTGGCAGGTCTACGGCGACGCGACCGGGTTGTCGCGTGCCGTGCTGAACCTGCTCGACAATGCGGCCAAGTGGAGCCCGTCGGGTGGCCGGGTGGAGCTGCGCATCACGCAGGTGGACCCGACCCACGGTGAACTCGTGGTGTCCGATCACGGCCCGGGTATCCCGCTGCAGGAACGCAATCTGGTCTTCGAAAGGTTCTTCCGGTCCACGTCGGCGCGCGCGATGCCCGGTTCCGGACTGGGGCTGGCGATTGTGAAGCAGGTCGTGCTCAAACACGGTGGTGCACTACGGGTTGACGACACCGTGCCGGGCGGACAGCCACCGGGGACGTCGATCTCGGTTCTGCTGCCCGGTCTGCCAGGACCTGCCGCGTCGTACCCGGCATCGGGCGACAACGGCCAGCACAATGGAAGTGCGGCGCAGGTCACTCAAACGTCATCCGCGCCACCAAGTGATATCTCAGTGGATTCTCAGTCGATCAGGGCAAGGTAGTACCCAACGGCTGGTGGATCTCGCTGCAGTCCGGGCTGGTGCCCGGCCTCGACCGACGCAAAAGGACAAGTGACGCGCACGCATGACGAACCATCCGAGGTATTCGCCGCCTCCACCGGAGCCGGGACGTCGTCAAGACCCGAATCAGCCGACGCCCACCGCGCCCTATCCCGGTCAGTACCGTCCCGGCCAACCGCCGCAGCAGGCTTACGACTGGCGTTACGCCACCCAGCAGGCAGCGCAACAGCAGCGCCCACAGTTCGATCCCTATCGTCAGCAGCATCCCGGTGCTGCGCCCGGTGGCCCTGGGTTGCCGCCCAGTGGTGTCGTCATGCCGCCGCCGCCGCCACCTGCGCCGCGCAAGCGCTCCCGAGCCGGCGCGTTGACTGCAGGCGCGATCGCCGTTGCCGTCGTCTCCGCGGGCATCGGTGGGGGCGTCGCGCTGCTGGCGCATCCGGAGAACAAGGCCGCGGGGCCGGGCACCAGCGTCCTCGGCGCGGCGCCGGGGGTGCCCGCCGCCAACGTCCCGCCGGGTTCGGTGGAACAGGTGGCCGCCAAGGTGGTGCCCAGTGTCGTGACGCTGGAGACCGATATCGGCCGGGCCAATGAAGAAGGTTCCGGCATCATCCTGTCGGCGGACGGTCTGATCCTGACCAACGCGCACGTGGTGTCGGCCGCCAACGGCGACGCTCAGGAGATGCCCCCGTCTGCGCCGTCCGGGCCCGCAGGTCCGCTTCTGCCGTTGCCCACGACGCCGTCGGGCCCCGACAGTCCGACCGGACCGGGAGCTCCCGGCGCTGACGGCAAGCCGGTCACCACGGTGACATTCGCCGACGGTCGAACGTCCACATTCAGCATCGTCGGCATCGATCCCGCCAGCGATATTGCCGTGGTGCGCGCTCAGGGCGCCTCCGGCTTGACCCCCATCACGCTGGGCTCCTCGGCGAATCTGCGGGTGGGCCAGGATGTGGTGGCCATCGGCTCACCCCTCGGTCTCGAAGGCACCGTCACCACGGGCATCGTCAGCGCGTTGAACCGGCCGGTTTCCACCGCGGGTGACTCCAAGAATCAGAACACCGTGCTCGACGCCATTCAGACCGATGCCGCGATCAACCCCGGGAACTCCGGCGGCGCGCTGGTGAACATGAACGGCGAACTGGTCGGGATCAACTCGGCGATCGCCACCCTCGGTGGTGACGCCGAAGGCGCGCAGAGCGGATCGATCGGCTTGGGCTTCGCCATCCCGGTCGATCAGGCCAAGCGGATCGCCGACGAGTTGATCAGCACCGGCACCGCCACCCACGCGTCGCTCGGCGTCCAGGTGAGCAATGACAACACCACGCACGGCGCCAAGATCGTCGAGGTCACCCAGGGTGGCGCGGCGGCGAGCGCCGGTCTGCCGAGTGGCGTCGTGGTGACCAAGGTGGACGACCGCGCCATCAGCACAGCCGACGCACTGGTGGCTGCGGTGCGGTCCCGGGCCCCCGGCGACAAGGTGACGCTGACGTACCTCGACCCCAGTGGTAACCCCCAGTCCGTCCAGGTGACATTAGGAAAGGCCCAGCAGTGATCAGGACAGTCGGTGGGGACGTGAAGACGATGTCGCTCCCCAGATATACGGTTGCATCCATGGAACAGCCTGTAGAGCTGGTGGGTAGAGCGCTGGTGGTAGTGGTCGACGATCGCACGGCGCATGGTGACGAGGAGGACCACAGCGGTCCGCTGGTCACGGAATTGCTCACCGAGGCGGGTTTCGTCGTCGACGGTGTGGTGGTGGTTGCGGCTGATGAAGTGGAGATCCGCAACGCCCTGAACACCGCGGTCATCGGCGGTGTCGATCTGGTGGTGTCGGTGGGCGGTACGGGCGTGATGCCCCGTGACGTCACCCCCGAGGCCACGGTGGACATCCTGGACCGTGAGTTGCTCGGCATCTCGGAGGCGCTGCGGGCGTCGGGACTGTCCGCGGGCATCACCGATGCGGGGCTGTCCCGAGGGCTGGCGGGAATCTCCGGCAGCACCCTGGTGGTCAATATCGCCGGTTCGCGATACGCCGTGCGCGACGGCATGGCAACCCTCAACCCGCTGGCTGTGAACATCATCAGCCAGTTATCCAGCCTGGAGATCTGAACGTCCTCCTCACCTGCGGTTAACGCTCTGACGCTGGCCCGGCGCAACGTCGGCTCCAGCGGTGTGTTATTGCGCGCATTTGGCCCAAATCGGGCCGACTTCGGTGTGTTACACCCGCGTGAACAGGGTAAATGCCGAAAATGTGATCTTCGTCACATTTGGCGGTCACTGTGACCGACCGCGACCCGAAGCATGCCGGTTCAGTTAACAACATCTTCGGTTCGGAACTGCCCCAGGAATCCTCTGATGAGCGCGATCCGGCCGATATGCGCGACGAGCGGGATCGTGACCACTGGCTCCGGGATAACGTCCCTCCGCACCACGGTTAGGGCCTCGTCCCTGCTGGCTGTGCCCTGAACTGCGCCGACCCCAATTTTGGGGAAGATGTGACGGGTGTGGCGACGATCCGCGGGTTCTGACGCATGTTTGCGCGCCCGCACCGCCCGCCGGCCCGGCCGACGCGCGCCCCAGCAAACTTATTCCCGGGCCCACCTTGGACCGGCCAGGTATGCCTACGCGTTGCCGCGGCGATGCCGTCCCGTTATGTTCCTCGTGTCTAGAACGATGAGCGAAAAGTAAGAACACACTGTGAGGCTTCTCATTTGCAGTTCTTACCTCGGGTGCGGTGCCAAATATGGCTCTACACACGATCACAACTCGGTGAACCTCCCGGATCACCGCCGACACGCTAGGGAGAACATGAAGGTATTCAGTCGGGTGCTGGTGGCGATGATCGCTGCTGTCGCGGCGCTGTTCGTGGGCACGGGCACCTCACACGCTGGCTTGGACAATGAGCTGAGCCTTGTGGATGGCCAGGGACGCACCCTGACCATTCAGCAGTGGGACACGTTCCTGGACGGAGTCTTCCCGCTTGACCGCAACCGGCTGACTCGTGAGTGGTTCCACTCAGGCCGCGCGGTGTACAGCGTGACCGGTGCGGGCGCCGACGAGTTCTCCGGCACCTTGGAGCTCGGCTACCAGGTTGGCTTCCCGTGGTCGCTCGGCGTGGGCATCAACTTCTCCTACTCCACCCCGAACATCCTGCTCGACGACGCTGACCTGTCGCCGGTGGGGTTCAACCCGCTGGGCTCGGTCATCACCCCGAAC
>JBEVHL010000216.1:0-3530 GCA_040511255.1 Mycobacterium sp. | reverse complement strand
TGCGGATGTCGTCGGCGTAGGCCCGCATGCTCTTGGGCGTCGGGAAGATCCCGAACACCGACTCGGCATGCTTGGACGCGAAATCGCGGCCCTGGTCCGAAGATCCGGCCTGCCACAGCACCGGACGCTTCTGCGGCGACGGCGCGACGAAATGCCTGCCCTTGGACTTGAAAAACTCACCCTGGAAGTCGACTTCCTTGACCTTGGACGGATCGGCGAAGATCCCGTTCTCGCGGTCGTAGAGGATCGCGTCGTCGTCCCAGGAATCCCAGAGCTGATAGCACAGCTGCATGTACTCCTCGACCACCTCGTAGCGCTTGTCGCGCGGAGTGAGGTTCTCCCGCCCCATGGCCTGGAACTCGCTCTTGGAATACGAGGTGACGATGTTCCAGCCGACCCGGCCGTTGGTCAGGTGGTCGAGCGTGGAGAGCTGACGGGCCATCATGTACGGCGGCACAAAGGATGTCGACAAGGTGATACCGATGCCGAGGTGTTTGGTGAACGCACCGATGATCGGCACCAACGCCGCAGGTTCGTGCACCGGACACTGCCCGGCGTACTTCACCACCGGATCCGAGTTGCCCTTGTAGGTGGTGTACGGCGCCAGCTCATCGGCGATGAACATGGCGTCGAACAGCCCGCGTTCCATGGTCCGGCCCAGATCACGCCAGAATTCCGGCCGCGACCAGTGATAGCCGACCTTGTCGCGCGGGTGCGCCCACATGGAGGAGGCATGGTTCATGACGCCGTGCTGGACGAAGCCCAGCAGGTGGATCTTTTTCATCAGGTCCCTTGCACGTCGGCGGACCGACGATCGATGACGAAGGCGGTGATCACGGCGACAGACGAACCGATCGCGAGAATGGCAGGCAGATACCAGAACACGCTGTTGACGCCGAGCAGGACGATGACCAGCGTCGAGAAGATCACCGCGGCGATCGCCTTCCAGGTGAATCGGCCGTCGTCGTCAACGTCGTCGCCGGACAGCTCCTCGGTGGCACCGGTGGTGGCCGAGGCCAGCACCTCGGTGCGGACCCGCGCGAACGCCAGCACACCCAACGTGATGTAGGCGATTGCGACCACGACGCCGACCACGACGGCGATCCAGAACGCGATCATCGGACCGGATCCGGATCGGCGATTTCGGCGGACGTGACGGCAGGCGTCGCCGGATCATCGTCCGGCGGCCCCTCGGCCAAGGCATCGCTGCGCCGCAGCGTGGCGAAGTCGAAGCTGGTGCGCGACAGCAGGCTGATCCCGACGGCGGCCACCAGCGAAATCACCTCCAGGGTAACGATTCCCTGCAGCTCACCGACCAGTTGGCGCACCGGGTAGCCGACCGCCACGGCCAGCACCAGGCTGACGACGAACGCCGTCGACGTCATGCGGCGCCAGAAGATGGCCAGCCCCAGCGGAATGATCAACGCCGCCTTGATGAAGTACACCGTGTTGACCAGTTCGACGTAGTCGATGCCCGAGCTGACCACGATGCCACCGACGACGCCGGCGATGATGATGGAGGCTTTCGTCCACCGCAGCAACGACTTCGACGAGATGCTGGGATTGGCCCGCTTCAGGACGTCGACGGCGACGATCGAGAACAGCGCGGAGAACGCCCCGTCGATCGACGAATAGCACGCGTTGAGGATGATCAGGACGTAGAGCGCCACCAGGATGATCGGCAGGCCGAGGTGGCTGACGACGTACGGTCCGATGCCACCCGACCCGGCGTCGCCGAGATCGGCGACGTTCACCCCGAAGCCGAGACCCACCAGACCCAGCAGGCCGAGCACGATCGGGATCGGGTAGAACCACAGACCGGCCCAGACGAACGTGCGGGCCATCGTGGTCGGCTTCAACGCCCACGCCTTCTGCCAGAACGTCTGGTCGGCCATGGTCGAGGCGAGCAGGCCCAGCGCCAGCGAGATGCCGAATCCCGCGGCGGCGGCACCGTCGAACGCGTTCAAGGTGTTGGGTCCGGCGGCCTGCACCTTGCGGAAGACCAGGTCGGCACCGCCGACCTTCTGCAGCACGTACAGCACGACGATGGCGGCGGGCACGGTGATGAGCAGCGTGTTGAACGTCGCGGTGATCGCCGAGGTCCACAGTCCACCGAAGTAGGAGTACACGGTGACGGTGGCCAGGGTGACGATCAGGACCACCGTGGGATTGATGCCGAACACCACACCCATCACCAGCACGACGCCGAAGAGGTTGATGAAGATCTCGGCGAGCAGACCCAGCAGCATGGCGATGAGCATCACCGTGGTGGCGGGCTTGTTCTGGAAGCGTTGCCGGATGAATTCGACGATGGTGTAGCCGGCCGGCATCTGGCGGCGCAGCTTCAGCGCGAACGGCACCATGGCCATGACCGCCAGCCCGTTGGGCACGACGAACCAGATCAGCCCTGAGGTACCGAAGGTGAAGGCCTGCGCGGAGGACATCATCACCGCCATGGACCAGGTCCAGACCGCGATCACCGAGCCGACGCCGAAGCCGAAGCCGATCTTGCGGTCGGCGATGACGAAATCATGGGTGTTGCGCACCATCTTGCGGACGATGGAGGCGACGAAGAACATGAAGACGCCCAGGCCCAGCATCAGGGCGAACCCGATACCGGGCGATAAATTGGACGGGGTGAACACACAACCTCCAGGGTCAAGGGAGAACTAAAGACGGGGCGGCGCAGTCAGGCAGACGTCTGGCGCTGGCGATCCTTCGGACAAGACAGTCGGCGCAGCACTGGCCGCGACGTGGATGGACCCCCGTGAACTGGGTGAGTCTCGCAGGCCGCTGATCACGTCCGACAGTGTTCAAATCACGCTGAATCTTGCTCTGCTTGGGATGCCGTTGCCGGTGTAGAGGGTCAGCCTAACCACGGGAGCAAGGCGTCAGCACACCAAGCTGGGTGGCGTAATACAGAATTTGCAGGACGCAGCCCTCGGCGCACCCGCTCCCGGGAAGACTCAGGCCACGCCGAGGTAGGCGGCACGAATACTGTCGTCCGCCAACAAATCTCGCGCCACACCGCTGCGGGTGACCTCACCCGTCTCCAGGATGTAGGCGCGGTCGGAGCGGCTCAGCGCCTGTTGCGCGTTCTGCTCGACCAGCAAAACGGTGGTGCCCTGCTTGTTGATCTCGGAGATGATCTTGAAGATCTGCGAGATCACCATCGGCGCCAGGCCCATCGAGGGTTCGTCCAGCAGCAGCACCACCGGACGGGCCATCAGCGCGCGGCCGATGGCGAGCATCTGCTGCTCTCCCCCGGACAGCGTGCCGCCGACCTGGCTGCGCCGCTCGGCGAGGCGTGGGAACGTCTCGAAGACCCAGTCGAGCTTCTCGCGATGCTCGGCCTTGGTGGGGAATTTCCGTCCGTAGCAACCCATTTCGAGGTTTTCGGTGACCGTCATACCGGGGAACACGCCGCGGCCTTCCGGGGCCTGGATCAGCCCTTCGCCGACCCGGTTGTGCGCCTTGATCCGGGACATGTCGTTGCCCTGGAACCACACCGAGCCGGACGACGGCGGCCG
>JBEVHL010000215.1:0-5226 GCA_040511255.1 Mycobacterium sp. | reverse complement strand
GTGACGCCATGCCGGCTGGCCCAACCGGAGATCCCGGTGGCCACGTCTACCGGCACCTCCACACTGAGGTGACCGAAACCGTCCTCGGACGAGCGGCTCGGTGGCAACGCGTCCGCCAGCCGGGTCGGTTCGTCGACACCGGCCAACTCGGTCTGCCAGGCGTCCAACGCGGAAGCCAACGGAGCGTTGGCAATCCAGCTCAAGTAGTCGCGGTAACGCGCGGCGGTGGGCAGCGGGGCCGCGGTGTCGTCGTGCAGCGCGGCGAGTTCGCGCAGCACGATGGGCACCGACCAGCCGTCGGCGATCAGGTGGTGCACGGTCTGGATCAGCACGTGGCGCTGCGGGGTGATCCTCAGCAGCGCGTACCGCATCAGCGGCGGGTCGGCCAGGTCGAACGGCTGCGAGCGCTGTTCGTCAGCGGTCTGCGCGACCCGTTGTCGCGCCACCTCCGGCTCGGACTCGCTGAGATCGGTGTAGTGCCAGGGCACTTCCGGTGGTGCCCCGATGACCGAGACGACGCTGCCATCGCCGATCGGCCGGAACGCGGCGCCGAGCTGGGGGTGCCGGGCAATGACCAGGTTCGCGGCGGCACGGAGGCGCTCGGGGTCGATGGGGCCGGAGAGTTCGACGAGCTGTTGGACCACGTAGGGGTCGACGTCGGCGTAGGTGGAGTGGAAGTAGATGCCTGCCTGCAGCGGCGACAGCGGTAACACCTCGGCGATGGCGGGCTCGGGCTGCGCGTCGATATCGGCCTGGGTGATGGTGACCAGCGGGAAGTCCGATGGCGTCGGCCCGGTCACGGCTGGGCTGTCCGCGATGGCGGTCAGCGCGTCGGTCCAGTACCCGGAAAGCGCTTGCACGTCGTCGTGTTCCAGCACCGCGCCCGGCCAGCTGAACGTCGCCTCCAGCCGGGTGCCGTTGTCGGTGTCGACGGCGATGGCGTTGATCTCGAGGGCTCTCGGCAGTGGCATCCGGGGGTCCCGGTCCTCGGCGACGCCTGCCTCGGTCAGGGTCCACGGCTGGTCGCCTGCACCGGTGAACCGGCCGAGATAGTTGAACAGCACCTGCGGGCTGACCGCCAGGTCCGGGCGTGGCCGCCCCGACAGGTAGCGCAGCGCCCCGTAGCTCAGCCCGTTGCGCGGTACGGCCCGCAGCTGTTCCTTGACGGTCTTGACGGCGGTGCCGGGCTCTTCGGTGCCAGGATCGACGCGCACCGGGAACAGGGTGGTGAACCAGCCCAGGGTGCGGGCCAGGTCCAGGGGGTCACCGGCCACGCCGAGGTGCTGGGCTTCGCGACCGTGGCCTTCCAGTTCGAGGAGCAGTCCGGGCTCGCCGCCGGGGCGCCACGTGGCCAGCGCCAGCGCGAGGGCCGTCACCAGGACATCGTTCACGCCGCCGCGAATGGCGGCGGGCACCGGACCGAGCAGCCGCGCCGTGCTTGCTTCGTCGAGTCGCACCACCAGCTTGGCCTCGGTGGCCACCACGTCGATCGCCGGATCCAGTGGCCTGCTGCCGATCGGCGCACTGGCCGGGCCTGCGGCGACACTGAGCCAATACTGTTCGTCGGCCGCGAAATCGCCGCGGGTGGTCGCGGACCGCAACTGTTCGGACCACTCGCGGAATGAGGTGTCGGCCTTCTCGAGCGAGACCGTGTCGCCGGCGGCCAGTGCCGACCAGGCGGTCGCGAGATCCTGGGCCAGCAGGCGCAGGGATACCCCGTCGACCACCACGTGGTGCACCATCAGGACCAGACGCCCGGTGGTCTCCGGGCCGGCGTCCAGCCAGGTGACGTCGAGCATCCGCCCGGCGCGCGGATCCAACCGGGAGACAGCCACCGCGTGTGCACCGGCGGCGGCAGCGTCGAGCTCGCCCTCGGCCGAAACCCGGTGCAGCACATCGGTGGCGGTGATCGATCCGGCGGGCGGTACCGTCAGCCCGCCCGGCTCGGTGGTGCTGAGGCGGGCCCGCAACAGGTCGTGACAGTCCAGCAGCGCATCGACCATCGAGGTGAGTGCGGGCATGGTCAGCCCCGGTGGCGTGTGCAGGGTGATGGCCTGGAAGAACCCGTCGAGACCGTTGCCCACTTCGTCCAGCCAGGCCAGGATCGGTGTGGCAGCGATCTCACCGGCTGCGTCGACAGCAGTGTTCTGGGGGGCAGTCGCGGATTCCGTTGCCGCGGCGGCCAGGGTGGCCGGGGTGCGCATCGCGAAGATATCGCGCGGCCGCAATCTCAGCCCGACCTTCCTGGCCCTGGTGATCAGGCCCATCGCCACGATGCTGTCGCCGCCGAGGGCGAAGAAGTCGGCGTCCGCACCCACACTCGGCACCCCGAGCAGCTCGGCGAAGATTTCGCAGATCGCCTGCACGCGTGGGTCGGTCGGCACCGGGGATTCGTCGGGTGCCGAGGTCGGTGGTTCGGGCAGTGCGCGCCGGTCGATCTTGCCGTTGGCGGTGACCGGGAATTCGCTGAGCACCAGCACTGCGCTCGGCACCATGTGTTCGGGCAGTTTCGCCGCGCACCAGGCGCGCAGTTCGTCGGGGTCGACGCCGGTGTTGGAGACCACATACCCGGTCAATTGCGGTGCGCCGGAGGCAGTCTGGCGCAGAATGACCGCGGCGTGGCGGGCCAGCGGGTGCGCCGCCAGCGTGACTTCGATTTCTTCCAGCTCGACCCGCATGCCGCGGATCTTGACCTGGTTGTCCGCTCGGCCGAGGAATTCCAGTACCCCGTCCGGGGTCCAGCGGGCCAGGTCGCCGGTGCGGTACATCCGGGACCCGTCGTCGTCGAACGGGTTGGCGACAAAGCGGGCGCCGGTCAGACCCGGTGCGTGGATGTACCCCCGCCCGAGGAGGAATCCGGCGGCGTACAGTTCGCCGCCAACTCCGACCGGTACCGGCTGCAGGTCGTCGTCGAGGACATAGAGCTGGGTGTGCGGATTGGGGCGGCCGATGGAGGTTTCGATCCGTTCGGCGGTGTCGCGATAGATGACGTGCGAGACACCGATGGTCGCCTCCGCGGGGCCGTACCCGTGGTAGAGCGTGGTGCTCAGCTGAGCGCGGAACCGGTCGAACAACGCCGGGGTGAGCACTTCGCCGCCGCACCAGACGTGCCGCAGACCGGCCAGCAGATCGGTGCCGTCGGCCAGGTCCAGCAGCACGTCCAGCATCGACGACACCAGGTAGACGAAGGTGACCCGCTCGGTGGCGATCAGGTCCAGCAGGTACTGCGGGTCGCGTTCGCCGCCGGGTTCGGCCACCACCACGTAGCCGCCGGAGACCAGCGGCAGAAGGATCTCGTTGATCGAAATATCGAAGGACAGTGGGGCTTTGAACAGCGAGGCGTCGCCGGGGCCGAAGCCGAGGATGTCCTGGACCTGCCAGGTCAGGCGTTCACCGATGGCCTCGTGGCGGATCATCGCACCTTTGGGCTTGCCGGTGGAGCCCGAGGTGAAGATGACGTACGCCAATTGATTGCCGTCGATCTCGCTCGGTGGCGCGCCGGCAGGCAGATGACCGAAGCCCCAGTCCGCCAAGTCGAGTTCCAGCGGCGCCGGGTCGTCCGGCACGGCCGCACCGGGTGCGAGCAGGACCGCCGTCGCCCGGGTCTCGGTCAGGACCTGCCGCCGGCGTTCCAGCGGCCACTGCGGATCGACCGGGACGAACGCTCCGCCTGCGGCCAGGATCGCCACCACCGCGACAACCATCTCAGCCGAGCGCGGCAAGGCGATGGCGACCATCTGCTCATGCGATACGCCCTGAGCGCGAAGCTGATTCGCCAACTGGAACGCGTGCAATGCCAGCTCGCGGTACGTCAACCGGGTCTCGCCGGCCACCACCGCCAGCGCATCGGGCGTCAGTTCGGCTTGCCGGAAGAACGCGTCGGGCACCGTGGTGGTGGTCTCGGGTCGGCTTTGGTTGTTCCACTGCCGCAACAGGTTCAGCCGGTCAGCAGGAGTGAGGCCGTCGATTTCGGTGGTCGTCATGGTCGGTGCAGCTCCATCTACGAAGGTGAGACGGTATGGTGTGCGGCCCAGGCCTGCCACAGCTGGGCATACCGTCCGCCCGCCGAGACCAGTTCGTCATGGGTGCCCTCTTCGATCACTGCGCCGTGTGCCATCACGACGATGCGGTCGGCCGAGGCGGCCTGGGTGAGTCGGTGGGCGATGACCAGAGTCGTGCGGTCCGCGGTGACGGCGGCAGCAGCGCGCTCCAGCTCCCGGGCGCCCTGACTGCCCGCCTCTGCGGTGGCTTCGTCGAGAACGGCGACCGTCGGGTCGAGGAGCTTGAGTCGGGCCAGCGCGAGTTGTTGGGCCTGAGCCGAGGTCAGCTGGTGTCCACCCTCGCCGACCACCGTGTCCAGCCCGTCGGTCAGATCGGCGACCCACGCATCGGCACCGACTGTGCGCAGCGCATCGAGCACGTCGTCCTCGGTGGCGCCCGGGTGCGCCAACCGCAGGTCGTCGATCAGCGGTCCCGCGAAGACGTGTACCTCCTGGCTGACGATCGCGATGTGCCGGCGGCGTTGTGCGGCAGACATTCTCGACAGCGGAACGCCACCGATGCTGGCGCTGCCGTGCTGCGGCGTGAGCGCGCCGGCTGCGATACCCGCCACCGTCGATTTGCCCGCTCCGGTCGAGCCGACCAGCGCGACGCGCTGCCCCGGTTCGACCCGGATGGAGACACCGTGCACCACCGGGTGTTCGCCGTCGTAGCTGAAGTCCAGCTCCCGCAGATCCAGCGAGGCGTCCCGCGGTTCCGGGGCCGGCTCGTCGGCCGGGGCGACATCCGCCGGCACGTTCACCAGACCGACCAACCGCGCCAGGCTGGCACCGGCGTCCTGCGCCTCGTCGAAGGTGAAGAGCAGATTGCTGACCGGGCTGAACAATCGGTGGAAGAGCAGGGCGGCGGCGGTGGTCTGCCCCACCGTGACCTGGCCACTCTTCACCAGCCAGAAGCCCGTCACCAGAATGACTGCCAGGCCGATGAATTCGGCGCGGTTGATCCGGCCCACGAAACGCGTGAACAGGGTGAACACGCCGATCGAGATATCGCGGACCTTGGCCGACGCGGTCTCGATGGTGCTCTGATGGGAGGCGTGCAGATCGTATGCGTGCACGGTGCTCGCGCCGATCATGCTTTCCATCAGCACCTGCGAGCGCTCCGCGATCGCCCGGCGTTCCTCGGCGTAGCGCGGCGCCGAGCGCGGCAGGTACCAGCGCAGGGCGA
>JBEVHL010000214.1:0-6296 GCA_040511255.1 Mycobacterium sp. | reverse complement strand
TGTCGCAAGGATTCGCCGCCGCCTCGGTGCGGAGTCCCGCTCGGAAATGTTGTCGATGCTGCGGGCCACGCTGACAAGCCACAGCTGAGACCTATAACACAGCTGCCTGCAAGTTAGGGCAGCCTCGCTAGCGCCCCAAATAGCGAGGATGCAACTATGAGCAGGACCGGCGGCTAAGTTACCGGCCAGTAACATACGCTAAGTTACCCTCGAGTAACTTACGAATGGGAGGCAGTCCGTGAACTCTCTCGAATGGGCCAGACTGGCACTTGGCCTGCTGGGAACCGCGGTGGTGCTGGTGTTTGCCGCCCGCCGCGTCCAGTGGTTGACCAAGTTGATCCGCTCCGGGCAACCCATCAGCGACGAGAGTGGCCGCAAGGACGACATCCCCGGCCGCATCAAGGCGCAGTTCACCGAAGTGCTCGGCCAGTCAAAACTGCTCAAATGGTCCATCCCCGGTATCGCGCACTTGTTCACCATGTGGGGATTCTTTATTCTCGCGACGGTTTACCTCGAGGCCTACGGTGTCCTGTTCAATCCGGAATTTCATATCCCGATTGTCGGTAGATGGGATGCGCTCGGCTTCCTGCAGGATTTCTTCGCCGTTGCCGTGTTGCTCGGCATCATCACGTTCACGATCATCCGGTTGCGCTCCGAGCCCAAGGAACACGGCCGCGAATCGCGCTTCTACGGCTCGCACACCGGTGGCGCCTGGCTGATCCTGTTCATGATTTTCCTGGTCATCCTGACCTACGCGATCTTCCGCGGGGCCTCGGTCAACGCCCTCGGCGACGCCTTCCCCTACGGCTGGGGCGCCTTCTTCTCACACGGCATCGCGAAGCTGCTGGCCCCCCTCGGTCACACCGCCAACGAGTGGATCGAGACCATCGCACTGATGGGCCACATCGGCGTCATGTTGGCCTTCCTGCTCATCGTGTTGCACTCCAAGCACCTGCACATCGGCCTGGCCCCGGTCAACGTCACGTTCAAGCGGCTGCCGAACGGACTGGGCCCGCTTCTGCCCGTGGAATACAAGGGCCAACTGGTCGACTTCGAGGATCCCGCCGAGGATGCGGTGCTCGGCCGCGGCAAGATCGAGGACTTCACCTGGAAAGGTCTCCTCGACATGACGACCTGCACCGAGTGCGGTCGTTGCCAGTCGCAGTGTCCGGCCTGGAACACCGGAAAACCGTTGTCCCCCAAGCTCGTCATCATGGATCTGCGCGATCACCTGATGGCCAAGGCGCCCTACATCATCGGCGGCAAGGCTCATCCGGACGAGGGCCTGGACCTGGAGAGCGCCGAGAGCGAAGCCCACCACGTGCCGGAGTCCGGCTTCGGCCGTGTCCCCGGGTCCGGCCCCGAGCAGGCGCTGCGGCCCCTGGTCGGCACCCTGGAACAGGGCGGCGTGATCGACCCCGACGTGCTGTGGTCGTGCACCACCTGCGGTGCGTGCGTCGAGCAGTGCCCCGTCGACATCGAGCACATCGACCACATCGTCGACATGCGCCGCTACCAGGTGATGATGGAATCCGAGTTCCCCAGCGAGCTCGGCGTGCTGTTCAAGAACCTGGAGAACAAGGGCAACCCCTGGGGTCAGAACGCCAAGGACCGGACCAACTGGATCGACGAGGTCGACTTCGACGTGCCGGTCTTCGGCAAGGACGTCGACAGCTTCGCGGGCTACGAGTACCTGTTCTGGGTGGGCTGCGCGGGTGCCTACGAAGACCGTGCCAAGAAGACCACCAAGGCCGTCGCCGAACTGCTCGCCGTCGCCGGGGTGAAGTACCTGGTGCTCGGTGAGGGCGAGACCTGCAACGGTGACTCGGCGCGCCGCTCGGGCAATGAGTTCCTGTTCCAGCAGTTGGCCGCGCAGAACGTCGAGACCCTCAACGATCTGTTCGAAGGTGTCGAGCGGGTCGACCGCAAGATCGTCGTCACCTGCCCGCACTGCTTCAACACCCTTGGCCGCGAATACCCGCAGGTCGGTGGCAACTTCACCGTGCTGCACCACACCCAGCTGCTGAACCGGCTGGTCCGCGACAAGAAGCTGGTCGCCGTCACGCCCGTCGGGCAGGACATCACCTACCACGACCCCTGCTACCTGGGCCGGCACAACAAGGTCTACGACGCACCCCGCGATCTGATCGGTGCCTCCGGCGCGACACTGACCGAAATGCCCCGGCACGCCGACCGCGGCCTGTGCTGCGGCGCGGGTGGCGCGCGGATGTGGATGGAAGAACACATCGGCAAGCGCGTCAACAACGAGCGCGTCGAAGAAGCCATGGACACCGGCGCGACGACGATTGCCACCGGTTGCCCGTTCTGCCGCGTGATGATCACCGACGGTGTCGACGACGTCTCCGCCACCAGAGAGGTGGAAAAGGTCGAGGTGCTCGACGTGGCCCAGCTGCTGCTGGGGTCACTCGACCTGACCTCGGTCAAGCTGCCCGCGAAGGGCGCGGCGGCCGAGGCAGCCGCGGCCCGCGCCGCCGAAGCCGAAGCCGAAGCACCGGCCGAAGTCGAAGCCGAAGAGGTCGAGGAGGTCAGCGAGGCGCCCGCCGAAGCCGCTCCGGCCGAGGCCAAGACGCAGGCCCCGGTGAAGGGCCTCGGACTGGCCGGCGCCGCCAAGCGGCCCGGTGCCAAGAAGACGGCGGCCGCACCCGCCGCCGAAGCCGCACCGGCAACCGAAGAGGCCAAGACCGACACGGCACCCGCGGCACCGGTGAAGGGTCTCGGATTGGCCGGGGGCGCAAAGCGTCCCGGCGCCAAGAAGACGGCGGCCGCGCCGGCCGCTGCTGCACCGGCTGAAGCCGAAGCCCCCAAGGCCGAAGCCGCGCCCGCAGCACCCGCCGCGCCGGTCACGGGCCAGGGCATCGCAGGCGGAGCCAAGCGCCCGGGTGCGAAGAAGACCGCGGCGGCCCCGGCCGCCCCGGCCGAAGCCAAGGCCGAAGCACCCGCCACCGAGGCACCCGCCGAGGAAGCACCGAAGGCAGAGGCACCGCCCGTCAAGGGTCTCGGCCTGGCCGCCGGCGCCAAGCGGCCCGGCGCCAAGAAGGCACCCGCCGCCAAGCCGGAAGCACCCGCCCCCAACGAGGGCGAGGGCACGGTGGTGCAGCCGCCCAACGCTGATCCCGACCAGGCCAAGGGTGGCACCGAGAACGCCGATACCGCCGACTCGGACTTTGGCCTGCCGGCCAAGCCGGAGCCTCCTGTCAAGGGCTTGGGTATCGCCGCCGGCGCCAAGCGGCCCGGCGCCAAGAAGGCAGCAGCGGCCCCCGCCGCTCCTGAGGCGGCACCTGAGCCGAAGGCCGAACCGGAACCCGCACCCGAGCCCGCAGCCGAAGCCGAGCCCGAACCGTCGGCTCCGTCGTCGAACGGGTCGAGCAATGGCGAGGCGTCGGTCGTCGGCGACGAACCGCCGGTGAAGGGCCTCGGCATCGCGAAGGGCGCCCGCCGCCCCGGCAAGCGCTGACCACTCGCCCGGTCAGATGTCGCGCCTGGTCAGGTCCGTACTGACCGTGACGTTGTTGGCGGCGTCGGCGCTGGTGCATGCCAGCGTCGCCGCCGCGGCCCCGGCCGACTCCTGCGTGCTCATCGACACCGACTTCGATATCGACGACCTGATGTCGATCCCGACGGTGATCGGCGCCCGTCACGTGGCGGGCATCGTGACCACCGAGGGCTACACACTGGCGCCGATCGGCGCGTCGGCCATCAGCCGCCTGGTGGCCGAACCCGGCCAGCGCGCCATCCCGGTCATCGTCGGCGCGCAGACCGGGGTGCCGGAAGCTGACATCGCCGACCAGATCGGCAGCTACGTGCTGGATTACCGCGCACTGATGAGCCGACTGAACAACTTCCTGCCCACCGAATTACCACCAACCCCGGTGACGAGCGACTATGTCCAGCAGGTGGTCGACGCTGTCGCGGGCTGTCAGCAGGTCGACGTGTTGGTCCTCGGCACGTTCGCCTCGTTCGTGGACTACAGCCCGGCGATCCGAGACAAGATCGGGCGGGTGGTCATCACCGGAAGACCCCTCGAAGGCGATCCGGAGCTGGAGGCAGGCGAATCGTTCAACTGCGTCTATGACCACGCGTCGTGCGCAGCGGCCTTCCATGACCAGTTGCCCGGGTTGGACCACGTCTTCGTCGACGTCCCGCGCAGTGACTGCGACACCACCCCCAACAAGGCGGGCTGCGTAGGCAAGGTCTTCGGCCCGACGTTGGCGATGGCGCGAGCGCTGGGCCCCGTCGGATTACCTAACACGCTCAAGCAGATTCTGCTCAACGACTCGGACACGTGGGCCATCGACACCTGGGAACAGTCCGGCTACGGCGGCCGCACGATGTTCTGGGATCAGTCGACCACGCTGGCGTTGCTGGCTCCCGACCTGTTCCACCCGGTGGGCGCGCACCTCGAAACTGTGCTGAGTCCTGTTGACTTCCAACGCAAATGGACCGAACTCACCAACCTGTCGGCGAACTACGCCTGAATCCCCGCCTAACCGACCTTGGCGATTTTGAACGGCTCCTGGGTGATCTGACCGCCCGGGCAGCTGTAGTTGGAGTCGGTGGTGATGGTGCCGTTCAGCGACACCGGATCGACGGCCAGGGAAATGTATGCGGGCGCATAGCTACCGTCGGGGCAGATGACGCCGTCGGGCTTGGTGACGATGAACTGCCACAGGCCGTTGGTCATCGTCGTGGGCACGGTCCAGCCCTGGTTGCTGGCGACGGTGCCGGTGCAGCCGTCCGTCGGGCAACTGGTCGACACGGTCCAGATGGAGTACGCGTCGCCGCCGGAGTAGGTGCCGTTGAACGACGGCGGGTCCGCGGAGGCGCCGGCGGCAAAGCTGATAGCGGCAACACCCGTCATCGCGAATGCTGCGGCCAGCGTGCGTCTAATCGTCAACGTCGTCCCCTGCGTCTCCCGGCAAAAATTTATTCAGCAAGTTAACAGCTGTTCGGGCCGCAATTCGGGACCGCACACAGGAAACTCACGGTCGTGTCCGGCATGTCGCCCAATTGAAGGCGAAATGCAACCTGCGCCCAGTTCAGCGGGGGTAGCAATCGAGAAAAGCATTTGGTTGCCCGTGGGACAATCTTCTCCGTGACCACGCATCAGGTCCCGTGGCATTCCACGGGCAACCAGCATCGCCAGCGCATTTTTGCGCAATCGACGAAGCTGCAGGACGTCCTGTACGAGATCCGCGGACCCGTGCACGCCCACGCCACCCGGCTCGAGGGCGAAGGCCACCGGATCCTCAAGCTCAACATCGGCAACCCCGCGCCGTTCGGCTTCGAGGCTCCCGACGTCATCATGCGCGACATCATCCAGGCGCTGCCCTACGCGCAGGGGTACTCCGACTCCAAGGGCATCATCAGCGCCCGGCGCGCCGTGGTCACCCGCTACGAGTTGGTCGACGGCTTCCCCCGTTTCGACGTCGACGACGTGTTTCTGGGCAACGGCGTCTCCGAACTGATCACCATGACGCTGCAGGCCCTGCTGGACAACGGCGATCAGGTGCTGATCCCCGCACCGGACTATCCGCTGTGGACGGCGTCGACGGCGTTGGCCGGCGGTACCCCCGTGCACTACCTGTGCGACGAGACGCAGGGCTGGATGCCGGATATCGCCGACATGGAGTCGAAGATCACCGAGCGCACCAAGGCGATCGTGGTGATCAACCCGAACAACCCGACCGGCGCGGTCTATACGCGCGAAAACCTCACGCAGATCGCCGATTTGGCGCGCAAGTATCAACTGCTGCTGCTGGCCGACGAGATCTACGACAAGATCCTCTACGACGATGCCCAGCACATCAGCATGGCCTCGATCGCACCGGACATGCTGTGCCTGACCTTCAACGGACTGTCCAAGGCCTACCGCGTGGCGGGATACCGGTCCGGCTGGCTGGCCATCACCGGCCCCAAAGAGCACGCCAGCAGTTTCCTTGAGGGCATCAACCTGCTGTCGAATATGCGGTTGTGCCCGAATGTGCCTGCGCAGTATGCGATTCAGGTCGCCCTCGGTGGCCATCAGAGCATCGACGACCTGGTGCTGCCCGGTGGCCGACTGCTCGAACAACGCGATGTCGCCTGGAACAAGCTCAACGAGATCCCTGGGGTGTCCTGCGTCAAGCCCGAGGGCGCGCTGTACGCCTTCCCACGCCTGGATCCCGAGGTGCACGAAATTCACGACGACGAGCAGTTGGTGCTCGATCTGCTGCTGCAGGAGAAGATCCTGGTGGTCCAGGGCACCGGATTCAACTGGCCGGCACCGGATCACCTGC
>JBEVHL010000213.1:0-5835 GCA_040511255.1 Mycobacterium sp. | reverse complement strand
ACAACGAAAGGGTGACGTCGCTGATGACAGACAGGGCCGCAGGTCAACTGAAGGGCAGGGTGGCCGTGGTGACCGGGGGAGCATCGGGCCTGGGCGAAGGCCTGGTGCGGCGGTTCGCGGCCGAAGGCGCCCAGGTGGTCATCGCCGATGTGGAGTCCCACGCCGGCGAAGCCCTGGCCGCCGAACTCGGTGGCGACACCCGGTTCGTGCGCACCGACGTGTCCGATCTGGCTCAGGTCGGCAGCCTCGTCGCAACGGCCATCGACACCTTCGGGGGCCTGCACGTCATGGTCAACAATGCCGGGGTGTCCGGCACCATGCACCGCCGGTTCCTGGAGGACGACCTCGCGGATTTCCACCAGGTGATGGGGGTCAACGTGCTCGGCGTGATGGCCGGAACGCGTGACGCCGCTCGGCACATGTCGGCCCATGGCGGCGGGTCGATCATCAACTTGACCTCGATCGGCGGCATTCAGGCGGGCGGCGGTGTGCAGACCTACCGCGCGTCCAAGGCCGCCGTCATCCAGTTCACCAAGTCCGCGGCAATCGAGTTGGCCTACTACGAGATTCGGGTCAACGCGATCGCACCGGGCAACATCCGGACCGCGATCGTGGCGAAGTCCGCCGCCGGGGAGGACCGGGAACGTCTGGAGCAGTTCGAGGCGGGCATCCGTGCCCAGATGCGCGCGGATCGCCCGTTGAAGCGGGAAGGCACGGTCGACGACGTCGCCGAAGCCGCGCTGTACTTCGCCGGCGATGGGTCCCGGTACGTCACCGGCACGGTGCTGCCGATCGACGGTGGGACGTCCGCGGGCAAGGTCATCCAGAGCTCGAACAAGCCGAAGTGAGTCACTAAATCAATCACTTGACTTAAGTGGATCATGTTGATTGACTGACGCTGTGTCTGATGCTCCGCACACTGCCAACCGGGCAGCCCGTACCGAGCGTGCCAGCGGCACCAGGGACGCCATCCTGACGGCGGCCGAGCGGTTGTTCGCCGAACACGGGGTGTTCGCGGTATCCAACCGGCAGGTCAGCGAGGCCGCCGGACAGGGCAACAACGCCGCCGTCGGCTACCACTTTGGCACCAAGTCCGATCTGATCCGCGCCATCGTCCGCAAGCACAACGAACAGGTCGAGCGGCTGTGCCAGCAGATGGTCGACCAGGTCGGTCCGGATCCGCAACTGCGGGACTGGGTCGAGTGTTTGGTTCGCCCGTTCGCGATGCACCTGACGGCCTTGGGTAACCCGACCTGGTACGCCCGCTTCAGTGCTCAGCTGATGCCCGACCCGACGCATCGCGACATCGCCTCCGAGGAGTCGCTGGCGTCATCGTCGGTGCTGCAGATCATCGAAGGCCTGACCCGTTGTCTGCCGGGTATGCCCGCCGAGGTGTACATCGAACGCAGCGCGATGGCGCGCCAGCTCATCGTGCACATGTTCGCCGAACGGGAACGTGCCCTGGCTGCGGGCGATCCGACCCCGCACGCCGACTGGGATGGCATGGCCGACAGCCTGATTGACGCCATCACCGGGCTGATGTCAGCGCCGGTTTCGGCCCGCAAAGGTGGGAAACGTCGATGAAAGTGATTGCCGAACAAGACAAATGCGTCTCGGCCGGAAACTGCGTGGCCCACGCCCCTCAGGTGTTCGACCAGGACGACGACGACGGCAGCGTCATCCTGCTCGATCCCACCCCGTCCGACGATCTCGCCGATGCCGTCAAGGAGGCCGCTGCGGCGTGTCCCGCGATGGCCATCCGCGTCGCAGACTGAATTCAGCCACCGCTGCCAAGGAGCACCATGACCGATACCCTGTCCGACACCACCACGGAGATCCCGGAATACCCGATGGAGCGGGCGGCGGAATGCCCGTTCTCTCCGCCGCGGCAGATGCTCGACCTCGGTGCGGGTAAGGGCTTGTTCCGCGTGAAGATCTGGAACGGCAGCACCCCGTGGTTGATCACCGGACACGACGAGGCGCGGGCGCTGTTCGCGGACTCGCGGGTCAGTGTCGACGATCGAAAAGACGGCTTCCCGCACTGGAACGAACACATGCTGTCGACGGTGAACAAACGTCCGCGGTCGGTGTTCACCTCAGATGCCGAGGAGCACACCAGATTTCGGAAGATGTTGTCCCGTCCCTTCACGTTCAAGCGCGTCGAGGGGCTGCGCCCGGCCATCCAGCAAGTCACGGACCGGTGCATCGACGAGATTCTGGCCGGCCCACAGCCCGCCGACATGATCACCTCGCTCGCGCTGCCCGTGCCCACCGAGGTGATCAGCGAGATGCTCGGTGTGCCGTACGAGGACCATGAGTTCTTCCAGCACCACGCCAATGTCGGGCTGGCCCGTTATGCCTCGGCCGAGGACGGTCAAAAGGGGGCGATGAGCCTGCACAAGTACCTGATCGACCTGGTCGAGAAGAAGATGGCCAATCCGGCCGAGGATGCCATTTCCGATCTGGCCGAACGGGTTACGGCCGGCGAGATCAGTGTCAAAGAGGCGGCTCAACTCGGCACCGGTCTGTTGATCGCCGGCCACGAGACCACCGCGAACATGATCGGTATCGGTGTGCTCGCACTGCTGCAGAACCCGGAACAGGCCGCACTGCTTCGTGATACCGACGATCCCAAGCTGATCGCCAACGGTGTCGAGGAGCTGATGCGGTATCTCTCCATCATCCAGAACGGGCAGCGCCGGATCGCCACCGAAGATATCGAGATCTCCGGCGAGACGATTCGCGCCGGTGAGGGCATCATCATCGACCTGGCTCCGGCGAACTGGGATGCCACGGCCTTCCCCGAACCCGAACGTCTCGATCTGACGCGGGGAAATGCCAACACGGAAGTGGGCTTCGGCTACGGCAGGCATCAGTGCGTAGGTCAACAATTGGCCCGCGCCGAGATGCAGATCGTCTTCCCCACACTGCTGCGCCGGATTCCGACCATGAAGCTGGCGATCCCGTTCGACGAGGTGCCGTTCAAACACGACCGACTCGCCTTCGGCGTGTACAGCCTGCCGGTCACCTGGTGATCGCCGGCTGGAATCACCGACTGGTGGATTAACACCGGATCGTCCCGGGTAGGCCACCTGAGTGACTGCTGTCACACGACGAGCTCACCGGGAGGGATGAGATGGCGAAGCTGTTCTCCTGGGCGGGTGCGCTCTGCTGGCTGACGGTCTTGCTCGACGGGTTCGACCTGGTGGTGCTCGGCGCGGTGATACCAACACTGCTGGAGGAGAAACACCTCGGCATGACCGCGGGCAGCGCGACGTTCGCTGCGACGATCTCGCTTGTCGGGGTGGCGCTCGGTGCGGCAGTGTCGGGTCCGATGGCCGACCGGTTCGGTCGCCGCAAGGCCCTGATGGTTTCCGTGGCGGTGTTCTCGGTTGCCACCGCCGCTCTTCCGACCGCAGGGTCGCTGACCATGTTCGACGCGTACCGACTGATCGCCGGGCTGGGCCTGGGCGCGTGCCTGCCGACCGCGCTGACGTTGATGGCCGAGCAGATGCCCATTGCGCAACGTGGATCGGCCAGCACGGTGACCATGACGGGCTACCACGCCGGCGCCGTCCTGACCTCCCTGCTTGCGCTGCAGTTCGTCCCGAACTGGCAGCCACTGTTCTACGTGGGTGGCGCGCTCGGCTTGGCGCTGCTGCCTGCCATCTGGTGGAAACTGCCCGAATCGCAGGCATACCTGGAACGGCATTCCGCACCGGACCGAATTCCCATGCGGGTGCTGGTCGGTCGGCAGTACGTCCGGGTGACGATCGGGGTGTGGGTGGCCTCGTTCATGGGCCTGCTGCTGGTCTACGGCTTGAACACCTGGTTGCCGAAACTGATGCGCGATGCCGGGTACACCATGTCGACGTCGCTCACCCTGTTGCTGGTCCTGAACACCGGCGCAATCGTCGGACTGCTTCTCGCCGGTGCGGTGGCGGACCGTCGCGGCACCAAACCCACCGTCCTGCTCTGGTTCGCCGCCGCGGCGGTCCTGCTGGCGCTGCTGAGCATCAAAGTGCCCAGCAGCGTGCTGCTGAACCTGCTGGTCTTCGTTACCGGTGTCTTCGTCTTCTCCGCGCAGGTGCTGGTCTATGCCTATGTGACACAGGCTTATCCGGCCGATATCCGGGCCACCGCGCTCGGGCTGACCGCCTCTGTCGGTCGCCTCGGCGCCATCGTCGGCCCGACCCTGACCGGGCTATTGGTGGTCGCCGGCTCCGCCCATCCGTGGAGCTTCTACTTCTTCGCGGCGGTTGCATTACTCGGCGCCCTGGCGCTGACGATCGTGCCGCGTATCGACGTCCGCGCCGATGAGTCGGCGACGGCGGCAGCCGCCGCTGGTCGTCCCGGATGACGAACACCCGCACACAGATCGCGATCGTCGGGGCCGGGCCCGCCGGGCTGATGCTGTCGCATCTTCTGCACCGGTCGGGCATCGACTCGGTGGTGGTCGACATCCGCACCTACGACGACATCGCGACCACCGTCCGGGCCGGCATTCTCGAGCCCGGCTCCGTGCGGCTGCTCACCGAAACCGACGTCTCCCAGCGCGTGCTCACCGAGGGGGACCGGCACGACGGTGTGGTGCTGCGCTTCGACGGAGACAACCACCGGATCGATTTCCAGGAGCTCGTCGGCGAGTCGGTGTGGCTGTACCCGCAGACCGAGGTCTTCATCGACTTGGCGGCCCGCCGCGAGAGTGACGGCGGCGACGTACGTTTCGGCGTCGACGACACGGCCGTCGACATCACCGGAACCGCACCCGTGGTCACCGCTGTGGATGCCGACGGCAATCCGATGACGATCACGGCGGATCTGGTGGTCGGTGCTGATGGCTCACATTCGCTGTGCCGCCGCACCTTTCCGGCAGGAATCCGAACGGAATGGTTCCGGGAGTACCCGTTCGCGTGGCTGGGTTTCCTCACCGAAGCACCGCAGTCGCATCCGGAGTTGATCTATACCCACTCCGACCACGGCTTCGCGCTGATCAGCCATCGCACCCCGGATGTACAGCGCGTCTACCTACAGTGCTCGACCACCGACGAGGTCAGTCAGTGGGATGACGACCGGATCTGGTCGGAGATTGATCGGCGCGTCAACGGTAATGGCTTCGAAGTGCACCAGGGGCCGATCCGCGACAAGACGGTGCTGCCCTTCCGGTCGTTCGTCACCGCACCGATGCGACACGGCCGACTGTTGCTGGCAGGCGATGCCGCACATACGGTTCCGCCGACCGGCGCCAAGGGACTCAATCTCGCGCTCGCCGATGTGCAGGTGTTGCACCAGGCGATCGTCTCCTACCTCGATGGCGGTGGGGATGAGGTCCTGGATCGCTACACCGAGCGCGCGCTGGAGCGGGTGTGGAAGGCGCAGCACTTCTCCTACTGGATGACCACCATGCTGCACACGCCGGAGGGCAATGCGGAGTTCGACCGGGAACGCCAGAGGGCAGAGTTGGCGATGGTCACCGGCAGTCCACACGGTTCGGCCTACCTGGCTGACGCCTACACCGGCTGGCAGGGCGCGAAGTAGGCGCCGCCTCGACAACTGTTGGCGCACAACGGGACCGTTGGCACTTGGGGTCGTCGTCGTCTTCGGGTGGGGTGAGGAGGCGTTCGGGGTGGTGGTAGTTGTTGGTGCGGGGTTGGCCGGTGTCGAGGTGGGGTGGGGGGATCCATTCGGTGATGCCGTCAGGATTTTTGCGGGTGGTCCATGCGGTGTTTTCCACCAGTAGGTTGTCGGCTTTGCAGGCCAGGGTGAGGTCGTCGATGTCGGTGTGGCCGCCGTTTTTCCAGTCGGCGGCGGCGTGGTGGACTTGGCTGTGGTAGC
>JBEVHL010000212.1:0-6819 GCA_040511255.1 Mycobacterium sp. | reverse complement strand
ACGCGGGTCGACCGCAGCGGTGATCACCATCAGCCGCGACGGCGCCTGGGTTTACGTCGTCACCGCCGACCACCTCGGCAGCGAGCTGGTGGCCATCGACACCCGCGACGACCGAGTCGCCGGTCGGAGCGCCTTCGCTGCGCCCATTCGCAGTATCGCCGTCAGCGCCGACGGCGCGACCGTTTATGTCGCCGGCGATGGTGCCGAGATGGGCTCCCACGTCGACGTCGTCGACGCCCGAACCCACAGAGTCGTCGGCACACTCGCCGTCGACGGGTCCGTCAGGCAGCTTCTGCCCAGCCTCGAAGGTGACTGCGTCTACGTGGTGAACGGTATGCAGATCGCCGTGGTGTGCACCGTGACACGAGAGATCGTCGACACCGTTTTTATGCTCGCCGAGCCTGCCTCCATTGATGAAAGCCGGGACGGGAAGCGCATTTTCGTCGCCGACTACGACGGCTGGGTGACTGCGTACTCGGTTGAACCGACCACGGAGCATGCAGCGTCGGCCCACCGCGAGTGGGCACGTACCAGCGTCCGCGACTTGCCCGCCGGCCACCCCAAAGCACTCGAAACAATGGTGAGGTAGCTATGACAAAAGAGATGACCGACCTAGAACTGCGCAGCGCACTAGAGCCGGTCGCTGCAGACAACGTCGACCGGCATTGGTCGGTGACGACGGAGTGGCATCCGCATGATTATGTGCCGTGGGACCGTGGCAGGAACTTCGCGGCAATGGGTGGCGCGGATTGGTCTCAGCAACAGTCGCAGCTCAGTGACGTCGCCAAGGCAGCGATGATCACCAATCTTCTGACCGAAGACAATCTGCCCTCCTACCACCGTGAAGCGGCAAAACACCTCACCCTCGACAGCGCTTGGGGAACGTGGGTGGGCCTTTGGACCGCTGAGGAGGCCCGGCACAGTATCGCTTTGCGCGATTACCTGGTCGTGACGCGCGGTGTCGATCCGGTGGCACTGGAACGCGCCCGGATGGCACACGTCGCGAACGGCTTTATGGCCACCGCCGCGGAGGAAGCGCAACACAAAACGGACTTCCTGCTCTCGCTTGCCTACGTTTCCTTTCAAGAGCTCGCAACTCGAATCAGCCACCGCAACACCGGGAAAGCTTGCAACGATCCGGTCGCGGACCGGTTGCTTCAGCGCATCGCGGCCGACGAGAACCTGCACATGATCTTCTATCGGAACATGTGCGGGGCAGCACTTCACCTCGCGCCAGATCAGGCCCTGCTTGCCATTGCTGACGTCGTGGAGAACTTTCGGATGCCCGGTCTGGGCATGCCCGACTTCCGCCGTAACGGTGTACTGATGGCCAAGCACGGCATCTACGGCCTACGCCAACACCTCGAGGAAGTCGTCAGACCAACGTTACGTGCGTGGCGAATCTTCGAGCGAAGCGACTTCACCTCGGTCGGCGAACAACGTCGCGAGCAACTCGCCGGGTATCTCACGAAGCTCGAACGCCAAGTGGTCAAATTCGAGGAACGACGCGACCGCCTCCTGGCCCGTGAAGCGAAAACAATTGTGGTGCAAGCACTCTGACCGCTGACCGCCGGCCGACCTCGATACTTGACGATCAGCGACCCGCTGACCCGCCACCTGCCGTTCCTAGACGGTCAAAATCATCGCCGATGCCGTTCCCGGAGCGCCATATACCTGTGCCAAACCAACTTTGGGCTCACCGGGCACTTGGCGGTCACCCGCCTGGCCACGCAGTTGGCGCACCAGTTCGTGCACCTGCCGAAGGCCCGAGGCGCCGATCGGCTCGCCGTTGGAGATCAATCCGCCGTCAGTGTTAATCGGCAGTGAACCGTCGATCTCGGTCTCGCCATGTGCGATCAACGTCTCCTGGTCTCCATCAGCGCACAGCCCGGTTTCGGCCATATGAATGACCTCGGCGCCTGCATCGGTGTCCTGCAACTGAGCGACGTCGACGTCTTCGGGGCCGATGCCAGCGGCCTCATAGGCGGCTTTCGCGGCATACACGGTCGGTGAGACATCGCCATCGACGGGAGCGAACGTTGCATGCACCTCGTAGGCGCCGAAGGTCCGGGTTCGGATCTCGGCGGCTCTGAGGTAGACAGGTTTATTCGTGTAGTGGTGCGCCATGTCGGCACGGCACATGATGACCGCTGCCGCGCCCTCGTCGGGTGCGCAGAACATGTATTGCGTGAGCGGGTAGTTCAGCACCTTCGAGCTGAGGATCTCCTCCTCGCTGATCGGCTTGCGCCGGAATGCATTCGGGTTCTTCTCGCCGTTGCGATAGTTCTTGGCCGCCACCCTGGCAAGCGTCTTCTGTGAGATGCCGTACTTGTGGAGGTAATGGTTGGCCTTGATACCGAAGAACTTCGTCGTGACGAACTGACCATTCTCGCCGTACCACCGGGGAAGACCCAACGTGGCGGGTTCATCGGAGAAGGCGCCCCGAGGATGCTTGTCCATCCCAACCGCGATGCCGATGTCGTATCTGCCGAGTCGGATCGTGTCGGCGGTTTGGGCAATGGCCGACGCCGCGGTGGCGCACGCGTTCGACACATTGGTGAACGGGATGCCGGTCAACCCGACCAGTCTGGTCACGGCATCTGGGTTCGACACCTCGTGGCTGCCGCCGAAGCCGAACTGGATGTCCCTCCACGCCACACCCGCGTCGGTGAGCGCGGCCTGAATCGCGTCGGCGCCCATCTGCATGCACGTCTTCACGAACCGGCCGAACGGATGGATACCCACGCCGATGATGGCGACGTCGTTGGTCATCGATGCTTCCTTTTCTACACCGGTCGGAAGGCGGAGGTACCGATCGCTGCCTGCACGTTCTATCCTATTATAGCAATAATAGGGCAAAAGGTCGGTCGCTTCGTCGGTCACAGGATCGAGCACCAGCCGGTCGGGTCATCGACTCGAGCACCGGTTCGACAAGTCGATGACATCAATCGTGGAATAGGCGGGACTGACGGCCCGGCTGAGGACACTGCATCGAGAATGCAAGCAGCTGACAACACGCAATGCTGCGCTCTCCAGCATCTTTCGATGCACCTGCTCCGGTTCTGAAATGACTCTCATACCCACGCGCGAGGTACCCGTCCGGTCAAGGTCGAGCGGCGATGCCTGGTCGGCGATCGCCGAGGCCACCCCGGCGCTCGAGCAGGCCGCCGAGGCGCAGGATGGTGGACTCGTCGAACCACCTGGACACCAACTGAATGCCGATCGGAAGCTCTTCTGAACTGAAGGCGAAGGGCACAGACAGCGCGGGCAGACCGGTCAGGTTGAACACCGACGTGGCGTCCATGACGTGGGTCGACGGCACTTCGATGCCGTCGACCTCGAGCGTGGCCATCGCATGGGGTGGGGCGGTGATCGGGGTGACCGGACACAGCAGGACGTCGAAGCGGCGGAAGTAACCGGCGAAGGCGGACCGTAGCGATTCGGCCCTCGACCGGGCAGCCAGCACATCGCCGAGCGTGGGGTCGCTCATCTGGACGACGTCGACGCCGATTGACGAAAGCTGGCCTTCGCGATCGGCTGCCAATCTCTTGATGTAGGGCGTCAATTCGCTGTTCACCAGCGTCATGAGCGTCTCGAGGGGCCGCGCCGCCTCGATGAACGGCGCCCGCACCTGCTCGACGTGGCAGCCCAGGTCGGCCAGCTGGCTGGCGGCGCGTGCGACGGCGGCAGTCACCTCGGGATCCACGGGGGCGAACGCGTCGTCCGAGACCCAGCCGACGCGGATGGTCTGCCCGGCGACGCGCGTGGTCGCGGCGGACGTGTGCTCGTCGTGCACGGCGTAGCCGTCCATTCCGTCGGGGCCATTGAGGATGGCGTATCCCAGGGCTACGTCACGCACGGTGCGAGCCATCGGACCGACGTGCCACCAGGCCGACGTCACCGTCGGGAAGTGCCCGGTGTAAGGGATGCGACCGTGGGTCGCCTTCAACGCCACGACGCCGGTCAGGGCTGCGGGGCCACGCAAGGAAATGGCGACGTCACTGCCGATACCGATCGGCGACATGCCTGCGGCGAGCGCAGCAGCCTCTCCCCCGGACGAGCCGCCGGGAGTCCGGTCCAGATTCCAGGGGTTGTTCGTGCGTCCGGTGACGAGGTTGTCGGTTTCGGTCCAGGCAGAGAACTCGGGAAGATTGGTCTTCGCGACGAGAATGGCTCCTGCGGACTTGAATCGGGCCACGGCGGTGGCGTCCGATTCGGGAACGAAACCACCGAACAGCTTGGTACCGCGCTGGGTAGGTGTCCCCGCGGTGTCGAGGGAGTCCTTTACAGTGAACGGAACCCCGTGCAGTGGGCCAACTTCGACCCCCCGCCCGACGGTTTCATCGGCGATGTCGGCTTCGCGTAGTGCGGCCTCCGCGCGCAGCGTGACGATGGCGTTGATCTGCGGGTTGACCTCCGCGATGCGGTCGAGATGGGCTTGGACGACGTCGCGCGCCGAGACGTGCCCACCTGCAATGTTCGCCGCAAGGCTCGTCGCGTCGCGATAGTGCAGTGGTCCCGAGCCCACGTCGTCGTCACTGGCCTCGGTCATGGGTTTCTCGATGGACGTTGGCGGCGACGGCATCGCCAATGGGCACTTCGCCTGCGGTGAGTTCCAGGATCTGCCGACTGATCCCCGGTTGGTGGATGATCTCAGCGAGCGCGGCTGCCACGTCGGAGCGAGACACCTCGTCGTGAATCTCCGCTGGCCCCAGGATGATCGAACCTCGTCCGGGATCGTCGAGGAGGGCGGCCGGACGCAGGATCACCCAGTCCAGGTCGCTCCTCGTCAGCGCGACGTCGGCGTCCTTCTTCACCCGGATGTAGTGCTCGAAGCCGTCACCCTCGTCGCGGTCACGCCATGCCTCGGGAAAGACCGACACCAGGACGAAGCGTGCTACCCCGGCAATTTCGGCGGCTTCGATGGCCTTGACGACGCCGTCGCCGTCGATCGCGGTGGTCGCCTGCATATCACCCCCGCCGGACCCCGCGCTGAAGAGGACGACGTCGGCGGGACCCATCAACGTTGCCAACGCTTCCGGCGTCAGCTCGGTGAGATCACCGAGCCTGCCCTCGGCGCCGAACTCAGTGAGCTCGGCCTGCTGCTCGGGCCGCCGGATGAGGCCCGAGACGTCGTCTCCCCGCGCCCGCAGCTCGCGCGCCGCCCGGCCGCCCACGCCGCCGGTGATGCCAATGATGAATGTCCTCATGGTCGTCAGATCCCGTCAGCTCAGGTTCGGGTGGAGATCGCGCACCGGGCTCACGCCCTCCAGCAGGGCCCCCAGATGCAGGCTGGTCGACTCGGCCTGCCAGCTGGACACCAATTGGACGTTGATCGGCATGCCGTCCGAGCTGGTGCCGAACCTGATCGTCAGACCCGGTAGCCCTGTGATGTTCAAGGGCACCGTCGAACCCTGTAGGTAGGTGGCGTCCACTGTCTGGCCGTTGATGACGAACTCCTCGACCCCATGCCGTTGCGCCGGGAGAGGTTGAACAGGGGTGATCAGGGCGTCGTACCGTTGGAAGTAGTCAGCGAAACCATCCCGCAGCCGCTCGGCGGCCTGCTCGGCTTCGATGAAGTCCGTCATGGATGTATCGGGAAGCCCGAACATGAACCTGGCCGCCTTGTAGACCTCGCTGTCCGGATGGCCGGCGACCGCCTCTTCGAACGCCGGCTTCATCTCCATCACGTGAAGCTTGTTGTAGACGTCGAGCGCGAAGTCGCGCTCCAGCGCGGCAATGCGAACCGGCTCCACGGTGCAACCAGCGCCCCCGAGCGCGTCGGCGGCTGCCTGCACGATCGCTGCCACCTCGGGGTCGATCGGGCCGAAGCCTGGCTCGACGAGCCACCCCACTCGCAGTGTGCGGTCGGGCGACGACCCGACACCCGCGTCGAAATCGACTGTGCTCGAAGCGAAACCGTCCGCGCCGTCCGGACCGACCAGAAGCGAGTACGCCAGCGCGACGTCGCGCACGGTATGCGCCATCGGCCCGACGTGCCAGTTGCGCCGTGGCACCCGTGGCCACACCCCCGTCATGGGAATCCGACCGTGGGTCGGCTTCATCGAGGTGATGCCGGTCTGCGCTGCCGGTCCCCGCACCGAGATGGCCAGGTCGGTCCCGAGTCCGAGCGGCGACAGACCCGCCGCGATCGCCGCCGACTCCCCGCCGCTCGACCCTCCGGACGTGCGCTCGAGATTCCAGGGGTTGCTGGTCCGTCCGGTGAGCAGATTGTCGCTTTCGACCATGTAGGAGAACTCCGGCAGGTTCGTCTTCGCCAGCACGATGGCCCCGGCCGCCTTCATGCGCGCGACGCTGGTGGCATCGCGTTCAGGGATGCGGCCCTTGAAGATTGGCGACCCGCGTTGGGTCAAGAGCCCGGCGGTGTCGATGGAATCCTTGACGGTGAACGGAACTCCGTGCAAAGGACCGAGCTCGTCACCCGACAGGACGGCCGCCTCCGCGGTCCGTGCCGCGGCTATCACGTCGTCGGCGATGGTGACGATCGCGTTGAGCTTCGGGTTGACGGCATCGATCCGGTCGAGGTGCGCCTGCACGACCTCGACCGGCGACACTTCCCTGGTTCGGATCAGTTCCGCCAGGCGGGTGGCATCGGAATAGACAATCTCGGCGCTCATTGATTCCCTTCGGGTTTGGTCCCAACAGCACGGCCGGCTCAGGGTGCTGGGATCGGGTCCTGGTCGTCGCGCAGCTGTTCCGGTGTCATATCGAAGGACTTCTGGATGCCGTCGTTGCGAGTGCCGAGACCGTCGGTGGTCTTCTTGCTCCACGGGGCCTCGATGAGGCTCTTGGTCTCCT
>JBEVHL010000211.1:0-10157 GCA_040511255.1 Mycobacterium sp. | reverse complement strand
CCCTACGTGCACGACGGGGTGGTCGAGGTAGTCAGCCCGGATCGCTGTCGGCTCACCCTGGGGTCGTGGTCATGGGTGGCCCTGGCCGCCGCCGTCGGCCGATTCGACGCCGACCTCGAGGTGGTGGGGCCGGCCGAATTCGCCGCCGCCTGCGCGCAATTGGCGCGCCGCTACGCCAGGGCGTGAGGTGGTGCGGACTGCTCCGCGTCGAAGACCACCCGGCCGTCGGTGAATGAATACTGCAGCCCCTCCGGCGGCCCGGACAGTAACCTCTTGGCGCGCCGACTGTCGTCGTCGACCAGCACCTCGGTGGCACCGGCCGCGACGGCGTCGACGATGGTGGTGGCCGCATCGGCTGCGCTGTTCTTCTGGAAGGCCAGCGCAGCCGTCATATCGGTGTCGGTGTAGCTCAGGTGCACACCGAGCACCTGGGTGTGTTGGCCGGCGAGTTCGACGCGCAGCGAGTTGGTCAGCGACGACAGGGCCGCTTTGGTGGCGCCGTACGTGAGGGACCCCGACGTCCAGGCCATCACCGAGGATATGTTGACCACCGCTCCCCCGCCGTTGCGCGCCAGGATGGGGGCGAACGCCTGGGTGATCCGCAGCGGACCGAACACGTTGATGTCGAACGCTTCTCGTACGTTGTCGATCTCGACTTCCAGCAGCGGGGTGCGCAGTGGAATGCCTGCGTTGTTGACGACGATGGTGGCATCACCGGCCGTGGCGGCCAGCTGCGCTACCGAGGATGCGTCGGACACCTCCAGGGGTACCGGCACGATGCGGGCATCCTCGGATGCCCGCGGTGTGCGGGCCGTCGCGTAGACCTTCGCTGCGCCCGCGGCGAGAAATGCCTCGACCAGTGCCCGGCCGAGTCCGCGTTGTCCGCCGGTGACGACGACCGTGCTGCCCGTGATGTCCATCGCTGCTCCCCTCCTTGGGTTCATCCTGCCAGTCAGAACCAGGTGCTGGCCAGAGAAGGCCGCCCGACGACGCGTTCCTGGGACAGTGCTGCCTCAACCGACATGCGCACTCCTGGTCGCGGCCAGGGTGATCGGCACCCGCAGGACCTTGGAGATAGCACACAGCGCACGGGCCTCTTCAGCAAGCTGCTGAAACTTCTCGTCGCTGATGCCGGGGAGGTCGGCGACCACGATGAGGTGGACGGCCTGCACCGCATAGCCATGCCCGTCGGAGCCCTGATCGTCAGTGCCCATGGTGAGTTCACCGGTGGTACTGATGAATTCGACCGCGACGCCGTTCTTGTGGGCGATATTGGCCAGTGCGTGGTTGAAGCAGCCGGCGTGCCCGGTCACCACCAGTTCTTCCGGAATCGCGCCCGGCGCACCTTCGAATCGGCTGGCGTAGGTATAGGGAGCACTGGTGATGGTGTCGGAGGTCTGCGTGGACAGTGTTCCGGTGCCCTCCCGAAAGGAACCGTGCCACTCTGAGCTACCTGTGACAACGGTCATGCGGATGCCTCCGAATGCGTTGCGATGGAAGCGATATCGGTACCGAGGTGATATTCCAGGTCGGATCGCTGCTGTAAACCGTTGTCGAACAGTGCGGCGGCGACCGTCTGGAATCCCGGCGTCGCGACCGCGCCCCAGAATGCGTCGGAGTGCAACGGGTATTCACTGTCGGGCAGTCGGGTGTATTTGTTGACGAAGGCCTTGATCTCGCCGAGCGCGCGGTGGTCCCACCGGGACACCCTGGCTGCGTAGTCGTCGACGAACGCCACGAAGTCGGCGTCGGCGATGGCACGGTTGACGTAGCCGTACCGCTCCGCGGTGTCACCATCGAAATCGGCTCCGCCGAGCAGTATCTCGAAGGCTCGGCCGCGTCCGACCAGGGCAGGCAGCCGACCGGCCGCTCCGCCGCCCGGCACGGCACCGAAGCCGACTTCCATCTGACCGAGGACGGCCTTCACCCGGCTGGCGAACCGGATGTCGGTGGCCAGTGCGAATTCGCTGCCTGCCCCGCGGGCGATGCCGCGAATCGCACTGATCGTGACCGCGGACAGCTTGCTGATCCGCACGGTGATATCGACCCAGGCGGCATATCCGGTGGTGCTCGGCAGCGCTTCGGCCAGTGCGGGGTCGGCGGCGAGGTCGTAGTGCGCCAGGAAGAAGTCGGGGTCGGCGCTGTCGAACAGCACCACGTTGACGGTGTCGTTGGACTCCAGCTCGGTGAGCAGGTCCTTGAGGTCGCGCATCATGTCGGGCCCGATGACGTTGACCGGTGGATTGGTGAAGGTGACCCGCCACAGCGTGGGCGATTCCTCGGTCAGCCGGAGGTGAGTCGGAGTGAAGGTGTCGATGAAGGACATGGTCGAACCGTATCATCTAACTTTGATTTGTCTAGTCTGATCCCGTACGGTCGCTGCTATGCCCGTTCGGTCGCTGACACCTCGCCATCAACCAGCCGCGCTAGTTCATCTGCAGCACTTCGAATTACACTTCGACGGCCGTCACGGCTACCGCGTGAATTCCGTGCAATCGTGCCTCGCACCTGACTTGGAGATTGCATAGTGACTGCGGTGCCGGTCGCCGGTCCCGCGAGGCCGGTGTTCACCGACGCCCAGTGGCAGCGGTTCCGGTCCTACGGAACGCCGCAAACCGTCGCGCCGGGCACCTGGCTGTTCCGTGCCGGTCAGGAGACCTGCGACATGCTCCTCGTCGAGCACGGCACCATCGACATCGTCCGGGGTCAGACGGCCGATAGCCCCGAAGCTGTTGTCGCACGCTACGGTCCCGGACAGTTCAGCGGTGAGATGAACCTGCTGACCGGCCAGGCGACCTACCTGGACGCCCGCGCAGCCGAGGCCGCAACCGTATTCCGGATCAGCCCAACGGATTTCCGCCGATTGATGGACACTGAGCCCGAGCTGTCCGATCTGATTCTGCGTGCTCTGGTGGCACGACGACAGGATCTGCGCGACGGCCAGGCTGCACGCAGCATCGAAATCCTCGCCGGGACGGCCTCCTCGACCACGATGGCGTTACGGACCTACCTCAACCGCCAACAGCTTCCGCACACCTGGACCGACTACGCATCCGACCTGGGTGCAATCCTGGCCCGTGCCGCCGGTATCGGTATTGACGACCTGCCGGCCGTCCTGACCTCCACGGCCGTGATTCGCCAGGCCACCCCTGGCCGCCTGGCGGATGTCTTGGGGCTGTCGCACCGGCCGATCGTCGGCGAGACCCTCGATGTGGTGGTCATCGGCGGTGGGCCCGCCGGCCTGGCAGCCGCGGTCTACGGTGCCTCGGAGGGGCTGCGAACACTGCTGCTCGACGCCGTCGCCACCGGTGGCCAAGCCGCCGCCAGTTCGCGGATCGAGAACTACCTTGGCTTCACCTCCGGCATCGGTGGCAGCGATCTGACCGGCCGGGCCGTGATCCAGGCCCAGAAATTCGGCGCGCGGATCGCCACCCCCACCCGGGTGACAGGCCTGGACACCACGCCCGGCCACCTGCGGGTACTGCTCGACGATGGGACCACCATCGACACGCGCACCATCGTCGTGGCCACCGGTGCGCGGTACCGGGCGCTGCCGCTGGCCCGCTGGAACGACTTCGAGGGCGCCGGAATTTATTACGCGGCAACCGAACTCGAAGCCAGGGTGTGCGGCAATGCCTCGGTCGCCGTGATCGGAGGCGCCAATTCCGCCGGGCAGGCCGCTCTGTTCCTGGCCGCGCGCGGCGGATCCGTGCACCTCGTTCTTCGGGGCCGCTCGTTGACGGCCGGCATGTCCGCCTATCTCGCCGACCGAATCGTGGCGCATTCCGCCATCACCGTCCACACCGGAACCGAGGTCACCGCCGTCGACGGTGACGAGCAGCTGAGGTCCATCACCACCGCCACCACCTCCACCGCCGGTGAGGTGGCGCAGAACCGCTGGGACTGTTGCGGGCTGTTCTGTTTCATCGGCGCCGCGCCCGCCACCGACTGGCTCACCGGGATCACCCTCGACGATCATGGCTTCATCCTCACCGACTCCCGTCTCCCGGATTCCGCGCTGGGGCCGGAATGGACCGAACTGGGGCGCAGGCCACTGTCTTTCGAGACCAACAGGCGCGGCATTCTCGCGGCCGGTGATGTCCGTGCCGGTTCCATGAAACGGGTGGCGGCGGCAGTAGGCGAAGGTGCGAGCGCGATCAGCTCCGTGCACGCCGTACTCACCGAGGTACCGGCATAGACAGCTGACTTGATCTTTTCAAGTCAGCTACGTAACTTGGATGTGGTGGGAAGCAAGAACGTCGACGACTGGAAGTGTTCGGTCGCCCGCAGCATGACTGTCCTGGGTGAACGCTGGACCATCTTGATTCTGCGCGAGGCCCTGTTGGGCACCACCCGCTTCGCCGATTTCGAACGCAATCTCGGCCTGCCCCCTGATCGGCTCGCGGACCGGCTCGCCACCCTGGTCGACTACGGCGTGATGACCAAAGAGTCCTATCAGGAACCCGGCCAACGCCGTCGGCCGTCGTATCACCTCACCCCGGCCGGCCGGGAGTTGCACGTGCTGATCGGGGTGCTCCAACAGTGGGGTGACCAACACCTCCCCCGGGCCGAGGGCCCCACCATGGTCCGCAAAGCGCGCCGCACCGAGCGCCCAGTGCACGTCGCATTCATCGACGACCTCGGTTACGAGGTGCCGGCCGACGACGTCGCGACGATCCCGACCGGCAACTGAGGCAGCCCCGGATTCGAATCTGGTTGAGCACAACACGCCGTCGCGGCGCCGGTCTGTGATCCTTAGAGGGGTACGCCCACAGCCCGCACGTAACGCCGAGCAGAAACCAGAGGGACCGCGCCTTGGATCGGATGCCATCGTCGATCCGCCCATCCCGGCCCACTCGCGTCGTCGTCATCGGCGGAGGCTTCAGCGGCGCGATGAGTGCGGTGAACATCGCCCGGCTCAGCGACGAACCGCTACACATCACCGTCGTCAACGACGGGCGGCCGGTGGGCCGAGGCGTTGCGTACGGCCTGCGGCGGCCCGAGTACCTGCTCAATGTGGCGGCGCGGAACATGTCCGCCTTCCCCGATGAGCCGGATCATTTCCTGCAGTGGCTGCGCACGCGCACCGAGTTCGCGACGGTGCCGGATATCGAATTGCGCGAGCGCTTCATCCCCCGCCAGATCTACGGCGACTACGTCTGTTCCCTGGTGCTGCACCATCTGCAGAGCCCCGGCGGCTTGACGCGCGTCTCGACGGACTTCGTCACCGGCGAGGCCGTCGATATCGAGCCGCGGGACGCCGGCTGCGTCGTGCGCCTGGCGGACGGAACCGAGCTCGACGCGGACCGGGTGGTCCTGGCCACCGGCAACGAATCACCGGCCCCGCTGCCCGGTGCGGAGACCCTCGCGGACCATCCGGCCTGGGTCGGGAACCCGTGGTTGGCGTGGGAGCAGCGACTGCCGCCGCAGGACGGCAGCATCGTCATCCTGGGCACCGGCCTGACGACGGTCGACGCCATCATCACGCTGCGGGCCCTGGGGTGGATGGGCAGCATCCACGCGGTGTCACGGCACGGCTGGTTTCCGCACGCGCATTTCCGTGGCATCGAGTACCCGGATTTTCCTCCGGCGGACGTCGACCTGGCCACGCTCGGGCTCGATCGGCTGGTGGCCCTCATCGGTAAGCACTGCGCGATCCTGCACGAGATGAACGCGAACCCGGCGATCATCGTGGACAAGCTTCGCCCGCACACCCAGCGCATCTGGACCCAGTTCAGTACGCAGGACCGCCTGACCTTCGCCAAGGAGCATGCCGCCCGGTGGAATGTCTTCCGGCACCGGATCGCTCCGGATATCCATTCCCAGATCGCCAGTTCACAGCTCACCGGGCAACTGCAGGTGCACGCCGGGAGCATCGCGAGCCTGCAGTCGTCGGGAGATCAGATCCTGGTGCATGTGCAGGATGGCGCGCCGCTGACCGGTGACCTGGTGCTCAATGCCACCGGTCCCGCAACGAGATTCACCGCGACGCGGTCGGTTCTGCTGCAGAATCTGCTGCGCCGTGGCTTGGTGGCGCCGGACGACACCGACATGGGGGTCCGCGTCGATCCCGATCACATCGTGCTGACCGGCGACGGTGACCGCTCACCGTGGCTGCTCGCGCTGGGGCCCATGCTCAAGGGCACCTACTGGGAGACCATCGCCGTGCCGGAGTTGCGGGTGCAGGCCCGGCGCGTCGCGGAAACCGTGCTCGGCAGTGCGCATCTGGACCAGGAGCTGGCTCAGCTTCAACTGGAATACATGATCTAACGGCCTGCGCGCTTCGGCGTTTGTGAAATGGTGGCGGGAATCAGCAGCGAAAACCGCCAACGATTCACTAACGCGGCCGCGGCGCCTACCGGCTTCACTTCCGCGGCAGGCCCATGATCATCTGGGCGATGATATTCAGCTGAATCTCCAGCGTGCCGCCGCCGAGCAGTTCGGCGGGCATCATCAAATACGGTTGCGCCACAGCAGGATCGGATTCTTCTAACATGGCCAGCGGCGCCGTCAACTCCATCACGGCCTTGAAGGATCGGCGCAGCAGGACGCTGGTGGCCACCTTGATGATGCTGGATGCCGGCCCGGCCGACTGGCCTTCGAGCAGCCGCAGCGTCTCACGCAGCGCGGAAGTCTTGATCGCATTGGTCAGTGCGTCGATCTCACCGAGTGCCCGCAGCACGTCGTTGCGGTCCGATTCGGTGTTGCGGTCCGGTTGGGCAGCGAGATGGCGCAACGGCCCGGCCCGGTCGATGCTCACGTACCCGCCGATGGCGACGCGCTCCTGGGCCATGGTGGCGATTGCCAGATCCCAACCCCGGGTGGCCTCACCCAGCAGCATGCTGTCGGGGATGAACACGTCGGTGAGAAAGACCTCGTTGAAATGGGCTTCCCCATTGGACATTCGGATGGGCTGGATCTCGATGCCCTCGGAGCGCATGTCCAGCACGAAATAGCCGATACCGCGGTGCTTCGGCTGCGTCGGATCGGTCCGCGCCAGCAGCGCTCCGTAGTCGGCGACGTGCGCTGCCGACGTCCAGATCTTGTGACCGTTGATCCGCCAGCCGCCGTCGACCTTGGTGGCCCTGGTGACCAGGGATGCCAGGTCCGAGCCCGCCCCGGGCTCGCTGAACAACTGGCACCAGGCCAATTCGCCGCGTTGCGTCGGGGGGATCAGCCGGTCCTGCAGATCGCCAGGGGCGGCTTGCAGCAGCGTGGGCAGGATCCATTCCGAGATCCCCAACGACGGCCGAACCAACTCGCTGCGCTTCTCGAATTCTTCGGCGATGATCAGCTGCTGCGCGGGGGTGGCGTCCAGCCCCCAGGGCGCAACCCAGTGCGGTGCGATGAGACCTGACTCGGCAATCAGCGTCCGTTGCGGCCCTGTTTCGAAGTGCGCGTAGTCGCCCTGTCGGCCGGGACCGTCGTTGTGCAAGGTCAGGGCGCGGTCGAGGACGTCGGCGACACCGGCGCGGAACTCGGCGTCGGCATCGCCGAGGTTGACCGACATATCGCGGGTGACGGTGGCGGTGAGCTCCCCTATCCGCCGCGCCCAGACGGTGGCGGGGCCGACAGACGCCGCCAGGCTGGTGGCCGCCCGCCAGTACAGGTGCAGATCGTGTTCCCACGTGTAGCCGATCGCGCCGAACATGGTGAGCGCGTCCAGGATCAGCTCGGGCGCGGGTGCCACCGCGGTGACGGCCGCACCGGCCGCCGCGAGCCGGTGCTGGTCGAGGGGTTCTTCGGCGGCACGCACCGCGTCCCACGCCGCCGCCGTAGCCAGTTCGCTGTTGACCAGGAGCATCGCGGCCTTGTGCTGCAGCGCCTGAAACGTCCCGATCAGCTTGCCGAACTGCTCGCGCGCCTTCAGGTGCGCCGTGACGGCGTCGACCGCCCAGCCGATGATGCCGGAGGCGGCACTCGACACCAGTGCGACCACCACACACCTTGCCCGGTCATCGTCGATCCCGTTGAGCACCAATGCCTTCGGTACGGCGTGGTCAGCGAGTCGCACGGTGCCGATGTCGGTGGTCAGGTCGGTGCCGCGGGCCTGCTCGACGACGACAGTGGGGTCAGGCTTCGCCACAGCGAACCAGAACGACCCGCCGTCACCGGTCCGCGCGGACAACAACAGCGTGTGCGCGGAGCAGGCCCCGAGCGTCGGTCGGGATACGCCGGTCACCCGCCAGCCGTCACCGTCGGCGGTGGCGTGGAAGTCCGCGTGCTCCGGCAGCACCACGGTTGCGGTGGCACCTGCCGCCAGCGTCGTCAACACCGCCGTGGCTGCGGGGGTCTCGTCAGCCAATTGGGCCACCGCACTCGCGGTCACCGTCGACAGCAGCGGTCCCCGCAGCGCAGCCTTGGTAGCCGCCTCGACGACACAGGCCGTATCGGTCAGCGTGCCGCCCTGACCACCGACGCGGTCCGGCAGATGCACCGCGTGAAAGCCGTTGTCCACCAATTCGTCCCACCAGGACGGCGGCTCACCGGCAGCCAGGGACTCAAATTCCTTGCGGGTCAGGTCAACCGGGGCGTACCGGGCGGCGAACCGGGTAACGGCCTCGGCGAGTTGGTCCTGCTCGTCGGTGAGACCTATCGCCATCCCCAGCGCCTCCGATCACCACAACCACGAGACGGTTCGTCTCGTCTTGTGGCACACTACGGACACCACCACATTCTGTAAAGCAAAGGACTCTGAGCTTGGTCACCGAGGTGAAACCGCTACGCCGGCGCAGCGAGAAGTCACGGGTGGCGATCGTCAACGCCACGCGTGCCCTGCTGCTGGAACGCGGGTTCGACGGGCTGACCATCGAGGCCGTCGCCGCCCGCGCCGGAGTGGGCAAGCAAACGATCTACCGCTGGTGGCCCAGCCGCCCGGCACTGGTCGCCGACGTCATCTTGGAGGACGCCGACCGGATCCTGGCTCCGGTGGCCTACACGGCCGACGTCACCGACGATCTGGTGGCGTGGGCCAGAAAGCTGGCCGTCACCCTGACCACCGTGCGCGGCCACGCGATGTTGCGCATCCTGATGGCCGCCTCATTGGAGCACGAAGACACCGCCGAACGGCTGCGCGCCGGTTTCAGCACCCCCCTGCAGGACACCGTCGCGGCCCGATTGCTGGCCGACGGCGTTGCCGAGGCGACGGCGCAGGCGGCGGCCGACGCCGTGGTCGGCGGCATCGTGTACGCGATCATCCGCGAAGGCCGCTCCTACCCGCACGCCCGGGCCGAACTGACCACGCGGACCGTCGTCGGCTCGCTCAGCCCGGCATCGCGGCGACAATCTGCTCCGCAGTGAAGGGCATGGTCCGCACCCGGACCCCGAGCGCGTCATAGAGCGCGTTGCCGATCGCGGCGGCAGTGGGCCCCTGCGCGGTCTCCCCGACCCCGAGGGACGGATTTCCGTTTCCGGGCAACAACTCCACGTCCACCGCGGGCACCTCGGAGAAGCGCAGAATCGGATAGGTCTCCCAGGTGTCGCTGGTGACGGTCAGGGCGTTGAAGCGCACCCGTTCCTTCAGCGCCCAACTGGTCGCCTGGATGGCGCCGCCCTCGATCTGGTTCTCCGCGCCGTCAGGGTTGATCACCAGACCGGCGTCCACCGCGATCGTCAGCCGACGGACCCGCACCTCACTGACCGCTTCGACTTCGGCCACCACTGCGCAATACGCACTGCTGTTCTTGTAGCGGGCGTACCCGATTCCGCGGCCGATGGCTTCGCCGCCAGACCAGCTGTCCCAACGGGACTTTCGCACCGCAGCCTCGATCACCGCCCGGCCCCGCTGGTCGGTGAGATGCGCCAGGCGGTACTCGACCGGATCGCGGCCGGCAGCGGTGGCCAACTCGTCCATGAACGACTCGATGGCGAACACGTTGAGCAGCGCGCCGAGCGAACGCAGCGCCGAGGTGCGCAACGGCATCACCGTCAACCGATTGTTCACCACCTGGAAGGCCGGAAACGCGTAGCCGGGCAGCGCATTTCGACCGGCACCTCCGCCGCGCTCCAGTGGCGGCTCGCCGGCGGCTTCGATCTGCTCACCGCCGGCGCGCTCAGTCGCCGCGAGTAACCCCGGCGCCCAGGTGTACCCGGGCCGGGTGACGTGCCCGTTACCCCACACCACGTGGCGCCAGGACAGCACTGCGCCGTCGGCCGCG
>JBEVHL010000210.1:0-3118 GCA_040511255.1 Mycobacterium sp. | reverse complement strand
CGGCCGCTCCGACCACGCCATCAGCAACCGGAATGACCGAAGCGTTATTGGTCGGCAGCACTAGCTGTTCCCGCAAGCCCGGTGGCGCGGCGAGGAATCCACCGATCAGCACGCCGCCGCCCGCGATGACAGGGCCCGCCATGTTCGGCGCTCGTACGGCGGCGAGCAACTCAGCAAGCGCCGCAGACGCCGCGACGAGAATCTCACGTGCCACCGGATCCTCGTGAACTCCGAACGCCAGCGGGGCGAACTCCGACAATTGCACCGGCCGCCACGAGTAAAGGATCGAAACCAGCTGCTTCAGGGCTTGTGCGCGGCCGGCGGAAGAATCTGCTGCGCCGCTGATGGACACGGTCTTCAGTACGAGTGCGGTCAAGGCCGTTGCCGGACCTTGACCGTCGAGCGCGGCGACCACCGCTCGGGCAACCTGATGACCGATCCAGAACCCGCTGCCGGCGTCGCCGAGGAGCCATCCCTTGCCACCGACTACGTGGTCCAACTCCCCGCCCGCTACGCGGGCAGCCACGGCTCCGGTACCAGCGACCAGGACATACCCGTCGCGGTGGTGGGTCCCAGAGTGGAACATCCCGAGCAGATCGGGTTCCACAATCACAGGGCCGAAGCCCAGGGGCGCAAGGCGGGCTGACACCTGCTTTCTGAACGCGGCGGTGTTCTCACCAGCCAGCGCGATGACAACCAAATGTGGTGGCCCGCCGGTGATGTCGCTGCCGGCCCGTGCCTGCTCGGAGGCCAACCCGACCGCGGCGACCGCGCTGGTGATCCCGGCGGAGGTGGGGTTCCCGCCGCCGGCTCGGCCATAGCCGAGACATCGGCCGGAGGAGTCGACAATGACTGCTCGGGTGCTGGTGCCCCCGGCATCGATAACAAGAAAGACACGCTTGGTTTCGGCCATTGCTGAGTCCTCGACGCGTACTGTACTGTGAGAGAAATTTTCACCTCGACGCGGAAGAGGAGAAACGAATTCTCACATCCGACCGGGCCGCCCTCACGTTGGAGCATGCGCCCAGCGTCAGGGATCGGATCCACTCGATGCTGCCCGAGATGCCTGCTGCCATCGCCAAAGTCGCCGAATACGTCCTCGAGCACCCGCAAGCTCCGCTCACGTTGTCCATCGGTGACTTGGCCGCACAAGCTGGAACCGCCGCCGCGACCGTCACCCGGTTCTGCCGCATGATCGGTTACGCCGGCTATGTTCCGCTCCGGGTGGGCATTGCCACCGACCTTGGGCGGAGCACGGCGTTGGACTCGTGGAGGAGCGAGATCGGTCAGGCTTTCGGGCCCGACGATTCTCCCGAGGACCTGCTCAGGATGTTGATCAATGCTCACACCCGCACGTTGCGCGAGGCAACCTCGGCTATCGACCTCGCGGTGATGACCGAGGTCTCCGGGCACATTGCGGTCAGCTCCCACGTCGACATCTACGGTGTCGGGGGCAGTGCCATGCTGGCCGAGGAACTGCAGGGACGCCTCTACCGCATCGGGGTCAACACCTACGCGTGGGCAGAAGTCCATGCCGGATTGACGAGTGCGGCCATCCAGGGTCCGGGCACAGTCGCGATCGGTATTTCCACCACCGGTCGGACGGAAGAGACCATTCAGATGCTTGCCGAGGCTGGTCGCTCCGGCGCTCTGACCGTTGCGATCACCAACAACCCGACATCTCCGTTGGCCGAATTGGCCGACCGCACCATTGTCACCTCGATTTACGAGCAGTTCCTGCAACCCGACGACCTGTCGGCCAAGCACGGGCAGCTCTTGGTCCTCGATCTGCTCTACTTGCTCGTCGCCCAGGAGAACTTTGACCGGTCGAGCGGGAAGCTCGCCGCCTCCGCTCGGGCTGTCTCATCGCATCGGCGCCCGCGCCGTACTGCCGTTGCAGCGTCTGCAGGAGCGTCATGACGAGCCCCGGTCGCCCTCGCAGCGAAGAGACCCCCACGGTGATCGATGCCAATCCTCCCGAGACGTTGGTGCGCGATTACGCCCACGAGGTGCACTTGCGGCTGGAACAGCTTGCGGCGATGGCAGCGGCCGGCGGCCTTGACGAAGCCATCACTTTGCTCACAGACGCGATCGAGCAGGGTGCAGTCATTCAGGCATTCGGAACGGGTCACTCCGAGGCGTTCGCCATGGAGATCGCCGGTCGCGCCGGCGGTTTGATTCCTACCAACAAGATCGCACTGCGGGACGTGGTGCTCCGTGGGGGCCATGATGTGAACGTGCTTGCTGGATCGACGCTGGAGCGTAACCCGTCGATCGCCGCCGAGTTATGGGACGTTTCACGGATCAATGCCGGCGATGTCTTCATCATCGCCTCAAACTCCGGGGTCAATGGCTCGATCGTTGGGTTCGCCTTACTGGCGAAGGAGAAAGGGCACCCAGTCATCGCCGTGACATCGCTCAAACACACGATGCAGGTTGAACCCAAGCACGCCAGCGGTCAACGCCTCTGCGACGTCGCGGACGTGGTGATCGACAATCTGGCCCCGTTCGGCGACGCAACCATCGCGCTGTCGGGTGGCGTGCCCGTGGGTTCGGTCTCCTCGATCACGAGCGCCTTCATCGCGCAACTGCTCACGATTGGAGTGGCCGAACGGATCGGCGCCCACGGTCAAGTCCCACCGCTGTACCTGTCGGCCAACATCCCAGGCGGAGATGAACACAATCACGAACTCGAAAAGAAGTACGAAGGCAGAATCACGCGCGGCACGTAGCTGCGCGCCCGCCCATATCGGCGGCGGGACAAACGACAACCCGATTGGGTGACAATCCCAGTCACCTCGACACATGGAGGAACAACACAAATGCGTTTCACCGAGAAGCCCATGCAGCGGCGCGACTTTCTCCGCGGCTCGCTCGCGGCCGCGGCCCTGATTCCCGCCAGCGGTCTGCTGGCGTCCTGCGCCTCGTCCGGGACCGACACCGGATCCTCCGGGGCCAGCTCACCGGCCGGCAATGTCTCCGACACGAATCCGTTCGGCATGGCCGCGAACTCGACGGTCGATGCGGTCATCTTCAACGGCGGTTACGGCATCGCATACACGGAGTTCGCCGGCGAGCAGGTCGAGAAATTACAGGCGGGTTCGACCGTCAAGGTCAC
>JBEVHL010000209.1:0-24989 GCA_040511255.1 Mycobacterium sp. | reverse complement strand
CGTCGCCGACACCGCGCGCCTCGCCGACCTCGATCGTGCGATCGCGGCGACGCGTGAGTTCGGCGGCGGTGGCATCGACGTCGTCTTCGCCAACGCCGGCGTCGGCACCTTCGGGCCGCTCGCGGCGACCAGCGAGTCGATGTTCGACACGACCTTCGACACCAATGTCAAAGGGGTCTACTTCACCGTGCAGAAGGCGGTGCCGTTGATGTCCGACGGCGGCAGCATCATCCTGATGTCCTCGGGGATGAACGTCAAAGGATTCCCGGCCTACGGGGTCTATGCGGCAACCAAGGCCGCGATCCGTTCCTTCACCCGGACCTGGGCCGCTGAGTTGACCGGCAGCGGCATCCGCGTCAACGTGGTGAGCCCCGGCGTGATCGAGACGCCGATCCTGGAGAAGCAGTTCGCCGCCGGTGCCGAGATGGACGAGGCCACTGCGCAGTTCGAAGCCCTGACGCCGATGGGCCGCCTCGGCCAGCCCCAGGAGATCGCCGGTGCTGTCTTCTTCCTGGCGTCGAACGACAGCAGCTACATCACCGGCTTCGACCTGGTGGTGGACGGCGGAATCACCGAAATCTGACGCGCGCCACCACACACCTTGACCGCGGTCGCAAACCCTACTTCCGCACCACCATCAGAGAGGACCACTGAAATGACTGATACGACAGCACTTTTCCTGATCACCGGAGCCACCGGTAACACAGGTGACACAGCCACCCGGCTGCTCCTGGAGCGTGGGCACCGCGTCCGGGCGTTCGTGCACCGTGAAGACGCGCGGTCCGAGGCGCTGGCCGCTGCCGGCGCCGAGATAGCGGCCGGTGACCTGCTGGACTTCGAAGCGGTCAGTGCCGCGATGCAGGGCGTCTCGGCCGCCTACTTCTGCTATCCGATCGCGCCCGGCCTGCTGGAAGCCACTGCCATCTTCGCCCAGGCTGCGGTGGAGGCCGGCGTCGAGTCGGTGGTCAACATGTCGCAGATCTCGGCGCGGCGCGACGCCACCAGCCATGCCGCCCAACATCATTGGCTGGCCGAACGCCTACTCGATCGCACGCCGTTGCTGACCACCCACATCCGGCCGACCTTCTTTGCCGAATGGCTGGATTGGTACTGGGCCACCGACGGAACCAGCGGCGTCATCAGGCTGCCGATGGGCAACGGCAGACACGCGCCGATCGCCGGTGAGGACCAGGCGTACGTGATCGCCGCGATCCTCGTCGATCCGAAGCCGCACGACCGCAGGATCTATCCACTGGTCGGTCCGGTGGAGATGAACCAGGATGAGATCGCAACAGAGATCGGCAAGGCGCTCGGTATTGCGGTGCACTACGAACCCATCGAAATCGAACAGTTCTCAACAGGATTGGCCGCGAAGGGGTTCCCGGCACACCTTGTTCAACACCTGAGCAACGTCGTCCAGGATTACCAGAACGGCATCTTCGCCGGCACCAACGACCACATCCAGGCCATCGGTGGCAAGTCACCGATGACCGTCGCACAATACGTCGAAGCGCACCGCGACGCTTTCAGCCACGACGGTCCGTACGCCATTCCGGTGCCGGCCGATCATGCCTGAGGTCGTCAAAGCTGCTGTCGCACTGTCTTTACCGGACTTCTGAAAAAAGTTGCTCGAACGATTTACAAGTTCGCCCGGCTAAGTTATGGTTCGCCCGTGAAATTGACGCTGGCGACAACATCAGCTTTGGCCGGGTCTGCGATTGCAGCCGGTGCGTGCTTGTACTGTGCCGCTTCGGCGCAGGCCGCGCCAGGAGACGACGGTCCCGGCAAAGTGTCCGCGCACAGCTCTCAGGACGCGGGCCCGTCGTCGGCCAAGGCATCCGCAGGCAAGTCGCTATCCGCCAAGGCCGCCCAACACCGAGCGTCGAAAGTCATCGGTACCGACGCGGCCAAGGACTCCTCGGACGCCCCGTCGGTTAATCGCAGGACCGCAGCGAAAGCGTTGACCCCAGCAAAGCGGCTCGCCGCCGACGCGGTCGATGTCAAGGTATCCGCCACGTACGGGCCACATTTCGTACCGCCCAGCGTCCGCGCTGCGGTGGTGGATCCGCCGGTGGTTCCGACAAAGGTGATCGTCGGGGACACCGCGGGAACCACCGCCACGGTCGTCGAGGCCAGCGATCCCGTGGATGTCGCGTTGGGGGAGCTCGCGGCCGCGCAGACCGCGTTACACCAGTACACCTGGGGCAGCGGCAACGTCCTGGCCGGCCTCGCGGCGGTGGTCCCGCAGCTCCTGCTCGCGAACGCCGCGTCGTCGCTGACGGGGTGGCAGACGTCGAACGCCGGGCTGCAGTCCGAGTTCGCGGCGACCGTCGGTACGCCTATCGTGCACGACATTGCCGGAATTCAGCTGGCGGCCAACAACCTGCTTCCGCTGGTGGCGCAGAGCTCGATGGACGGTGCCTCACTGTTGCTGCCGGTAGTCGGGTTGTTCGGCGCAGAGAACGCGGCGTCGGTTGTCACGCAGCTGGTTTCGGAAGCGCGGACGAACGGTCAGGTCTACGCTGTCATCCCGGTCGATATGCGGGACAACGGAACAGGTGTCGCGACCGAGCCGATCATCTACATCTCGGTCAACGGCGGCGAGCGGGTCCCGGTGCTGATCGATACCGGCTCGACCGGTCTGGTGATGGATCCCCGCTATGTTGGTCTGACCGGGCTCGGCGATCCGATCGCGCACGGTAGCAGTGGCTATGGCGAGGACTTCAGCTACAACTACGACGTGTATGACACGACGGTCGACTTCGGCAACGGCGTCACGACGACACCGACGACCGTCCGGATCGTCTCCTTGGAATCGGTGCAGGCGTTCCAGGATTACAACGACCAGGGCGCCGGGTATGTCGGAATCCTCGGCATCGGGCCGAACGCCAATACTTTCGTCGGCGACACCGATGCGACGGTGCCGATGACCGCGCTAGCCGGCCTGCTCAACAAGGGCATGCTGCTCGACGAGCGGCACCGGGTGCTGGTGCTCGGGCCTGCCCCGCTGCCGGCCCGGGTGACGCTTCCCGGCGCACCGTCGACCGATGTACTGGTGAAGATCGGCAACCTGGCGGTGCAACCCGCCCTGGCCAATATCGACTCGGGCGGGGTATTTGGTTCTCTGCCAGAGTTTTTGGTGGCGGGCACCCAGTACGCGGCCGGCATACCGCCGGGAACGGTGATCTCGGTCTACAACGCCGACGGCTCCCAGCTGCTGTATTCCTACACCACGACCGAACGCACGTCGCCAACAGTGGTGCCTGGCGGGGTGGAGGGGGACTGGTACGTCACCGGGTACTTCCCGTTCGACCGCGGTCCGATCTACATTGACCTGCAGGCCAACAACGGAAGCGGCGAGACCAGGTTCGTCTACACCTGATCCCGCCGCCCCTGCTGCTGTAACTGCCGCTAATCCTCTTCGGGCGCCGCCTGCAGTACCACCATCGCGCGGGACTCGACCTGAACTGTCTCTCCTGCACCGACGGGCTTGGCGTCGTCAGCGCCGGGTTCGGCCGCGGTGTTGATCACGGGCAGCCACGACTGACCGAATTCCTTTGGCGGCAAGGTGAAGTCGATCGGCTCGTGGTGCGCATTGAAGCAGAGCACGAACGAATCGTCGGTCACCCGGGCACCACGCGCATCCAGATCGGGAATGCCGTTGCCGTTGAGGTACACCGCCACGGATTTGCCGAAGCCGGAGCCCCAGTCCTCGTCGCTCATTTCCGAGCCGTCCGGGCTGAACCACGAGATGTCCGGCAGGCGTTCGGAACCTCGGATGCGCACGGGCAGACCGTCGAAGAACCGCCGCCTGCGGAACACCGGATGTGCGGCCCGCAGAGCCGAGACCGACTGGGTGAAGTCCAGCAGGTCGGTGTCCACCTGATCCCAATGGATCCAGGTGATCTCGTTGTCTTGGCAGTAGCCGTTGTTGTTGCCGCCCTGGGTGCGGCCCAACTCGTCGCCGTGACACAGCATCGGCACGCCCTGCGACAGCAGGGTGGTGGTGATGAAGTTGCGTTGCTGCCGGGCGCGCAGCGCGTTGACCTCCGGATCGTCGGTGGGTCCCTCCACGCCACAGTTCCAGGACTGGTTGTTGGATTCGCCGTCGTTGTTGCCTTCTCCGTTGGCCTCGTTGTGTTTCTCGTTGTAGGACACCAGGTCCAGCAGGGTGAAACCGTCGTGAGCGGTGACGAAGTTGATCGACGCGACCGGCCGGCGAGCGGTGTGCTCGTACAGATCGGCCGAACCGGTCAACCGCGAGGCGAACTCACCAAGGCTGGCATCCTCGCCGCGCCAGAAATCCCGGACGGTGTCGCGGTACTTGCCGTTCCATTCGGTCCATTGCGGCGGGAAGTTGCCCACCTGGTAGCCGCCGGGCCCGACATCCCACGGCTCGGCGATCAGCTTGACCTGGCTGACCGTTGGATCCTGTTGCACCAGTTCGAAGAACGTCGAGAGCTTGTCGACGTCGTAGAACTCCCGGGCCAGGGTGGAGGCCAGGTCGAACCGGAAGCCGTCGACGTGCATCTCGGTGACCCAGTACCGCAGGGAGTCCATGATCAGCTGCAGCGAATGCGGGTGCCCGACATTGAGGCTGTTACCGGTGCCGGTGTAGTCCATGTAATAGCGCTTGTCGTCGTCGACCAGCCGGTAGTAGGCCGAGTTGTCGATACCGCGCATGGAGACGGTGGGCCCCATGTGGTTGCCCTCGGCGGTGTGGTTGTAGACCACGTCGAGGATCACCTCGATGCCTGCCTCGTGCAGGGCACGCACCATCGCCTTGAACTCCTGCACCTGATTACCCGGCGTCGCGCTGCTGGTCGAGTATTTGGCGTCGGGGGCGAAGAACCCGATGGTGTTGTAACCCCAGTAGTTCGACAATCCCTTGTCGATAAGGGTGGAGTCGTTGGCGAAATGGTGCACCGGCATCAGCTCGATCGCGGTGGCGCCGACCGTCTTGAGGTGCTCGATGATCGCGGGATGCGCGATACCGGCGTAGGTGCCGCGGCTCTGCTCCGGGATATCGGGGTGAGTCTCGGTCAGACCTTTGACATGTGCCTCGTAGATGATCGAGTCGGCGTACTCGCGCTGTGGCGGACGGTCCACGCCCCAGTCGAAGAACGGGTTGATCACCACCGACTTCGGCATGCTCGCCGCGGAGTCGTCGTCGTTGCGGCTGTCAGGATCGCCGAAGTTGTAGGAGAACAGCGACTGATCCCAGTCGAAGGTGCCATCGATGGCCTTCGAATACGGATCGAGTAGCAGTTTGTTGGGGTTGCACCGGTTGCCCTCCGCGGGGTCATACGGGCCGTGCACCCGGTAGCCGTACCGCTGGCCGGATTCCACGTTCGGCAGGAAGCCGTGCCAGACGAAACCGTCGACCTCGGGCAGCGTCACGCGGGTCTCTTCGCCGTCGGCGTCGAACAGGCACAGTTCGACGCGTTCGGCGACCTCGCTGAAAACCGCGAAGTTCGTGCCGGAACCGTCGTAGGTCGCGCCGAGGGGGTACGCCTTGCCGGGCCATACCTCTGCGGCGGCCGCGGGGATAGCTTTGGTCACTTTGTTGCTCGCTTAAGTCGGGCCGTCATCTCCACATTTCTTTCATCGGGTGCAAACCTCGTCCGGTTGAGTTCGATCGAGGGCGCCGCATCAACCTAGCGACTGAATTGGTGGGTTGCACGGGACCGGACAAGTCCCGCGATCTGTCATTCCGCGGCGCGGTGCCTACCCTCGTATCCCGAGTCGCCACGAAGCGACATCGGTGAGTAGAGCTCCGCTCCGCCGAAAAGATGCTGGTCAGGGTCCCCAAACGGGAGTGAGCGGGTGATGTCGAAACCGCCGCCGACCGACGCGGCACCCAGGTTGGGTCGGGTGGGCACAGCCAGCGCCAAGCCGGGATCTGTGTTGTGTGCCATGTGCGTCCTTCGGGTCGGTTGGCAGCGGGGATACCCGCTCGGTGGCAACCGTCAAACTGACTGTGACGTTAAAAGCAGGTGTCGTCTGGATCAGGATGGGCTGGCCGTGTGACCCGGCCGGCCGGGGGTGCGACGGTCGCGCTTCATCTCCGCCTCGAATACGTGCCGGACCCCGGACAGGAGCTCGCCGCGAACCGCGTTCTCGTGCTCGCGCAGTTCCGACCAGTAGCCGTCGTCGAACTCTTCGACCACCTGGAAGGTCCAGCGGCCGGACAGCACGTTGCGTCCGACCATCTCGGTGTCCAGCCGGTCGGCGAGTGCGCCATGGCCGGCTGAGCGGAGTTGGTCCGCCGCCTCGCCGATCTGGGCGTCGGCGTGGCCCATCAACTGATGGAAGGTGTACAGCGCGCCACGGGCGCGTTCGACGGTTTCCAACGCCTCCGACAGTTTGCCGACCGCCTCGACGGTCTCATCGCTGATCCCGTCTGGCCGTCGGTCCAATCCGCTCTCCGCTGAGCTCATTGCCTGGCGCCGCACGGCGCCGTTGTACCCGGCGGTGGGGGTGGCCAAACGGTGCCGAGAAAGTGGAGTGACAGCGCCTGGCGCGCGCGATACGGTAACTGCAGGTTGAGTGCCCAGCCGCCGGAATATCGGCTCCATCCAGAGGGCGCAGAAGTGACTGTCGACATCATCGAGGACCCTGTTCCTCTCGCCACGTCGTGGCATACCCGTATCGCCCGCTTCGGCCTGCGCTGGCCGATCGCCGATACCGCCGTCATCACCGCCGACGGGGCGATCGATGCGGCCAATGCCGGGGAACTGGGGGATTACGCGTTGCGCGTGTCCGCTCGGTGCGGGTATCTGGTGCTCGACCTTACCGGGGTTGATTTCTTTGGCACGCAAGGGTTTTCGATGCTGCACATGTTCAACGTGCGGTGTGCGAAGGCCGGTGTGCGCTGGGCGATGGTGCCCAGCGCAGCGGTGCACCGGGTACTGCGGATCTGCGATCCCGAGGGCGGGCTGAACGCCGCGCACACCGTCGAGTCCGCACTCGAACTGGTACACGCTGAACCGCGACGCCTGCTGCACCTGGTGGCTCAGTAGCCGCTCACCGGCTGTGCACAGAGACCACCCGGTACAGGTGCGGCTCGAAGCTGGTGGCCAGCTGCGCGGCCTGGCCCATGTGTTCGCGCGCCGTCTCGTCGGCCCGCATCGCCTCCATTGCCGCCGCATCGCTCCACTGGGCGTAGTTCGTCACCCTGGTGTTGTCGGTGCTGATGTGGATGTTGGCCGAGATGAAGCCGTCCAGGTGTTGCATCACGTCTTCGGTCGCAGTGGTCAACAGGTCGGCCAGCGCCTCAGCCCGGTCCGGCTCGACAGTGAACACGTTGATCAGGGTGGCGTAGGGCGCCCCGGCCTCGATGGTGGTCATGATTGCTCTCCTCTGCGTGTCAGGTTCCTTACTTCACGGTAGCAGCAATGTAAGGTTCCTGTCATGGACGCGACGAATGTCGAGCAGGGCGTGGGTTACCTGGTGAAGCGGGTGCAACAGGCGATGCGACGCCGCTGTGACGCCGCTCTGCGCCCGATCGGTCTGTCGATGTCGCAGTACGCCGTGCTCCGGGCGCTGGCGGATCATCCCGACGCGTCCGCCGCTGAGCTCGCCCGGCTGTGCTTCGTCACCAGGCAGTCGTTGCAGGACGTGCTGGGCGGCCTGCGCTCGGCCGGCTATGTCGACGACGCCGATTCCACCGCACGGGGCCGGGCGCGGGCGCTCCGGCTGACATCGGCGGGCCGGCGCACGCTGGACAGCGCCCACGACGCCGTGCTCGGTGTCGAATCCCAAATGCTGCAAGGGATTCCGGATAGCCGGCAGGCGCAGTTGGCGGCGGCGCTGGCGCAGTGCGCGCAGAGCCTGGAAAACCTTCCGCCCGACTGAGCTAGAGCGTGCTGCGCCAGTCGGTGACGCCGACGGTGATCATCCGCAGTTGTTTGATGGCGACCCGCTTGATCTCGGCGAGCGCCGACGGATTCTGTGCGTCCTCGATGGCCTCGGCGATGGAGATCATCGCATTGACGAACAGGCTGGCCAGGATGTTGAGGTCCTCGGTGCTCCAGGTGTTCAGGCCGGGGAAGCGGGCCAGGTCGGTGGCGAGTTCCGAGGTGATCAACCGGATCTCGGTGCGGATGGCATAGCGCAGGACGCTGACTCCGCTGTTGCGTTCCCGGCCGATGAACAGCCAGTGCTCGCGCTGCTCGTCGACGCTGGCGACCAGGATCTCGACCGACGATTCGATGACGCGGTTGGTATCCAGTTTGCCTGCGCGTGCGCCGCGCAACATCTCCCGCAGCGCGCGGAACGACTCGTCGATCAGCACGAGTCCCAGCGCTTCCATCGATTCGAAATGCCGGTAGAACGCACCGGGCACGATGCCTGCTTCGCGGGTGACCTCGCGCAGGCTCAACCCGCCGAAACTGCGGTCGTCGAGCAGTTTGAGGGCGGCGGCGATGATGGCGCGCCGGGTGGCCTCTTTGCGTTCTTCGCGGGAGCCGCGATCGCGGGACTCGTCACGCGAGGAACCGTGCCCGGATCTGCTGGACCGGTGGCTCGACCGTGAACTGGGAGCACGACTGTTCACTCTGTGAAACGTACCACAGAGCTGCGGAAAGTCTTGACTACCACGGGCGATGTAGCGAACGGTGTACACATGTTCACTCAAACTCTGGTACCCGATCTGCTCGGAAGAGTGCTCGGCTCTTCCTTGGTGGACCTCCTCACCGGACCCCACGGGGTCGACCGGTACACCGAACTGGTGGAGCCCACCTGGACGCTGGCCACCGCCAGGGCCCGGGTGCTCGACGTCTGCCGGACCACTCCGCGCAGCGTCACCTTGACGCTGGAACCGAACGCCGCCTTCCCGGGGTTTCGGGCCGGCCAGTACGTCACCCTCGCCGTCGACATCGACGGTCGCAGGCACACCCGCTGTTACTCGCCGGCCAACGCCGAAAACAGCCCGGTCCTGGAGCTGACCATCGGTCGGCACGACGGCGGAGTGGTCTCGACCTACCTCTACGACCACGCCCGTCCAGGCCTGGTGGTCGGACTGGAAGGCGTCGCGGGCAACTTCGTGTTGCCCGCCGACCGACCGCGCCGAATCCTGTTCATCTCCGGCGGCAGCGGCATCACCCCGGTGATGTCGATGTTGCGCACCCTGCGCGCCGAGGGCTTCGCCGGCGAGCTCACCTTCATCCACTACGCGCGCACCGCGCAGGAGGCGTGCTACCGCGACGAACTCGCCGCGATGCCCGGGGTGACCGTGCTGCACGGATACACCCGTTCACCGATCGGCGGCGACCTGTCGGGGCATTTCGGCCCGGATCACCTGCGGGATGCCGACGCCGTCTACGTGTGCGGACCGCCCGCCCTGGTCGACGCCGTGCGGCAGGCCTGCCCGTCGGCGCTCGCCGAGAGTTTCGTCCCGCCGGTGTTCGTCGTACCCGACACCCCGCTGGGCGGCCAGGTCAGCTTCGCCGACTCCGGCGTCGCCGTCACCGACGACGGCCGCTCGATCCTGGATCAGGCCGAGACCGCCGGCCTGGCCCCGGCCAGCGGATGCCGAATGGGCATCTGCCACACCTGTACCCGCCCCAAGACCCGCGGCGCCGTGCGCAACCTGATCACCGGCGCCATCTCGTCCGCCGACTGCGAAGACGTGCAGATCTGCGTCTCCGCTCCCGTCGGTGACGTCGAGATCGCGCTCTAGCCAACCCAATCCACACACCTAGGAGCTCGACATGACTGTCACCATCTCCGAAGACACCACCACCGCTGCCAATCCGCGGCCCGTGCTGCAGAAGACCGTCGGCGGCAAGACCGTGACCCTGACCCACGAGCAGGCCGACGCCCTCGGCCGCGAACTCGACGCACTGAAGGAACGCGTCATCGCCGACCTCGGCGAGCGCGATTCGACCTACATCCGGCGAATCATCAAGGCGCAGCGCGGCCTTGAGGTCGGCGGCCGAGCGCTGCTGTTCGGCGGCATCTTCCCGCCGTTCTGGCTGGCGGGCACCGCCATGCTCGGCATCTCCAAGATCCTCGACAACATGGAGATCGGCCACAACGTCATGCACGGCCAGTACGACTGGATGGGCGATCCCGCGCTCACCGGCCGCAACTTCGAATGGGACACCGCGTGCCCCGGCGACCAGTGGCGGCACTCGCACAACTACATGCACCACACCTACACCAACATCGTCGGCATGGACCGCGACATCGGTTACGGCATCCTGCGGATGAGCGAAGGTCAGCGCTGGAAGCCGTACTTCCTCGGCAACCCGGTCTACGCCTTCCTGCTGATGGTGCTGTTCCAGTACGGCGTCGCACTGCACGAACTGGAGACCGAGCGCATCCGCTCGGGCGAGATCAGCATCGCCGACAAGCGCGAGGTGCTCACGGGCATCTGGCACAAGACCAAGCGCCAGCTGCTCAAGGACTACGTCGCCTTCCCGCTGCTGGCCGGGCCGGTCGCGCCGTGGGTGTTCGCCGGCAACATGACCGCCAACCTGATGCGCAACGTGTGGTCCTACATGATCATCTTCTGCGGACACTTTCCCGAGGACGTCCAGGAGTTCTCCATCGAGGAGACCAAGGCGGAGACCCGGGGTCAGTGGTACTTCCGTCAGGTGCTCGGCTCGGCGAACCTGACCGGCGGCAAGCTCTTTCACCTCCTCAGTGGCAACCTGTCCTTCCAGATCGAGCACCACCTGTTCCCGGACATCCCGGCTTTCCGGCACGCGGAGATCGCCCAGGACGTCCAGGAGATCTGCCGACGCTACGGAATTCCGTACAACAGTGGGTCGCTGCCGAAGCAGTTCGGTTCCGTCGTCAAGAAGATCGTGAAACTGGCCCTGCCCTTCAAGATCTAGGGACCAGAGATTCCGTTGAATTCATTGATTTAGAACCGGCGGTATCGGGTACTTTTGCGAGCACGACAGCAACCGAGCGCGAGCTCACCACATTCGGGAACTGACAATGACGTCTCACTTCATGAACGCCACTGACCTCACCGTGCTGGCCGCGACCTCGGAGGGTGGCGGCGCCGCCCTGGATCAGGTGCTCGGACTGTCGGTGGCCGCGCTGGTGGTGACGCTGGTGTTGCTGTGGATCGGCTATCAGCACCGCAGCCACAAGATCACCTGGCTGCACAATCTCGCGGAGCGGCTCGGCAACAAGTTTCACCGGCCGCCATGGGTGGCGTTGTCGGTGTTGCTGTTCACCGCCACCATCATCTGCGCCCTGTTCGGCTTCATCTGGGACGTCAGCCTGCACATCGGTAAAGGCCGAGACCCGGGTCCGCTGGCCAACCCGGCGCACTACTTCATTCTGTTCGGCCTGTTCCTGCTGTTCATCGCGGGAATGGTGGCCGTCGTGCTGCCCTACGACAAACCGGGCGCCGCGGCCGTCAAAATCACCCGGTCCTGGCATGCCCCGGTAGGCGGACTGCTGATGGCGGCCTGCGGGCTGTACGCCCTGATCGGGTTCCCGCTCGATGACATCTGGCACCGGATCTTCGGCCAGGACGTCACCCTGTGGGGCCCGACGCACCTGATGCTTATCGGCGGCGCGGGCCTGTCGCTGATCGCCGTGCTGTTCCTGGAATACGAGGGCAGGCGTGCGATGGGAGCCGATGCTCCGCCCGACAAGTTCGCGATGAAGTTCTTGCAGTACCTGTCTTTCGGTGGTCTGGTGATCGGGCTGTCGGTGTTCCAGATCGAATATGACTTCGGTGTCGAGCAGTTCCGGTTGGTGCTGCAGCCCATGATGATTGCCGCCGCCGCTGCCTTGGCGTTGGTGGCGGCCCGGCTGGTTCTGGGCCGCGGCGGGGCCGTCATCGCCGTGCTGATCGCCGCCGTATTGCGCGGGTTGGTCGCACTGGTGGTCGGTCCGATTCTCGGCGCCCCGACCAGCTGGTTCGCGCTGTACCTCGGCCCGGCCGTAGTGATCGAACTGCTGGCGCTGAGCCCATTGGTCAAGCGGCCCATCGTGTTCGGTGTGGTGGGCGGTGCGCTGATCGGCACCGTCGGACTGTGGCTGGATTCGTTCTGGGTCGACGGGGTCTACCGCTATCCGTGGCCCACCGCCATGTGGGGAGAGGCTGTGGCGATGGCTGTGCCCGTCGCGGTGGCGATGGGCGTGTGCGGCGCGCTGCTCGCCTTGGTGTTGACGGGTCAGCGCCTGCCGCGCAAGGCCTTCAGCATCTCGGCGATCGTGCTGACGGTGCTCATCATCGGCGGAGCGGTGGCCAACGGCCTGCACATCGTGGTGCCCGACAAGGCGACCGCCACCATCGCATTGACCGAACTGCCCAGCGACAGCGGGCAGCGGATGGTGTCGGCCGACATCCAGATCAACCCGCCGGACCTGGTCAGCGACAACCCCGAATGGGTGACGATCCTGTCCTGGCAGGGCGGACTGGCCAACGATCGCGGCCTGCAGATCGACAAGCTGGAGAAGGTCGGACCCGGGCATTACCGCTCCACGGCGCCGCTGCCGGTGTGGGGGCAGTGGAAGACCCTGCTGCGGGTCCAGGACGGCTACACCATGAGTGCGGTGCCGATCTATCTGGCGGCCGATCCCGGCATCAACGTGCCGGAGGTGCCCGCTCAGGCCAACATGACCCGGCCGTTCGTGCACGAGATCACCATCCTGCAGCGCGAACGCACGCCGGACACCCCCGAGTGGCTGTACAACGTCGCGTCGCTGGTGGTGCTGGCCTGCACGCTGGTCCTGATCGCCGCACTGACGTGGGGCGGCGGCCGGATCAACCGCACCGAGCCGGAACCTGCCGCGCTTGAGGACACCCGCCCGCGGGTATCACCGAGCGCGTGACGGCACCGGTCGAACTGGCAGAGGTCACCTACCTCTCGCATCACGCGCTGCTGCTGGCCATCCCGGCCTTGGTCCCGGCGGTCATCGTGTGTGGCGTGGTCGTGTACATCGCGGTTCGGGATCGGCGGAACCCCGTGGACAGCACAGAAGAAAAGGACGGGTTGTGATCGGCCGAGCTGGATTATGTTCTGCCGCAATCGCTTTGACTCTATTCGTGGCGGGATGCGGATCGGGTGGTCAGGCCTCGGCGCCAGGGACGGCCACCCCCGCACCGCAACGGCTGGTGGTCGAGGTGGCCATCGCCGACGGCAACGTCACCCCGACCAACGCGACGCTGCAGGCCAAGGTCGGCGAGCCCATCACGTTGCAGGTGAACAGCGATGTCGCCGACGAGTTGCACGTGCACTCGGTGCCCGACCACGAGTTCGAGGTCCAGCCGAAATCCGGCCAGTCCTTTGAGTTCACCGTCTCCGTGCCCGGCTCGGTCGATGTCGAGCTGCATCACCTGAACCGAACGGTGGCCACCATCCAAGTGCAGCCGTGAGCGCTCGCGTCACCGTGCTGGCGCACGGGCTCGGCGGCTCGACCGATCTGCCCATCCCGTACAGCTATGCGCTGATCGGGGCCTCCTGGGCGTTGACGATCTCCTTCGCGGTGGTCGCCTTCGCCTGGAAGCGGCCACGTTTCGACCCCGACAACCCGGCCCGGCCGCTGCCTGCCCCGCTCGCGCGGGTGATCGATGCACCGGTGACCCGCCGCGTGGTGGCGGCGCTGGGGCTGGTATTCCTGGCGTGGGTGGTGGTGGTATCCGTCGTCGGACCGCAGAACGATGAAAATGCCCTGCCGGCAACATTTTACGTGCTGCTCTGGGTGGGTCTGGTCGCGGTGTCGGTGGTGGTGGGCCCGATCTGGCGCGCCATCTCGCCGGTGCGGACCGTGTTTCGGCTGCTGCCTGCCGTCGGGGACCGGGCTTATCCCGAGGGCTGGGGGTACCGCCCCGCGGCACTGGGTCTGTTCGCGTTCGTCTGGCTGGAGTTGGCCAGCCCGGACCCCGGTGCGCTTGGCGCGGTGCGGGTCTGGCTGCTGGCGTACCTCGTGGTGATGGTGGCCGGGGCGCTGGTGTTCGGGCCGCGCTGGCTGGCGCGCGCCGACCCGTTCGAGGTCTACAGCATGGTGGCGTCGCGGCTCTCGCCGTTCCGCCGGGACAGTGCCGGGCGGCTGGTGGTCGGCAATCCCTTCGACCACCTGCCGACGCTGCCGGTGCGGCCGGGCACGCTGACCGTGCTGGCGGTGCTGCTGGGCTCGACAGCGTTCGACGGGTTCTCGGCGATGCCGGAGTGGCGCGACTTCGTCGACGGGCTCGCCGGCGGGCCGTGGACGGCGACCCTGATCAAGACGGGCGGCCTGCTGGTCTTCATCCTGGTGGTGGGAGTGACGTTCTGGGCCGCCGCACAGGCCACCGGCGGAGTCGACCGGACGCGCCGACGCGCGCTGCCGGGTCAGCTGGCGCACTCGTTGATCCCGATCGTGATCGGCTACGTATTCGCCCACTACCTGACGTATCTGGTGGAGCGGGGACAGCAGGCCGTGAGCCGGCTGCTCGAACCCGTCGGACTGGGCTGGGACACCTACTATGTGCTGTCCCTGCATCCTTCGGTGCTGGCCACGATCAAGGTCTGCTGCGTGGTCGCCGGGCATATCGCCGGGGTGGTCGCCGCGCACGATCGGGCGCTGCGGCTGCTGCCTGCCGGCCATCAGCTCACCGGTCAGTTGGCGATGATGCTGGCGATGGTGGCCTACACATTCACCGGGCTCTACCTGTTGTTCGGCGGCTGACGACACTGGGGTGTTTCCCGGATTCGCGCCGGTTGACGCCCGTGGTCAGCTGCGGGGTATGAGTGCATTTGCGACGCGGTATCAGACGGCGACCATCGAAGGCCTCGAGGTGTTCTACCGCGAGGCCGGTGACCCGACCAATCCCACCCTGCTTCTGCTGCACGGCTTCCCGTCCAGCTCCCACATGTTCCGCAATCTGATCAACTCCCTGGCCGACGAATACCACCTGGTGGCGCCGGACCACATCGGCTTCGGCCGGTCCGCCATGCCGACCACCACCCAGTTCACCTACAGCTTCGATCGGCTGACCGAAATCACCGAAGGCCTGATCACTCATCTCGGCCTCGACCGGTTCGCCCTCTACATCCACGACTACGGCGCTCCGATCGGCCTGCGAATCGCCAGCAGGCGACCCGAGCGGATCACGGCGCTGATCACCCAGAGCGGCAACGCGTACCTGGAGGGCTTCACGCCGTTCTGGGACATCCTGTTCGCCCACGCCAAAGACCGGCCGGCCAACGAGGACGGGGTCCGCGAGAAGTTCACGCTGGAGACCACCTACTGGCAGTACACCCACGGGGTGCCCGCAGATCGGCTGGACCGCATCGCACCCGAAGCCTGGCAGCTGGACCAACTCGGCCTGGACCGCAAGAACAACGACGCCATCCAGTTGCAGTTGTTCTGGGACTACCAGTTCAATCTCGACGGCTATCCGGCGTTTCAGGAGTACTTCCGCACCTACCAGCCGCCGCTGCTGGTCACCTGGGGCAAGAACGACGAAATCTTTGCCGCCGCAGGCGCGGAAGCGTTCCGCCGCGATTTCCCCAACGGCGAATTCCACCTGCTGGACACCGGTCACTTCGCCCTGGAAACTCATGGTGAAGAAATCAGCGGCTACATCCGCGACTTCCTGCCCCGAGCGCTGGGTACGCAGAGCGCGAACTAAAAGGTCACGCCATGGAGTACAGCCACCGGGACACCGCAGTGGTCATCATCGATCCCCAGATCGACGTGCTCAGTCCCGCCGGCAAGAACTGGGATGCCGTCGGGGCCAGCGTGACCGAGAACCAGACGGTGGAACACCTGCTCGACATCCTGGTGGCGGCCAAGGCCGCGAACTACCCGGTGTTCATCTCACCGCACTACTTCTATCCGACCGACCACACGTGGCTGTTCAACGGTCCGCTGGAGTCAGATGAGTTCCAGACCAACACGTTTGCCCGCTCCGGCCCGCTGACCCTGGACGGGTTCACCGGATCCGGCGCCGACTGGCTCGATGAGTTCAAGCCCTACATCGACGACGGCAAGACGATCGTCGCCAGCCCGCACAAGGTGTGGAGCCCGCAGACCAATGACCTGATCCTGCAACTCCGGAAGCGGCGCATCGCCAAGGTCATCCTCTGCGGGATGCTGGCGAACATCTGCGTCGAATCCCATCTGCGGGACCTGCTGGAGAACGGGTTCGAGGTGGCCGTGGTTCGCGACGCCACGGCAGGACCCCGGCATCCGGTGCGCGGAGACGGCTACCAGGCGGCACTGGTCAACTACGCGTTTCTGGCGCACGCTGTCGTCGCCACCGCGGACATCGTGGCCACGATGGCCGGGGGTCAGGGCAGTACCTGATAACCCCTGAGGTAGGACGACGGGGTGCAACCGAAGCGGCGGCGGAAGGCGCGGGTGAACGTACCGAGGTCGGAGAATCCACTGAGCGTCGCGGCGCGCGAGATGGACTCGCCGTCGTTGAGGAGCCTGCGGGCGTGCATCAGTCGTTGGTCGCGGATGAACCTGGCGGGGGAGGAATCCTCGTCGGAGAACAGGCCCTGCAGCAGCCGCAGCGAGATGTGGTGGGTCTTGGCGACGACCGACGGATCCAGCGCGGGGTCAAGGGCGTTCTCGGCGATGAAGGCGCGGATGCGCTCGGTCAACATCTCGCGATTCACCAGCGTCGACGGCCGCGGGGCGGCGTCGCGGATCGCTTCCCACTGACCGTCGTGCCGCACCCGCTCGCGTTCCCGGTCGTCGGTGACATCCCGGAACGAGACGACCATGCCCGAACCGGAGAGCATGTTGATGGGTGCGCACGACCAGGCGATGGGGAAGATGGTGCCGTCGCGGCGGATGAACCACTCGTCGGACTTGGGGGTGTACGGCATCGGCGTACCGTTGCGCAGCACCAGACACGAGTCGCGCGGATAGTCCGATCCGTCGGCGTAGCGGTGGTGGACGGTCTCGTGGCTGGGCATGCCGAGGAGTTTGCGCGGATCGGACCAGCCCACTTCGTAGGCGGCGGCCGTGTTCGCGAATGCGATTTCGCCGTCACCCTGAACCACCCACACGGGGCTGGGCAGGCGCTCGAGCACCTGCACGGCGAACTCATCAAACGACATATCAAGGACTTCCTCGTCACGGCAGGCCTAAGCGGAGCCTACGACCATCAGGGTCGCCATGACTCGTTTCGTCGCCGTTCCGCTGATGTTGAGGGTGTGTAACTCCCGCCGAGACTGCGCAAAACGCCGGTTTCGGTGCGCGGATCGACTGGCGGGAACCGCCCGACGCGCCGTTGAATTCAGGTCATGGCCGGATCAACGCATTACATCAAGATCGACAAATCCAAGACCCTCGCCGAAGAGCCGAACACCGGACACAACCGGTGGCACGAAGGCATTCCGCCGATCCTGACGATCGACCCGGGGGACACCGTCGTGATGGAAGCCCGCGACGCCTGGGACTCGCAGTTCAACAAGGACACCACCAACGACGACGTGGGGCACGCCACGACGGATCTGGTGCACCCGCACACGGGTCCGGTGTACGTCCGCGACGCGGAGCCCGGCGACCTGCTGGAGGTGCGCATCGGTCAAACCAAATGTGCCCGTTGGGGTTACACCGTCCAGGTGCCCGGATTCGGCTTTCTGCGGGGCAAGTACACCGCGCCGCACATCACCAAATGGGACATCGCGGACAACTGGGCGACCAGCGAGCAGATTCCCGGCATCCGGATACCGGGGGCGCCCTTCATGGGTTCCATGGGTGTCGCTCCGTCGGCGTCGCTGCGGGAAACCTACCTGCGCCGCGAGGCCGAACTGCTCTCTCGCGGTGGGGCGGTCAACGGACCTCAGCCGCGGGGCGCCGTGCCGGCCGACCCGGCCATCGCCGATGAGGCGTTGCGCACCATCCCGCCGCGGGAGATCGCGGGCAACATCGACGTCAAGCAGCTCACCGCGGGCACCACGATGCTCATCCCGGTCGCCACCGAGGGTGCGCTGTTCTCGGTCGGCGACGCGCACTTCGCCCAGGGCGACGGGGAGGTGTGCGGCACGGCCATCGAGGTGGCGGCGACGTTCACCGCCGAACTGCATCTGCGCAAGGGCGAGGCCAAACGCCGCGGCGTCCAGGGTCTGCAGTTCTTCCGCGACGACTTCATCATGGCCCCGGAGTGGCAGGCGCCCAAGCGGTTCTACGCGACGACGGGTCTGCCGATCCGAGCGGACGGCACCAACGAGTCCGAAGACACCAGCCTGGCGGCGGCCAACGCGCTGCACCAGATGATCGCCTATCTGGTCGACGAGTGGGGTTACGACGAGCAGCAGGCCTACACGATCTGTTCGGTGGCCGTGGATCTCAAGATCTCCGAGATGGTCGACGTGCCGAACTTCATCGTCACCGCCGTACTCCCACTCGACATCTTCATCTGACCTGCGATGGCACTCTCACCCGTGACGCTCGGCATGGTCGGGCTCGCGTTCGCCCTGTGGGGCAACGCGTTGGCGAACTTCGGTGTGGACACCGACCGCGATGGCGACACCGGGCCGGAGCCGGCGAAGACGGTGGCGGCGGCCGCGAGCCTGCTCGGCGCCATCACCTTGCTGTTCATGTCGGCGTTCCTGCTCATCGCCGCACCCCTGGGACACGAGCCGGCCGTGGTGCAACTTCAGTTGCTGTTCTCGGCGATCACGGGCATGTACGGCCTGCAATTCGTCGCCACCACCATCGTGCAACTCAAGGGGTACGACCCGCGACCGCTCGGCAACTTCGCCCTGCTGACGGTGCCGATCCAGCTGATCGAGATGGTGCTGCTGGCGAAATTCGCCACCGCAGCGGGCATGTCGGTCACCCACATCGTGCTGCAGGAGGTCACGCTGGGCGCGTTCGCCGTTGCCGGACTTGCCATTTGGGCCGGCACCCACGGCAGGGTCACCGGGAAGGTGGTCGGGTCGACGATCATGGCCGCCTTCGCGGGCACCCTGTACTTCATGTTCTTCGCCGGCGGGTTGATCCCCGCGCCCGCCTGACATGCTCGACGAACGGACCCTCGTCGGGCGCGCCCCGGAATGTGCGGTACTGGACAAGCTCGCGGCCGATGTCCGCGACGGATGCAGCGGCACTGCGGTGTTCGTCGGTGCACCCGGTACCGGGAAGTCCGCCCTGCTGCACTACGCGACGGACTCGGCCGTCGGTCTCAGCACCCTGCGGCTCGCCGGTGCAGCAGCGGAGCGGCCGCTGGCCTTCGCGGCGTTGCACCGACTCCTGGCGCCCTATCTGCGGCGCGCGCACCGGCTCGCCGAGCCGCACCGCGCGGCGCTGGAGCTGACGTTCGGCCTCGGCGACGGCCCACCGGCCGACCCGGTCCTGCTCGGCTTCGCCGTGCTGGCCCTGCTGTCCGAGGTGGCGGTCGAGACCCCGTTGCTGTGCCTGATCGACGATGCGCAGTGGCTGGATCCAGAATCGCTCGCCGTGCTGGCGTTCGTCGCGCAACGGCTGGCTGCCCGGCCGATCGGCATGGTGTTCGCGGCGCGAGCCGGGACCGTGACCGCACTGGCCGGCCTGCCCACCCACCACCTCGGTGCCCTCGGGACCGCGCCCGGTGCCTCCATTTTGGAAATCCTCGCGCGGATGGGACTCACGGTCCTGGAACTCGGGCTGGGCCGCTATCCCGAGGCACTCGGCTGGGGGCTGAGAGTCTTTCACGACGACCCGCCCGGATTCGGCAGCCGGATTCTGCCCGACATCGTCGAAGCCGGTGTGCGGGGCGGAGATCGAGCGGTCGCCCAGGCCGCGTTGGCGCGGCTGACCGAGCGGGCCAACGTCTCCTTGACGCCGTGGGCGCTGGGGCTGCTGGCCCGGTCACGGGCGCTGCTGGCCGCCGACGCCGACGCCGAGCCGTACTACCAGGAGGCCATCAGGGCGCTGAGCGGGACTGCGATGCGCGCCGAACTCGCCCGCGCGCATCTGCTCTACGGCGAATGGCTCCGCCGTCGCAAGCGGCGCCGCGATGCCCAACTGCAGTTGGGCACCGCCTACGACATGTTCACCGCGCTGGGTGCCGCAGCGTTCGCCGAGCGCGCCGGTGTCGAGCAGCGCGCTGCCGGCCGAGTATCGCCAGCCGCCAGTACCTTCGGCCTCACCCCGCAGGAGAACGAGGTGGCCCGGCACGCCTGCGCCGGGGCGACCAACGCCGAAATCGCCAGCCGGCTGTTCATCACGACCTCGACCGTGGAGTATCACCTGAGCAAGGTGTTCCGGAAACTGGGCGTCACGTCGCGGCGCCAACTCGCAGCCGCTCTCGCCGACGGCACCATCGAAAGGACCTGCCGATGAGCAAGCACTACGGCGCCATCGCGTTCACCGACGCGGTCCGCGACGTCCAGCGCGATCACGGCAGCCTGGTGTTCTACGATCGCAAACGCGTGCAGGGCAAGGCAGTGCCAGGCACCGATGCGCTCACCGACGACGAGCGGGAGTACCTCGCCGAGCGGGACAGCTTCTATCTGGCGACGGTCAGTGCGACGGGGTGGCCGTACGTCCAGTTCCGCGGCGGCCCAACCGGTTTCCTGCGGGCGGTCGACGACAACACCGTCGGCTGGGCCGACTTCCGGGGCAACCTGCAGTACATCAGCACCGGGAACCTGGCCGGGGACCAGCGGGTCGCGCTGATCGCCATGGACTACGCCCACCGTCGTCGGCTGAAGATCTTCGGCCACGCCCGCGTCGTCACCGTCGAGGAAGACCCCACCCTGGTCGGGAGTTTCGCCGATCCCGGGTACGACGCCGAGGTGGAACGGGTGGTGCTGGTGACCGTCGATGCCTTCGACTGGAACTGTCCCCAGCACATCACCCCGCGGTTCACCGTTGCCGAACTCGAACCGCACCTGGCGCCGCTGCGTGCTCAGCTCGCCGCCCTGCAGGCCGAAAATGCCGAACTGCGAGCTACTTTGGCCGAGACAGATCGTACGTCGTGACGTCACCGACCGTGACCGGCGTGAACGTCCTGCTGACCCAGTCGGTGATATCGGAGTGGCCGCGGCCGAACCGTCCGCCACCGTGTCCGCCGTTGCGCACCACGAAGTAGCCGATCCGGTGCTGCGCGACATCTGCCTGGAACTGGTCCAGGGTCGGCACCGGGTCGCTGCCGGAAAAGCCGCCGATCGCCATCACCGAAGTGTCGCTGGACAATTCGAGCCCCGCCGCCGCCGATGAGCCACTGATCGCAGCGGACCACGTGCTGGTGCTGCCGCGCAGCAGGGCGTCCAGTGCGGCGTTGTCGTCGGTCTGGCCCCACCTGCCGAAGTTGCCCATGGGATGAGGTGGCCCGACGTTGGGGCCGCCGCCCTGATGTGGCTGACCGATGGTCGCGACGGCGTAGGCGGTGGGCCCGGCCAGCGCGGCGGTCAGGCCGAGCGCCACCGCGATCAACGCAACGCGACGGCTGTGACGCCCGATCAGCGAGACCAACAGTGGCACCGTGGCGATGACCGTCACCGCCAGGATCGTCCAGCGCAGCGCAGGCAACCAGCCCGAGTTGCGGCCCAGCAGCGCCCAGCCCCAGATACCGGTCAGCAAGATCAGCGCAAGCAAACCCGCTCGGCCGAAACGGGTTTCGCGTCGCGTCCACATCTCGTGCACGCCGATCGCGAACATGGCCGCCACCGCAGGAGCCAGGGACAGGCAGTAGTACGGGTGGACCATGCCTTTCATGTAGCTCAGCACCAGGCCGTCGACCAGCAGCCAGCCGCCGAACAGGATCGCCCCGGCCCGCGCGATGTCGGTGCGTGGCGCCCGGCCGCGGGCCACCACCACCAGCACCAGCGCCAGCAGGGCGGCCGGGATCAGCCAACCGATCTCGAAGCCGAATTCACCGGAGAACAACCGGCCCACGCCCTGCGCTTGGTTCCCGAAGCCGCCGAAGCCGCCGCCCTTGCCGCCGCCACCGGGGTTGTAGTGCATCTGGTCGGCGACCATCGCGCCCGCTTCGCCGCTCGGTCCGCCGCCGAACCCGCCGCCCGGATTGTTGCGGCCCAGCACCCGGGCAAAGCCGTTGTAGCCCAACACCAGATTCATGAAGTTGTTGTCCGTCGACCCGGCGATGTACGGCCGGGACGAGGCGGGCCACACCCACGTCAGCAGCACGAACCAACCCGAGGACAGCAGGAACGCGGCCAGCGCGCCCACCAGGTGCAGCAGCCGTCGTCGCACCGGCGTGGGGGCCGCCACCAGGTAGACCAGCCCGATAGCCGGCATCACCATCAAGCCTTCGAGCATCTTGGCCAGGAACGCGAACCCCAGCGCCGCACCGGCGAGCGCGATCCACGTGGCGCTGGCGCGCTCCAACGCCCGGACCGCGCAGTAGGCGGCCAGCATCATCAGCAGGACCATCGCGGCGTCGGGGTTGTTGAACCGGAACATCAGCGCGGCCACCGGGGTCAGCGCGAGGGCGGCCCCGGCCAGCAGTGCGGCGTTGTATCCGCTGATCCGCGCCACCGCGGCGTACAGCAGCGCGACCGTGGCCACCGCCATCAGTGCCTGGGGTACCAGCATGCTGGCGCTGCTGAAGCCGAACAGCTGACCGGACAGGCCCATCACCCACTGCGACACCGGCGGCTTGTCGACGGTGATGAAATTCCCCGGGTCCAGCGAGCCAAACAGCAGCGCCTCCCAGTTTTTGGAGCCGGCCTGCGCGGCGCCGGCGTAGAACTGGTTGCCCATCCCGTTGACGGTGATGTTCCACAGGTACAACGTCGCCGTCGCGACCAGCAGCACGGCGAACGCGGCGCGATCCCAGCGGGAGGCGGGCGCGGTGGCGATAGCGTCGTCGGGAACGGTGGTCTCCGGAGGCGGCGTTAACGTCGTTGTCACACCACCATTGAGACATCTGTAACCGGCTGTTGTCTGTGAGGCTGTAGTCAACGTCCTGTGCGCGGGTCCACGGACGCGAGCCATTACCTTTGACACCCGATGTCCACGCCACCCGACGATCCGTCCCCCGGTGCGTCTTTCCCCAGAGGGATGGCGCTGCTGGTGGCGGGGGCGCTGTTCATGGAGATCCTGGACGCGACGATCATCACACCGGCCATCCCGCTGATCGCCTCGTCGTTCGGGGTCGAGCCCGTCGACGTCAACGTGGCGATCTCGGCGTATCTGGTGACGGTGGCCATGCTGATCCCGGCCAGCGGCTGGATGGCCGACCGGTTCGGGATTCGTCGGGTCTTCATCGCCGCGATCGCCGTCTTCACGCTCGCCTCGATCGGCTGTGCGCTGAGCGTGTCGCTGCCGATGCTGGTGGTGATGCGCATCGCGCAGGGCCTCGGCGGGGCGATGATGGTGCCCGTCGGCCGGCTGGCGGTGCTGCGGTTCAGCGACAAGACCGACCTGGTCCGGGCCATCGCCCTGCTCACCTGGCCGGCGCTGGCCGCCCCGGTGCTGGCGCCGGTGCTCGGCGGTGCGATCGCCACCGTCGGCTCGTGGCGATGGATCTTCATCGTCAACATCCCGATCGGCATCATCGGATTTCTGTTGGCGCTCAAGCTCATTCGCGGTGCACCCGTGGCCGAGCCGCGACCGCTGGATTGGCGCGGGATGCTCGCGCTCGGGGTGGGGATCGCCGCGGCCCTGATCGCCCTGGAGAACGTCCGGGTCAGCGCGACGAACTGGCTGCTGGTCGGCATCGGCGCGGCAGTCGCGGTGGTGTCGCTGAGCGCCGCGGTGCGACGCCTGCTGACCTCGCCGTGGCCGCTCGTGCAGCTTCGGGTGCTGCGGGTGCGGACCCTGCGGATTACTGTGTCCGCCGGATCGATCTACCGCCTGGTGATCACCGCCGTGCCCTTCCTGCTGCCGCTGCAGTTCCAGCTCGCGTTCGGCTGGACGCCGTTCGCGGCCGGGCTGATGGTGGCCGCGCTGTTCGCGGGCAATCTGACCATCAAACCCGCCACCACACCGCTGATGCGACGGTTCGGCATCCGGCGGGTGCTGCTGGTCAACGGCGTGTTGTCGGTCGGCTGCTTCGGGCTGCTGGCGACGCTGACCCCGGGCATGCCGCTGGCGGTGATCGCGGTGATTCTGTACGCCAGCGGCGCGCTGCGGTCCATCGGTTTCACCGCCTACAACAGCCTGGCCTTCTCCGAAGTCGACGGTGACGACCTGACGCACGCCAACACCTTGAACGCGACGGTGCAGGAGCTCGCCGCCGGTCTCGGCATCGCGGTGGCCGCGGTGCTGCTGAGCGTGCTGACGTCTTATCCGGTGACGTTCCTGGTCTTCGGCGCGGTGCTGGCGCTGACGATCGTCGAGACGCTGCGGCTACCGCGCGACGCCGGCTCGGCCGTTACGGGAAGTGCTTGAGGCCGCGTTGCGCTCTGGCGAGATTGCGCGTACGGCTGCGGATTACGTGAATGAACGACCGTGAGCGCAATCTCGGCGCGCCGACGGCGAGATTGCGCTCAGGGTCGGTCAGGGCCGCACCAGAATCCGGATCGGGTTGCCGTCCTGCTTCTCCAGCATCTCGATGCCCGCGGCGATGTCCTCCAGCGGCACCACGGCACTGATCGACCGGGACAGATCCAGCCTGCCCCGCGACACCAGCGTGGCCAGCGTGCCGATGTCGACATTCTGATACCCGAGGTGGCCCAGCACCTGTTTGTGCGTCAGACCGAACATCGCCGTCGGGCCGATGCTCGGCGCTTCCGCGCTCATCCCGACGCCGATCAACCGGCCGCCGACCGTGAGGCTGTCCAGGGCCTGTTCGAAGGTGACCTTCAGGCCGACCGCGTCGAACGCGACGTCAAGCCTGCGGCCATCGGTGGCCTCGGCGATCTTGTCGCCCAGGTCCTCGTCGCGGGAGTCGAACGCGTAGTCCGCACCGAGCTCGAGCGCACGATCGCGGACCGCGGGATTGAGATCGATGGCGATGATCGGCGCCGCGCCGACCAGCCGGGCCAGCTGCACGATGTGGGTGCCGATCCCGCCGACCCCCCACACCCCGACGGATTCGCCGACCGCGACCTTGCCGGTACGCACCACCGCGCCGAACGGCGTCGAGACGGCGTCGGCCAGGATGGCCGCCTGCTCGAAGG
>JBEVHL010000208.1:0-3143 GCA_040511255.1 Mycobacterium sp. | reverse complement strand
GGCGGATTATGCCGACCGCGGCGTGAACGGGCTGGTCGGCGGGGTGGGGACGGCTGGTTGGTCGGCATAATCCGCGCCTTGTGATCGGGGCGGTTTCACGTCTGAGTGGTTGAAGGAAGACCACTTGAGACGGGAGAAGATCATGAGCGTCGATGTGTCACCGGCTGCGTTGTTGGCCGGGTTCCGGTCGTGGCTGGCGGCCGAGCGGGGGCTGTCGCGGGAGACAGTGCGCTGCTACAGCAACCAGGCCGGCACGTTTCTGGCTTCGTTGCCGGATCCGGTGGACTCCGCTGTGCGGCAACTGGATTCGGGACAGGTGACTTCGTTCATGGTCGGCTACTGCCGGGACCGCAACGTCGAATCGGCGAAGGCGATGGCGACGTCGCTGCGAGCGTTGCTGCGGTTTCTGCACGTGTCCGGACACACGCCGATAGGGCTGGCCTCGCTGCCGCGGGGGGTGGATGCCGCGGTGGTGGCGCAGCTATTGGGGTCCTGCGACCAGGCCACGGTGGTCGGTCGGCGTGACTACGCGATCCTGATCATGTTGGTGCGGTTGGGATTGCGCGGCGCCGAGGCCGCCGACCTGCGGCTCGGCGACCTCGATTGGCGTGCCGGTGAGGTCACGGTGCGGGGCAAGGGCCACCGGATCGATCGGCTCCCGATGCCCAGCGATGTCGGGGAAGCGATCGTGGCATATCTGACCGATGGCCGGCCCGACTGCGAGACGCGGACGGTGTTCGCTACGGTGCGCAAGCCGTATCGGCGGCTCACGGCGGCGGCGATCCGCGGCATCATGGGACAGGCGTGTCGCCGCGCGGGCCTGCCGCGGGTGGGTGCGCATCGGTTGCGACACACGCTGGCCACCGACATGCTGCGCGCCGGGGCGTCGCTGCCGCAGGTCGGGCAGGTGCTGCGGCATCGCAGCGACCTGTCCACCGCGATCTACGCCAAGGTGGACGAAAACGCGCTGCGACCGCTGGCGCGGCCGTGGCCAACTGCGGCGGTGTGGTCATGACCGGGCTGCGGCGGGCCGCCGAGGACTATCTGGCGATGCGGCGGGCCCTGGGGTTCAAGCTGACCACCCAAGGCAGGCAACTGATGTCGTTCGTCGACTACTGCGAGTCCCGCGGCAGCGACCGGATCGCCAGCGACCTGGCGCTGGAGTGGGCGACGACGACCCGCAGTGGCAGCACCCACGACGGCTACCTGGCGCGGCGGCTGATGAGCGTGCGGATCTTCGCCCGCCACTACCAGACCCTCGACCCCGACAGCGAGATCCCGCCCGAGGACGCGTTGCCGCACCACAAGTGCCGGATCACGCCGTACCTGTATTCGCCGGGCGAGATCGCCGCGCTCATCGACGCCGCCGCCCGGTTGACCCCGCCGCTGCGGGCGGCGACCTGGCAGACGCTGATCGGGCTGCTCGCGGTCACCGGGATGCGCAAGTCCGAGGCGTGCCGACTCGACGACGACCATGTCGATCTCGACGCCGCGACACTTTTGATTCTGGACTCCAAGTTCGGCAAGTCGCGGCGACTGTTCCTGCACGACTCGACGGTCACCGCCCTGCGGGACTACCGCCGCCGCCGCGACCTGTGGTTCCCCGATCCCGATCGGGGAAGCTTCTTCGTCTCCACTCGCGGCACCCGACTCGACGTGCACAACCTCACTCGCACCTTCGCGGGCCTCCTCGATGATGCCGGGATCGCGGCGCCCGCTCGACGCCGCCCACGAATGCACGATCTGCGCCACGGCTTCACCGTCGCCACACTGTTGGACCTCTACCGCGACGGCGGTGATATCCAGGCCCGGCTGCCGGTGCTGTCGACCTGGCTCGGTCACGTCGACCCGAAGTCGACGTACTGGTACCTGCAGGCGATTCCGGAGCTGCTCGCCCTGGCGGCCGGTCGCCTCGAGTCCACCGCGTTCGGGGAGCTGTCATGAGCCCGCTGGCACCGATCCTGCAAGGATTCTTCACCGACAAGCTGATCCGTCAACGTCGAGCCGGACCCAACACCATCGCGGCCTACCGCGACACCTGCCGACTGCTGATCGAGTTCGCCTCCCGGACAACAGGTGTCGAGCCCAGCACACTCGATTTCCAGGTCATCGACGCAGATCTGATCACCGCGTTCCTGCGGCACCTGGAAACCGAGCGCGCCAACACCACCGCCACCCGAAACGCCAGGTTGGCCGCGATCCGGTCCCTGTTCCGCTACGCCGCGTTGCACGCCCCCGAACACGCCGACCACATCAGCCGAGTGCTGGCGATCCCACCGAAACGCTGCGACCGGCCCGTAGTGTGCTTCCTGACCGCCGCCGAGATCGACGCGCTGCTGGCGGCGCCCGACCGTTCCACCCGGCTCGGTCGCCGTGACCACGCGATGCTGATTCTGGCGTGCCAAACCGGGCTCAGGGTCTCGGAACTGATCGGCCTACGCCGCGCCGACATCGACCTCGGCGCCGGCGCGCACTGCCGTTGCACCGGCAAGGGCCGCAAAGACCGAGCCACGCCCCTGACCAGACAAACCGTTGCCGCACTCCGTGTTTGGCTAGCCGACCACGACGGCGGGCCGGACGACGCCCTGTTCACCACCAGCCGAGGCCAACCACTCTCGCGGGACGCGGTCGCCAAGATGATCACCAAACACGCTGCCCGCGCCGCGGTCGACTGCCCGAGCATCGCCACCAAGCACGTCACACCGCACACCCTGCGACATTCCGCGGCGATGGCGCTGCTGCACGCCGGGGTCGACACCTCGGTCATCGCGCTGTGGCTCGGCCACGAGGACCCCGGCTCCACGCAGGCCTATCTGCACGCCGACATGACCATCAAAGATCAAGCCCTCTCCCGCGTCGCACCACCGAACACCAGCCCCGGACGCTACCGCGCCCCCGACGCTCTCCTCGCATTCCTCGACAACATCTGACCCCGCCGGCAACCCCGGATTATCCCGAACAACCAGCCGTCCCCACCCCGCCGACCAGCCCGTTCACGCCCCGGTCGGCATAATCCCGCGGTCGACATAAGCGGACGACTTCGTGATTCTGGTGGCCGGGACACGGTCGCAGACCGAGGCGCTGCTTCCCGAAGTAGCGACTGTCTTGTCTACTGTCGGCCTGCGGCTATCGGTGGACAAGAC
>JBEVHL010000207.1:0-7719 GCA_040511255.1 Mycobacterium sp. | reverse complement strand
GACGGTCACCTACGCCGACCTGGAGACCGCCCCGGTGGTGGTGCTGGCCGGATTCGAACCCGAAGAGGAATCGCCCATCGTCTTCCTGCGGCTGCGCAAAGCGGCCCGCAAGAACGGTGTCGCGGTCATCTCGGTCGCCCCGTTCGCCACCAGGGGGTTGACCAAGATGGGCGGTCGGTTGGTGATGACCGCACCGGGCGGCGAGGCGGCCGCGCTGGCCGGCCTGGCCGACGACGCGCTCCTCACGCTCCCCGGCGCCGTCATCCTCGTTGGTGAACGGCTCGCCGCCAGCCCGGGTGCGCTGACCGCGGCGACGAAGTTGGCCGAGGCCACCGGGGCGCGGCTGGCGTGGATTCCGCGGCGCGCCGGGGAGCGCGGTGCTCTCGAGGCCGGCTGCCTGCCCAACCTGCTGCCCGGTGGCCGACCGGTCGACGATGACCAGGCCCGCGACCAGGTGGCGGCGGCCTGGCACGTCGAGACGCTGCCCGCCGACGCCGGTCGCGATACCTCCGAGATCCTCACCGCGGCCGCCGTCGGTGAGCTGCGCGCGCTGCTGATCGGCGGCGTCGACCCCGCCGACCTGCCAGACCCGGCTGCCGCGCTCGCCGCCATCGAGACCGCGCACTTCGTCGTCAGCCTGGAGATTCGGGAAAGCGCCGTCACCGAACTGGCCGACGTGGTGTTCCCCATCGCCCCCGTCGTCGAGAAGGCCGGGTCGTTCCTCAGCTGGGAAGGCCGGCTCCGGCCGTTCACCCCCTCGCTGGCCAGCAACGCCACCCCCGATCTGCAGGTGCTGCAGGCATTGGCCGACGAAGTCGGGGTGGACCTCGGCGTGCGGACCGCCGCGGAAGCCGGCCTCGATCTGGCCCGGCTGGGCTGGTGGACCGGTGACCGCTCGCCGGCCGCCGACATCTCGGGGGCCGAGCGGACGGCAGGTCCTGGTGAAGCGGTGCTGGCGAGCTGGCGGATGTTGTTGGATGCGGGTCGGTTGCAGGATGGTGAGCCATTTCTGGCCGGCACCGCGCGACCGCCGGTGGTTCGGCTTTCCCTGGCCACCGCCGTCGAAATCGGCGCCGCGGCAGGTGATCTGGTGACCGTCAGCACCGGCCGCGGATCGATCAGCCTGCCGCTGGAGATCACCGAGATGCCCGATCGGGTGGTCTGGGTGCCGATGAATTCACCCGGTAGCGCCGTGCCAGCCGAACTGGCCGTCACCACCGGAGCCGTCGTCCGGATCGAGCGGGGAGACATCTCATGACCCATCCCGACCCGACACTCTTCGGCCACGACCCGTGGTGGCTGATCCTGGCCAAGGCGCTGGCGATCTTCGTCTTCCTGCTGCTCACCGTCCTGGTGGCCATCCTGGTGGAGCGGAAGGTGCTGGGCCACATGCAGATGCGCTTCGGCCCCAACCGGGTGGGCCCAAACGGGCTGCTGCAGTCGCTGGCCGACGGGGTGAAGCTGGCGCTCAAGGAGGGCCTGACCCCGGCCGGGGTGGACAAGCCGATCTACCTGATGGCACCGGTGATCGCGGTGATCCCGGCCTTCATGGCGTTCGCCGTCATCCCGATGGGCCCCGCGGTGTCGGTGTTCAGTCACCGCACCCCGCTGCAACTGACCGACCTGGCGGTGGCCGTGCTCTACGTACTGGCCGTGACGTCGATCGGGGTGTACGGCATCGTGCTGGCCGGCTGGGCGTCGGGATCGACGTATCCGCTGCTGGGCGGGTTACGGTCCAGCGCCCAGGTGGTGTCCTACGAGATCGCGATGGCGCTGTCCTTTGCGGCGGTGTTCCTGTACGCGGGCACCATGTCGACCTCGGGGATCGTCGCGGCCCAGAACCACACCTGGTACGTATTCCTGCTGCTGCCATCGTTTCTGGTGTACGTCACGTCCATGGTCGGCGAGACCAACCGGGCGCCGTTCGACCTGCCGGAGGCCGAAGGCGAACTGGTCGGCGGCTTCCACACCGAATACTCGTCGCTGAAGTTCGCCATGTTCATGCTGGCGGAATACGTCAACATGACCACCGTCTCCGCCCTGGCCACCACCATGTTCCTCGGCGGCTGGCATGCACCGTGGCCGATCTCGCTGTGGGAAGGCGCCAACACCGGCTGGTGGCCGCTGCTGTGGTTCACCGCCAAGGTGTGGGGCTTCCTGTTCGGCTACATCTGGTTGCGGGCCACCCTGCCGCGGCTGCGCTACGACCAGTTCATGGCGATCGGCTGGAAGTTCCTGATCCCGCTCTCACTGGCCTGGATCATGATCGTCGCCATCACCCACACCCTGCGGACGGCCGGCTCCCCCGCCTGGGGAACCGCGGTGATCAACGTCGCGTTCCTGGTGATCGCGGTCGGACTGGTGGTGCTGTGGAATGTGCGGCACCGCAAGCGAGTTCGCGATGACATCCCGCCGCCGGCACCGCCACGTGCGGACGCCTTCCCGATCCCGCCCCTGCCCGGGCAGCAGATGATGCGCAAGGAGAAAACCGGTGTCTAGATTGAAGTTCCTGGACGGCCTGGCGGGCTTCGGGGTGACGTTCTCGACGATGTTCAAGAAGCCGATGACCGAGCAGTACCCGGAGCACAAGGAGCCGACGGCGCCGCGTTATCACGGCAGGCATCAGCTCAACCGGTACGCCGACGGGCTGGAGAAATGCATCGGCTGCGAGCTGTGCGCCTGGGCCTGCCCCGCTGATGCCATCTACGTCGAGGGCGCCGATAACACCGAGGCCGAACGCTTTTCGCCAGGGGAACGCTACGGCCGGGTCTATCAGATCAACTATCTGCGCTGCATCGGCTGCGGCCTGTGCATCGAAGCCTGCCCCACCCGGGCGCTGACCATGACCAACGACTATGAAATGGCCGACGACAACCGGGCCGACCTGATCTACGGCAAGGACAAGCTGTTGGGCCCGATGCCGCCGGGGGCGCAAGCCCCGCCGCACGCGATGGCCGCGGGCAGCACCGACGAGGACTACTACCGCGGCAACATCATCGGCCCGGGCGGACTGTTGGAGCAACAGGCGGCGGAGACGACGCTGTGACGACGCAACTTCTCGCCGAAACCCTGACCCGCACCTCCACGACGGAAGCGGTGGCCTTCTGGGTGCTGGCCGTCATCTCCGTGGCCGGGGCCATCGGCGTGGTCGCCGCACCGAAGGCGGTGTACTCCGCCATCTTCCTGGCCGCGACGATGATCAGCCTGGCCGCGCTGTACATGGCGCAGGATGCGCTGTTCCTCGGCGTGGTGCAGATCGTCGTCTACACCGGCGCGGTGATGATGCTGTTCCTGTTCGTGCTGATGCTGATCGGCGTCGACTCGTCGGAGTCACTCACGGAAACCATTCGCGGCCAACGGATTGCCGCCATCTTCGCCGGTGTTGGATTCGGGGTGCTGCTGATCGCGGGGGTCGGCACCATCTCGGCGGGCGGTTTCTCTGGCCTCACCGACGCCAACGCCGGCGGCAACGTCGAAGGCCTGGCCGTGCTGATCTTCACCAAATACCTGTGGGCGTTCGAACTGACCAGCGCGCTGCTGATCACCGCGGCACTCGGGGCGATGGTGCTGGCCCACCGGGAGCGGGTGGAAAAGCGCAAGACCCAACGCGAACAGGCCGAGGAACGCTTCCGGCCCGGCGGCGGTCACCCCACCACCTGGGCCAGCTCCGGGGTGTACGCCCGGCACAACGCCGTCGACTTCCCGGGCCGGCTGCCCGACGGTTCGGATGCGGCGGTGTCGGTCAGCAGCATCCTGGTGCAGCGCACGGTGGCCGCCAGCGGCAATGCGGGGACGGACGACCAGTGAACCCCGACAACTACCTGTACCTGTCCGCCCTGCTGTTCACCATCGGCGCGGCGGGAGTCTTGCTGCGGCACAACGCGATCGTGATGTTCATGTGTGTGGAACTGATGTTGAACGCCTGCAATCTGGCGTTCGTCACGTTCTCGCGGATGCACGGCCACCTCGACGGACAGGTGGTGGCGTTCTTCACCATGGTGGTCGCCGCCTGTGAGGTGGTGGTCGGCCTGGCCATCATCATGACGATCTACCGGTCCCGCCGTTCGGCCAACGTCGACGACGCCAACCTCCTCAAAGGCTAGGCGGCGCAATGGAACTGCTGTGGCTGATCATCCTGCCACTCGCCGGGGCGGCGGTGCTGTTGCTCGGCGGGCGGCGCACCGACGCCTGGGGACACCTGCTGGGCTGCGCCACCGTCCTCGCCGCGTTCGGCTGGGGTGTGGTCAAGTTCGTCGATCTGGTCAACCGGGTGCCGGAGGACCGGGTGATCCACGAGCGGCTGTTCTCCTGGGTGCCCGTCGCGGCGCTGCAGGTCGACTTCGGTCTCCAACTCGACGCCCTGAGCGTGTGTTTCGTGCTGCTGATCACCGGTGTGGGCGCGTTGATCCACCTGTACTCGATCGGGTACATGGCCCACGATCCCGAACGCAGGCGCTTTTTCGCCTATCTCAACCTGTTCGTGGCGGCGATGCTGCTGCTGGTGCTGGCCGACAACTATCTGGGGCTCTACGTCGGTTGGGAAGGGGTGGGCCTGGCGTCGTACCTGCTGATCGGCTTCTGGTCGTACAAGCCGAGCGCGGCGGCCGCGGCGAAGAAAGCCTTCGTGGTCAACCGGGTCGGTGACATCGGTCTGGCCGTGGCGCTGATGGTGATGTTCAGCTCGGTCGGAACCGTCTCGTACGACGGCGTTTTCGGCACCGCGGCCGCACAGTCCGAGGGCACCTTGACGGCCATCGGACTGCTGCTCTTGCTGGCCGCGTGCGGTAAGTCCGCCCAGGTGCCACTGCAGTCCTGGTTGGGCGACGCGATGGAAGGCCCCACCCCGGTCAGCGCGCTGATCCACGCCGCCACCATGGTGACCGCGGGCGTCTACCTGATCGTCCGCTCCGGCCCGGTGTTCAACCTCGCGCCGGACGCCCAGTTGGGCGTGGTGATCGTCGGCGCGGTCACGCTGCTGTTCGGCGCGGTCATCGGCTGCGCCAAGGACGACATCAAGAAGGCGCTGGCCGCGTCCACGATGAGCCAGATCGGCTACATGGTGCTGGCCGCCGGCCTCGGTCCGGCCGGCTATGCGGTCGCGATCATGCACCTGCTTGCCCACGGCTTCTTCAAGGCCGGGTTGTTCCTCGGCGCCGGGTCGGTGATGCACGGAATGAACGACGAGACCGATATGCGGCGTTACGGCGGACTGCGCAAGCTGATGCCCGTCACGTTCGTCACCTTCGGGCTGGGCTATCTGGCCATCATCGGGATACCGCCGTTCGCCGGCTTCTTCTCCAAGGACGCCATCATCGAAACCGCTTTCGCCGCAGGCGGTGTCAAAGGTTGGCTGCTGGGCGGGGCGGCGCTGCTCGGTGCCGGGATCACCGCGTTCTACATGACCCGGGTGATGCTGCTGACGTTCTTCGGGGAGAGACGCTGGCAGCCCGACACCCACCCCCACGAATCGCCCGCCTCCATGACCGCGCCGATGATCGTGCTGGCCATTGGGTCTGTCGGCGGCGGTGCACTGCTGGCGATCGGCGGCACGCTGGAGCATTGGCTCGAACCCGTCGTTGGCACCCATGAGGCCGAGCACACCATTCCGGTCTGGGTGCTGACCGCGGTCACCCTGGCCGTCGTCGCGGCCGGGGTGGCCGTGGCCTACCGGATGTACGCCACCCGCGCGGTGCCCGAGGTGGCACCGGACGACGTGTCGGCGTGGACGGTCGCCGCCCGCAGAGACCTCTACGGCGACGCCTTCAACGAGGCGGCGTTCATGCGGTCCGGGCAGGTGGTGACACGCGATCTGGTGCTGGTCGACGACAGGGGCGTCGAGGGCGTCACCGGTGGGTTGGCGACGCTGGTCGGGCGCACCTCCGACGGCCTGCGGCAGGTGCAGACCGGCTTCGCCCGGTCGTACGCGCTGTCGATGCTGGCCGGCACCGCCCTCGTGGTGGCAGGCATCCTGGTGGTGAGGGTGTGGTGACCGGATTCCCGTGGCTGACCGTGCTGTGGGCGGTGCCGATGCTCGGCGCCGCCGTCATCATCCTGCTGCCCTCGGGGGCACGGCAATTCGCCAAATACGCCGGCATCGCGGTGTCGCTGGTGGTGCTGGTAATCGCCCTGGCCCTGGCGGTGCAGTTCACCCCCGGCGGTGAGCAGTACCAGTTCGTCGAAGACCACGCCTGGATCCCGACGTTCGGCACCGGATACATCCTCGGCCTGGACGGGATCGCGCTGGCCTTGGTGGTGCTGACCGCCGTACTGGTGCCGATCCTGCTGCTGGCCGGCTGGCACGACGCTCGTGACCAGTCCGGGCTGGCCGGTCGCTCGGAGCACAGCTATGTCGCCCTGACCCTGGCGGTCGAGGGCATGGTGCTGATCTCGCTGATGGCCTTGGACGTGCTGCTGTTCTACGTGTTCTTCGAGGCGATGCTGATCCCGATGTACTTCCTGATCGGCGGGTTCGGCGGAGCCGGACGGTCCAAGGCGGCGGTGAAGTTCCTGCTGTACAACCTGTTTGGCGGCCTCATCATGCTGGCCGCCGTGATCGGCCTCTACGTGGTGACCGCCGGCAGCGCCGCATTCACGGCCGGATCGTTCGATTTCCGGGCCATCGTCGCCGCGGTCTCCAGCGGTCAACTCGGCGCCAACCCCGCGGTGCTGAACGCCCTGTTCCTCGGCTTCATGTTCGCGTTCGCGGTCAAGGCGCCGCTGTGGCCGTTCCACCGGTGGCTCCCCGACGCCGCCGTCGAATCCACCCCGGCCACCGCGGTGTTGATGATGGCGGTGGTCGACAAGGTGGGCACCTTCGGCATGCTGCGGTACTGCCTGCAACTGTTCCCCGACGCGTCAACGTTGTTCCGGCCGTTCATCATTGCCCTGGCGGTGATCGGGATCGTCTACGGCGCCATCCTGGCGATCGGTCAGACCGATGTGATGCGGCTGATCGCCTACACGTCGATCAGCCACTTCGGGTTCATCATCCTGGGCATCTTCGTGATGACCAGTCAGGGGCAGTCCGGCTCCACGCTGTACATGGTCAACCACGGCATCTCGACGGCCGCGCTGTTCCTGATCGCCGGGTTCCTGGTGTCGCAGCGCGGCACCCGGTTGATCGCCTCCTACGGCGGGGTGCAGAAGGTCGCGCCGATCCTGGCCGGTACCTTCCTGGTCTCCGGTCTGGCCACGCTGTCGCTGCCCGGGCTGGCCCCGTTCATCAGTGAATTCCTGGTTCTGCTCGGCACTTTCACCCGTTATCCGGTATTCGCGGTGATCGCGTCCAGCGCCCTGGTGCTCTCGGCGATCTACATCCTGTGGCTCTACCAACGGATGATGACCGGGCCGGTGACCGACGGCAACGACAAGGTGCGGGACCTGCGTCCCCGCGAGATCGCCGTGGTGGTGCCGTTGGTGGCGCTGCTGCTGGTCCTCGGCGTCTACCCGAAACCCGCGCTGGACATCATCAACCCGGCGGTCAACCACACCCTGACCACCATCAATCAGCACGATCCGACTCCTCGCACGGCGGAGGGACCGGCCAAATGAGTCTTCCCACCCCGAACGTCGAATACGGTCTGCTCTCCCCCATGCTGATCGTCTTCGGCGCGGCCGTCGCCGGTGTGCTCGTCGAGGCGTTCCTGCCGCGACGGTTGCGCTACAGCGCCCAGTTGGCACTGTGCATCGGCGGACTGCTCGCCTCGTTCGTCGCCGTCG
>JBEVHL010000206.1:0-6055 GCA_040511255.1 Mycobacterium sp. | reverse complement strand
ATGAACCTGTTCTTCGTGTTCGGCAGCGGCGGGACGGCCCGGTTGGTCACCCCGGAACTGAACGGTTCGTTGTTGCCCGGGATCACCCGGGATTCGCTGCTGCAGTTGGCCACCGATGCCGGTTACTCGGTCGAGGAACGCAAGATCGATATCGAGGAACTGCGCAAGGGCGTGGCCGCGGGGGAGATCACCGAGATGTTCGCCTGCGGCACTGCCGCGGTGATCACCCCGGTGTCGGTGGTCAAGTACGGCGGTCAAGACGGGGCAGGCGAGTACACCGTGGCCGACGGTGAACCCGGCGAGGTCACCATGGCGCTGCGCACCACCCTGACCGGAATCCAGCGCGGCACCTTCGCCGACACGCACGGCTGGATGGCCCGGCTCGGCTGAGAGCTAGGAGCCGGCCGCCAGGCCCAGCGCGACCAGCGTTGTCGTCACCTCGACGGCGCCGCCGAGCACGTCGCCGGTGATACCGCCGAAACGGCGCACGCAATGCGCAACCAACAGGGCGGTCAGCCCTAGGGCGATCAGTACGACGACCGGGCCCTGCCAGGGTCGGGCCGTGGCGAATACCGCCGCCACGGCCGTCACCGCGATCCAGGCCGCCGCCACCCACCACGGTTGCGTGCCAGCGACCCCGGCGCCGAGCGTGCTGCCTTCGGCGGCGGGTACCGACCGGCGGCAGGCCACCAACACCGCCACCCGGCCCGCCGTCACCGCGATCACGATGGCCAGGAAACTCGACTGCGCGAACGCCAGGCCCTGCAGCGCGATCGCCAGTACCACCGCGGCAACGCCGAACGGGCCCGCGGCACCGTCGCGCATCACGGAAAGCGCGCGCTCCGGCAGGCCGTAGCAGCCCAGGCCGTCGGTGGTGTCGGCCAGACCGTCGATGTGCATACCGCGGGTCACCACCAGCAGCACCGCGACGGCCAGCAGGCCAGCCAGCGGGTTGTCGGTGCCAAACAGTGCGTTCCCACCGAGCGTGACGGCGGCGGCCAGCGCGCCGAGTGCCACGCCGACCACCGGCAGCGCGGTCAGTGCGCCGCGGCCGAACGCTTCGCCGGAGCGGACCGGCAGTACGGTGCCGAAGGCGAAAGCGCCTGCCAGCGAACGGATCACGGTGCTACGTCGGGTTGGCGGGGCCCGATATCGCGGCCGAGTCGAACGTCGCCATGGAGGCCAGGGTGGCAATCGCGGCCCGGACCACCGGCAGTGCCACCGCGGCGCCGGTGCCTTCGCCGAGTCGCATCCCGAGGTCGACGATCGGCTCCAGCTCGAGCTGGGTCAGCGCCAGCGTGTGGGCCGGTTCGGTCGAGCGGTGCCCGGCCTGCCACCAGGCCCGCGCCCCGGGGGCGAGGCGCTCGGCGACCAGGGCGGCCGCCGTCACGACGACCCCGTCGAGCAGTACCGGGGTACGCCGGATCGCGGCCTGGGCCAGGAAGCCGGCCATCGCCGCCAGATCGGCGCCACCGCCGACCCGCAACAGCCCGACCGGATCGAACCGGACGTCGTGCACCCGGTAGAGCGCGTCGCGTACCGCGGCGGTTTTGCGGGCCCAACCGGCGTCGTCGATGCCGGTGCCGCGGCCGACCACCACCACCGGTTCGGTATTGGTCAGTGCGGCGATGAGAACCGTTGCGGCGGTGGTGTTCCCGATACCCATATCGCCGGCGATGAGGAGATCCGCACCCAGGTCGACCTCGTCGTCGGCGATGGTGCGACCGGCCTCGATCGCGGCGATGGTCTCCTCTTCGGTCAGGGCGTCCTCGACGGCGATGTTGCCACTGGAGCGGCGCACCTTGTGCGCGCCGATCTGCTCGCCCAGAGCGTCGCCGTCCACCGAGATATCCACCACGCGAACGCTCGCCCCCGCCGCGGTGGCCAGCACGTTGATCGCCGCGCCGCCGGCATCGATATTGGCGACCATCTGCGCGGTCACCTCCGGCGGGAATGCCGAGACACCGGTGCGGGCGACGCCGTGGTCACCGGCGAACACCACCACCCTGGCACGCTCGAATTGCTTTGGCGGACATGCGCTCTGGCATGACGAGACCCAGATGGACAGATCCTCCAGGCGCCCGAGGGCGCCCGGTGGTTTGGTCAGGATGCCTTGGCGCGCAGTGGCTTCGGCCGCGGCGGCCGCGTCAGGTGCGACGACTGTGGGGAGCTGCATCACGATGTCCGTTCCGGTTTGATGGGGACCGCCAGGCCGGCGACAACCAGCACCACTCGGTCGCAAGCTGCCGCCAGTCGTTGGTTGAGGGTGCCGAGGGCGTCGGCGAAGTGTCGGCCTGCCGCCGTGGCGGGCACCACGGTCAGCCCCACCTCCGGGCTGACCAGTACCAGCGGCGAGCCGAAAGTGCCAACGGCGGCTACCAATTCGTCGATATCGCCGGATACCGACCCCTGGTTCCAGGCGTCGCGGCGATCCATGGCTGCGGTCAGCCAGTTGCCGATATCGTCGACCAGCGTCGGGGTGCCGCCGTGCTGATGCAACTGGCTGGCGACGTCGCTGTCTTCGATGGTGGTCCAGCCGGCGGGACGGCGATCGCGGTGGGCGGCCACCCGTGCGGACCAGGCGTCGTCGTCGGTCGCCGCGGAACCGGTGGCCAGGTACCGAACCTGGGCACCCGTGCTGACCGCTTCGGCGATGGCTTCTTCAGCCCAGCGTGATTTGCCCGACCTGATACCGCCGAGGACCAGCGTGCGCAACGCGTCAGGCGACTTTGTCGCCGCGGTTGACCTGCGGCTTCGGTGCCCGCATCCGGCGGATCTGCGAAGCGCGACCTGCCGCGTAAAGCCCTAGCTTCCAACGGCTTTCGGTGTTGTCCGGGAACTTGATGTCCACCAGGTTGCCGATCTTGCGGGCCAACCACACCCCGTCGAGGGCCATGATGAACATCATCGCCAGCATGGCGGGGGAGATGAAGAGCTGAACCTGTGGGACGCCCAGCATGACGAAGATCAGCAACAGCGCGGCGGGCATGAACAGACCCAGCACATTGCGGCGGGAGTCGACGATGTCGCGGACGTAGCGGCGGATGGGGCCCTGATCGCGCGGCAGCAGATACGCCTCGTCGCCGGCCATCATTTTTTCGCGACGGGTGTTCATCGCCGCGCGGCGCTCGGCCTTCTCGACCTTTTTCTCTTCGCGGCTGAGCTTGGGGCCTGCGGTCGCCTTGCGGCGCGCCCTGGCCTCGGCGGCGGTCAACGGTGCGGGTGCGACGGGTCCGCGCTTGCGGGCGCTCTCGCTGCGTTTGGGGGTGGGCCTGCCCTTCGGCGCGGTGTGCGGTGACAGCACCTGCGCGTCAGCATCGAGGGTCGGCAAGGAATCGGCCGTGTCGTTCTCGCCGTCGTCTTTCTTGCGTCCCAGCAGCTTCACCCCACCAGGTTACTTCGGTCCGTGCGCCGTCTGGCATGCACCTCCGCATGACCAGCCTTAATCTGCACAGATGACGGGGGAAACGAACGCGAGCCTGCGTGTGCTGATAGCTCCCGATTGCTTCGGTGACACGTTGACCGCGGTGGAAGCCGCCCAGGCCATCGCCGTCGGCTGGCAGCAGGCCAGGCCCGGTGACGAACTGTCGCTGGCGCCGCAGTCCGACGGTGGCCCCGGCTTCGTCGGTGTGCTGGCCAGCCGGTTGGGCGAACTTCGCCATCTGCCCGTGTCCGGCCCACTGGACGAGCAGGTCGAGGCCGAGTGGGTGTTCGACCCAGGCGACGACACCGCCTACATCGAATGCGCCCAGGCCTGCGGGCTGGCGCTGCTCGGGGGCCCGCCGACCGTGCAGACCGCGTTGGCCGCGCACAGCGGCGGCGTCGGACAGCTGATCGCCGCGGCGCTGGCCGCTGGGGCCAAGCGCATCGCCGTCGGCCTCGGCGGCAGCGGCAGCAGTGACGGCGGCCGGGCCATGGTCGAGGCGCTGGGCGGTTTGACCGCAGCCAAGGCCGCACTGGCCGACGTCGACCTCGTCGTCGCCTCCGACGTCGAGCACCCACTGCTGGGTGCGCGCGGTGCCGCGCGGGTGTTCGGACCGCAGAAGGGTGCCGACCCGGCGACGGTGGAACTGCTGGAAGAACGGCTCACGTCGTGGGCCGCCGAGCTGGATGCGGCGGCGGGGCGCGCGGTCAGCACCGAACCGGGAGCCGGGGCAGCGGGCGGCATCGGGGCGGCGCTGCTGGCGCTGGGTGGGCGTCGGGAGTCCGGCGCGGCGATCATCGCCGAGTACACCCGCCTGGCCGACGACGTCGCCGCGGCCGATCTGATCATCACCGGGGAAGGCCGGTTCGACGACCAATCGCTGCACGGCAAGGTGGTCAGCGCGCTGGCCAACGGCGCCAAGGAGCACGACACCCCGGTGCTGGTGCTGGCAGGTCAGGTGACGCTGGACACCGCAACGCTGCGGGCGGCGGGCATCCTCGCCGCGTTCGCGGTGGCCGACTTCGCCGGCTCGATCGACCGGGCAATCGATGATGCGGCCAACCAGCTGGCTGGGCTGGCCCGCAAGACCGCCGCAGAACTCGGGAATAGCCAGGAAACAAGGTACCGTTGAGACTGAAGTAACCGTGGGTGAAGACCTGCGCAAAAGCAATGCTCAAGGCGCGCAAAGTTTCGACCGAGCCGCCAAGAAGCCAAGAGGGAGACGCAATGTCTGTTCAGCAAGAATCTGCGACCAGCACTGAGACCCACGGCGCCATCCTGACCGACGCCGCCGCCGCCAAGGCAAAGTCGCTGTTGGAGCAGGAGGGTCGCGATGACCTGGCGCTGCGCATCGCCGTTCAGCCCGGTGGCTGCGCCGGCCTGCGTTACAACCTCTTCTTCGACGACCGCACCCTCGACGGTGACCTGAATGCCGACTTCGGCGGCGTGCGGTTGACGGTCGACCGGATGAGCGCTCCCTACATCCAGGGCGCCCAGATCGACTTCGTCGACACCATCGAGAAGCAGGGCTTCACGATCGACAACCCGAACGCCACCGGCTCATGCGCCTGCGGCGATTCGTTCAACTGATAGTTCAGCTGCGCTAGAACATTCCCGCGGTCCGCAGGACGTACGAGCAGACCAGGATGTCGCTGTTGTACACCAGTACTTGAGCGACACCCTGGCGTTCTACGCTGCCGGAGCTGCGGCCCGCGGGCACCGCGTTCATCGAGAACAGCACCTGCGCCGCGGTCGGTGACGCAAACACGATGGTGTCCACTCCCGTCACCTGAACCGACGAAAACTGCTTCTGAAATGCGTCGCTGGACAGCGTGGCCAGCGCATTGTCTGACCGCCGGTCCTTGACCCCGTCGTAGAGCCCGCAGAGGCTGTTGCGCGAAATCACCTCGATGTCGCCCTTCGACAGCGCATCGAGATAGTCCTGAATGGCCTGCTGTGCGGTGGCGGCGGTCAGCACGGTGCTCTGGCTGGCGGAATCCTTGCGCACGGCGAACAAGACCGCGGCGACCAGTCCGGCGATCACCACCAGCGCCACCACCACACCCGCCACCGCCTTCCAGCGGCGCCGCCTCGGATACGGCACCGGCGGCGGCGGCCCGGGGAAGGCACCGCTGGGCGGACCGGCGTCAAGCGGCGGGCCCGGGGGAGGAAAAGGTGCTGGCTGATACGGGTTGGCATACGCTTCCGGGTAAACCGGCGGTGCGGCGAACGGCCTGTTGGGGTGGGGATCGGGATACGGCCCGAATGCACCGGTACCCTGGTGCGGCGGATAGGGGCCGGCCATCGTTCTCCAAGGGTCGTTGTCATCGCGGACACCAGCTCTGGCTTGATACGAAGGCTAGCGCACGAAGTCAGCACAAAGCGGTCAGCGCAAAGCGGTCACGTTAATGTGCCCGTCGGGATGGGTAAGCTTCCTTAGACAAGCTTACGAACACAGAGTGGAGTTCTCGTGACAATTGCCGTGACCGGATCGATTGCGTCCGATCATCTGATGCGGTTTCCGGGCCGCTTCTCCGAGCAATTGCTCGCAGAGCATCTGCAGAAGGTGTCGCTCAGCTTCCTGGTCGACGACCTGGTGGTGCATCGCGGCGGCGTGGCGGGCAACATCGC
>JBEVHL010000205.1:0-7340 GCA_040511255.1 Mycobacterium sp. | reverse complement strand
GTCCAGGTGGTTGACCTCGACGACGATGTTGCCCAACCGCGGTCCGGTCGGGATCTGGATCTCTTCGAAGTCAAGCTTGCGGGTCTTCTCCGCCTCGGCAGCCATTTCCTCATAGCGACTCAGCCGCGCCTTGTTCTTGGCCTGGCGCGCCTTGGCGCCCGAGCGGACCCAGGCCAGCTCTTCTAGCAGTCGTTTCTGCAGTTTCTGGTCCTTGCGCCCGGTGACGGCCAGGCGTTCGGCCTTCTTCTCCAGGTAGGTGGAGTAGTTGCCCTCGTACGGGTAGGCGCGGCCACGGTCGAGTTCGAGGATCCACTCGGCGACGTTGTCCAGGAAGTACCGGTCGTGGGTAACGGCCAGGATGGCGCCCTTGTACTCGGCGAGATGCTTTTCCAGCCACTGCACGCTTTCGGCGTCGAGGTGGTTGGTGGGCTCGTCGAGCAGCAGCAGATCGGGCTCGGACAGCAGCAGCTTGCACAGGGCGACGCGACGCTTCTCACCGCCGGAGAGGTGCGTGACGGCCTCGTCGGGCGGAGGGCAGCGCAGCGCGTCCATCGCCTGTTCGAGCTTGGAATCCAGGTCCCAGGCGTCGGCCGCATCCAGCTCTTCCTGCAGCTGGCCCATCTCTTCCATCAGCTCATCGGTGTAGTCGGTGGCCATCAGCTCGGCCACCTCGTTGTACCGGCGCAGTTTGGCCTTGACCGGCACGCCCTCTTCGACGTTCTCGCGGACCGTCTTGGTCTCGTCCAGCTGCGGTTCCTGCATCAAGATGCCGACCGAGGCTCCGGTGGCGATGAACGCGTCACCATTGTTGGGCTGGTCCAAGCCGGCCATGATCCGCAAGACGCTCGACTTGCCCGCCCCGTTGGGGCCGACGACGCCGATCTTGGCTCCCGGAAGGAAGTTCAGGGTGACATCGTCGAGGATGACTTTGTCGCCGTGCGCCTTGCGGACCTTCTTCATCGTGTAGATGAACTCAGCCATGCCGCAGTGTTGCCTTTCTGGTCTGCATAAATTCGTGTATTGCTCGCAGACCATCCTAGGCGGCTGACGATGCGCCGAGGAACGAGGCGGTGAGGAGGCCGCCAATCAAACCTAGGCGGCTGACGATGCGCCGAGGCGCCCGGTGACAATGCGGCCGAGGAACGAGGCCGTTGAGGAACCGGGCATGACCCCACAGCGGCGGTGCGGAGGCCGCAAGTCAGGCTGACAGCGGCAACGCCCGACGAGCCAGCTCATCGGCGTCTGCATCGGAGTCGTCGGCCGGGTCGCCATCGATCGCACTTCCGCCCTCGGTGTCCTCCGAGATTTCCGCGGCCTCCGCGCCGGCCACGCCCGCGGTGTTGCCGGGCTGACCGTGCTTCTCGATCTTGGCGATGTAGCGGGACAGATCTGGACCGACCGCGTTGGCCCGCAGCTCGACAGACGATCGCCGCACGCCTTCGCGGTCTTCGTATTCGCTGGTGTAGACCTGTCCGGCAACAATGACCGCATCGCCTTTGGCGAGGCTGCCACCCACGCCGGTGGCCAATTTGCCCCAGCAGTTGACGGTGATGAACAGCGAGTTCCCCGCCTCCCAGCTGCCGTCGCCGGTGCGCCGTCGCGCATTGCTGGCCACGCGGAACTTCACCACCTCCTGATCGCCGACTCGGCGACGCTGGGGGTCGGTGACGATCCTGCCGATCACGGTCAACGGTGTTTCGAACATTGCTTGATCCCTTCTGTTGTGTGATTCATCTCCATGGGCGGCACCTCCCGGAACCGCTGGCCCCATTCACCGCCGCGCCGGTGACACGGATCGACGCTCAGCGACGGCAATCCGATTGGCCTATGGATGAAGTCGCAACTGTGGAGTCGCACAAATACCTGTCGAGCGCTAGGTTTGTTGCCATGGCCGTCTGGATCAACCGCCGACCACAGGCAGACGTCGAGGAAGCACTGGCGCAGAGCCGTGCCGACGGAGGTCCGCTGGCCGGTGTCCGCCTCGCGGTCAAGGACAACGTCGACGTCGCGGGCCTGCCGACCACCGCGGGCTGCCCGGAGTTCGCCTTCCAGCCCACCGACGACGCACCGGTGGTTGCCGCACTGCGTGCCGCGGGCGCCGTCGTGCTCGGCAAGACCAACCTGGACCAGTTCGCCACCGGCCTGGTCGGCACCCGGTCGCCGTACGGCGCGGTGTCCGACAGCAGACGACCCGACTACATCAGCGGCGGATCGAGCGCCGGATCTGCGGTGGCCGTCGCCCTCGGCGAAGCCGATATCGCCATCGGCACCGATACCGCCGGATCGGGACGAGTGCCCGCCGGGTTGCAGGGCATCGTCGGGATCAAACCGACCGTCGGCGTCGTCAGTACCGAGGGCGTCGTACCGGCCTGCGAATCCTATGACTGCGTAACGATTTTCGCCGCCGATCTGGAATTGGCCAATCGCGCGATGGCGGCAATGGCCGGGGGCGCTCCCGCCCGGCCGTGGCCCGCGGACACCGCGCTGGCGGCCCCGCCCACACCGGTGGTCGCAATTCCCGACGAACTTCCTGGGCTCGACGCGACCTGGCAGCAGGCGTTCACCGACGCGGTCGCCCGTCTCGCCGCGACCGGGGCACAGATCGTCAAGGTAGACATCGCGCCGTTCCTGGCCGCGGCTAAACTCCTCTACGACGGCGCGCTGGTCAGCGAAAGATACGCCGCGGTAGGCGAATTCATCGATGCGCACCAGGACGCGGCAGTCGATCCAGTGGTGAAGGGCATCGTCACCGGCGCCCGCGACATCCCGGCCCACCGCCTGGTCCGCGACCGCCGCGACGTCGAAGAACTGCGCCGCACGGCGATGGCCCTACTTGACGGTGCCGACGCCATGATGGTGCCCACCGCGCCGACGCACCCGCGTATCGACGAGGTGGCCGCCGACCCCGTCGGCGTCAACTCGACGATGGGCATCTACACCAACTTCTGCAACCTCTTCGACATGTGCGCGGTGTCGGTACCCGCCGGGGTGGCCGGTGACGCGCAGTTCGGCGTGACGATCCTGGGCCGCGCCTTCGACGACGCCGTCGCCCTCGACATCGCGGCAACGGTGATGAATGTCGAAGCGCCGCAGCAGGTGTGGCCGTTGGCTGCCGCTGCCCACACTGAGCTCACCGTGTTCGGTGCACATCTTCGCGGCGGGGCGCTGGTGCATCAACTCACCGACCTCGGCGCACGCTGGGCCGGCGAACTGGTCACCGCGCCGCAGTACCGGATGACGGTGCTGGACACCGTGCCGGTCAAGCCGGCGATCGTCCGGGTTGCCGACGGCACCACGGGCGCGGCGTTGTCCGGGCATCGATGGCTTCTGTCACCGGCGGCGCTGGGCACGTTCCTGGCCGGGCTGCCCGCGCCGATGCAACTGGGCAAGGTTGAATTCGCCGACGGCTCATGGCGAACAGCGTTCGGCTGCGACGGCGCCGCAGCGGCCGGCGGTAAAGACATCAGCTCGTATGGCAGCTGGACCGCCGCGGCGGCAGCCGGCGCACTCAGCTAGGTATGCGAACTCAACTGCGTCGGTGACTTCTCGCACCTGAGCATCACATGCCAGGTGCCGGCAAACTTTGCTCGAACAATTTGGGCATTCCGGTCTTGCATCGCGTGTCGGTCGTGTTAGCTGTGAGGCGGTCGCGTCCGCCCGCGCGACCCGGCCGGCCGCGGGGGCCTCGCCGAGATGTGCAGGAACACGCGGGGTGAGAACTAGTTGCCTCCGGCGTTACACGCGCCGCCCGTCGCTCAACCCTGCACCAGCGCAACAAGACACGGGGTAGACCAGATATGTCAACGGCAAAACCGAGCGGTGGCCTCGGCAGGCATCGCGTCGAGGATCTGTCCGTGCGTCGGTGGCTGCAACTCGGTGCGGCGTCCGCCGGCATGGGTGCGGCACTGATCGGCTGGTCGCTGGTCGGGTCCGAGGTCGGTGTCGCCAACGCAGACAGCGGCGCCGAGTCGTCCGCTTCGGCCGGACAGGCCGCCTCGCCGTCCAAGCGCGTCGACTCCGGTTCCGCGGCGTCGTCTCCTTCCGGCCGCGCCAAGACGGCCCCGTCGCGTCACGTGGCCAAAGCTGACCCTCCGTCGACGACATCCCGCAAGGCGAGCCGGACGGAGGCGGCCGACGACCGGCATCCGCCGTCGCAGGTGGTCTCCCGCTCGAATCGTGTCCCGGCGGCCGAAACCTCTTCTATTTCAAGCACATTCAACAACATCACCAGTGACCATCCGCGCGAGACTTTGCCTGCTGCCGCCACGGTGCAACCCTCCGCGACTCCCGGGGGCAGCCTGATGCCACAGCAGTCGACGGGCCATCAGGGAGTCACCCCGGCCGCCCCGACCAACGACGATCTGGTCGAGACCATGCAAGATTTCGGACCGATCGGAGTTACGGCAGGAAAAACCGACGGCCTCGGCGCGCTCGGCAAAGTCTTCGCCGACGCCGTCAAAAAGGCCCTTGATTCGAAAACGCTGCTGAATCCAGTGCAAAGGTTGGATGGCAAGCTCCCGGGACTGTTGGACTTGATCCCGAAAATTCCTGTGTCACAGAACCACTCCTTGTGGCGCAGAGAATTACAGGCCAAAGAAGAAGAACGAGAGCAGCGTGCTGACGCACGCACACGGGAGATCGACGAGATATTACGAAAAGGCGCGAAGTTCACCAACAAAGACGGCGCGACGGTGTACACCACCGACGGAAAAACCTTCGTCACGTATTACAGGCCGCTTCGTGACGGTCCGCTTGCGCCCACACTCGTCAGACTCGACCGGCATCGATCAGCTTTGATGTCCGATGAAAACTTTGACAAGAACACCGACAGAATCATCAGACGAGAATTGAAGCTCGACCCAGCCTTCGTGCGAAGCCTGTGGGGACGGCCGTTACCGCTACGTCAGTAACGCTCGCCCCGCTGGGCCGGGTCCTGCCCGGCCAGTTGCTTCAGCATCGCGTTGTAGGCGGCCAGGTCGGCGTCGTCGTCGCGGTCAGCGGCGCGGTCCATCCGGACCGCAGTGCGCCGATCGCTGCGGGTCCACTGGATCAGCAGTGCCAGCATCACCACCACCAGTGGTACTTCGCCTGCCGCCCAAGCGATTCCGCCGCCTGTTCGTTGGTCGCCGAGCAGGTCGGCATGCCAGCTCAACTGCAGCGACCGGTAGAAGGTCTCCCCCAGCACCGTGTTCATGCTCATCAACACCACCCCGAAGAAGGCGTGCAGCGGCAGCGAACCGAACACCATCGCCAGCTTGATCAGCGGCTGAACCGGTCGCGGGGTCGGGTCGATCCCGATGACCACCCAGTAGAACAGGTAGCCCGACACCAGGAAGTGCAGGTTCATCGCCAGATGCGCAGCGTGATTGCCGGCCGCAGCATCGAAGATGCCGCCGAAGTACAGCCCGTAGAACCCCGCGACGAAGATGATGGTGGCGATCGCCGGGTTGGTGAAGAACCGCGACACCCGGCTGTGCAATGCAGCCAGCAGCCATTCCCGCGGGCCCGGCGCTTCACGACCGGCGGTGGGCAGCGCACGCAACGCCAGGGTGACGGGCGCGCCGAGCACCAGCAGCACCGGTGTCAGCATGGACAGCAGCATGTGGGCGGCCATGTGCATGCTGAACATCACCGGCATGTACCGACCGATGCCCGACGACGTCGCGAAGAGCAGCACCGCGCACCCGGCCAGGAAGGCGACGATCCGGCCCGTCGGCCACTTGTCGCCGCGGCGCCGCAACCGGATCACCCCGGCCAGATACACCAGCGCCAACACGATGGCGGCGGTACCGAACAGCAGGTCGAAGCGCCAGTCGAACAGCACCCGGCCCAAGGTTGGCGAGCCGTCGAAGTCGTAGCCGATCTCGACGGTCGGGATGGACGGGTTGAAGACCGCAGGCGGTGGTGGCGGCGTACGTCCCAGGGCGACCGCGATGCCGAAGGTGAGGCCGAAGAGGGCCGCCTCGATCAGCGCCAGTCGAATCAACGGTCCGCGGGCAGTGGGGTCGTTCCGCAGCGCCACAAGCCCGCTGCGGCGCTGCCGCCAGCCGAGCACCCCAAGACCGCACAGCGCGGCGGCCTTGGCGAGCACCAGGTAGCCGTAGTCGCTGTGCAGCAGGTCGCTGAGCTGGATCCGCACCAACGCGTTGACCACGCCGGACAGCCCCATCGCGACGAAGCACCACAACGCGACAGCGGAGAACCGGCGGGCGGCCAGTTCGGCGTGCGGTCCCCCGCGCATCGCGTGGATCAGCAGCGCCAGCAGCCCACCGGCCCACACCGCGGCGGCGACCAAGTGGATCAGCAGGCTGTTGGTGCCCAGGTCGTGGGAGCCGCCCGCCGAGGAGTGCCCGGTCAACCCGAGCGGGAGCAGGGTGAGTAGCGCTCCGGCGCACAGCGCAGGCGTCCACGACCAACGCAGCACCGGGATGCTGGCGATGGCGACGGCGGCGGCCAGGAACGCCGTCCACCGCCACGCACCGGCGGTTTCGACCAGGCCGGCCAGTGACCAGATCGTCGTCGGGTTCAAGTTGTTGCCCAGCGGCTGCCCGGACACATCGGAGATGGTCAGGGGTACCAGCAGCGCCGCGCACACCGCCCAGACGCCGGCGGCGGCGGTACCCATGCGCAGGGCGCGGTAGCCGGCGGCGTCGAGCACACCGGATTCCTGCGGCGGCACGAAGAACGCCGCGAACATGAACGACCCCACCGCAAGGACCGCGGCGATCTCACCCGCAGCACGGACGAACGGCAGCCCGATCGTGGTGACCGGCCCGGGGTCGGGCAGTCCGGTGGCGGTCAGCGCCTCGGCGATCGACAGCGCCGCCAACCCGGCCGCCGTGCAACCGGCCAGCAAAGCGACCCCGACCAACACAGGCCAGACCGCGGACCGCGTGCGGGTGGCGACGGGCTGATCGGTGGTGGTCACCTGTCCAGCGTATGGGCCCTAGCTGAGTAACCGGTCCACCGCCCGGTCAGGCCTCGGCGGTGGACCGCCGCGACTCGCGCGAACGCGCTTCCCGTTCCATGAACTGTTCCCGCGACATCAGGTGCACCCGATCCATGTCGGCAAGGATTCCGCGCAGCTCGCCCAGGAACGCCGACCGGCGTTCACGCAGGTCAGCGGCGGGTTCCAGCAGATGCTGATCCGCCGCGACCTGGCGGGCGGTGGCGAACAGCAGCGCCGACACCGACTCGGTGCTGCGGATCCTGGTCTGCGCGGCGTACTGACGTCCGACGCCGAGTGCCTCTTTTGTGAGCTCCTTCTCATCGATCTCGGCCGGGGCATCGCGCAGCACATCGGCGACGATCTCGTACGCCTCGAAGAACGGCCGCAGCAT
>JBEVHL010000204.1:0-21257 GCA_040511255.1 Mycobacterium sp. | reverse complement strand
CGTTCTCGGCATCGTCGAACAGCGGGCGGATGCCCCTGGCGGCCTGGATCTCGTCGTTGCTCACACCGGCGGCCACCATCGGCCACACCTGTGCGTCCGCGCCGACGATGAAGTCGATCACCACCGGGCGGTCGTTGATCGCCCGGGCCTGGTTGATCACGTCTTCGACGTCTTCGGCACGCTCACAACGCAATCCGACACATCCGAGCGCCTCGGCCAGCTTGACGAAGTCCGGGATGCGATGGCTGTGCGTGGACAGTCCGGTCTGGCTGTAGCGGCCCTCGTAGAACAGCGTCTGCCACTGCCGGACCATGCCCAGGTTGCCGTTGTTGATCAACGCCACCTTGATCGGCGCACCCTCCACGGCGCAGGTGGCCAGTTCCTGATTGGTCATCTGGAAGCAGCCGTCGCCGTCGATGGCCCACACCTCGGCGTCCGGCCTGGCGAACTTGGCGCCCATCGCCGCGGGCACCGCGTAGCCCATTGTGCCGAGTCCACCGGAGTTCAGCCAGGTCCGCGGGTTCTCGTACTTGATGAACTGCGCGGCCCACATCTGATGCTGGCCAACCCCTGCGACGTACACCGCGTCGGGTCCGGCGATGCGGCCCAGCGTCTCGATGACGTACTCCGGGCTCAGACTGCCGTCACTCTGCGGGCCGTAGCTCAGCGGGAAGGTGGCCTGCACGCCGCGCAGGTACTCCCACCAGCTGTCGATGCTGATGGCGCCGATGGTGCCGTCATGCCGCAGTGCCTCGATGAGGTCGGTGATCACGGCCTTGACGTCGCCGACGATCGGCACGTCCGCGTGCCGGTTCTTGCCGATCTCGGCCGGGTCGATGTCGGCGTGAATCACCTTGGCGTCGGGGGCGAAACTGTCCAGCTTGCCAGTGACCCGGTCATCGAAGCGGGTGCCCAGGGCGATCAGCAGATCGCTCTTCTGCAGCGCGCCCACCGCGGCGACCGTGCCGTGCATCCCCGGCATGCCCAGGTTCTGCGGATGGCTGTCCGGGAAAGCCCCGCGGGCCATCAGCGTCGTCACCACCGGGATACCGGTCAGCTCGGCCAGGTCGAGCAGCTGCTCTCCTGCCTCGCCGCGGATGACCCCGCCGCCGACATAGAGCACCGGCTTGCGGGCTGCGGCGATCAGTTTGGCGGCCTCGCGGATCTGCCGGTTGTGGGGTTTGGTGTTCGGCTTGTAGCCAGGCAGGTCCAGCTGCGGCGGCCAGCTGAAGGTGCACTCCGCCTGCAGGACGTCCTTGGGGATGTCCACCAGCACCGCGCCCGGCCTGCCACTGGCGGCGATGTGGAACGCCTCGGCCATCACCTGCGGGATCTCGTCGCCGCTGCGGACCAGGAAGTTGTGCTTGGTGATCGGCATCGTGATGCCCGAGATGTCGGCTTCCTGGAAGGCGTCGGTGCCGATCAGCGCCCGACCGACCTGTCCGGTGATGGCCACCACCGGGATGGAGTCCATCTGCGCGTCGGCCAGCGGGGTCACCAGGTTGGTGGCGCCGGGACCGGAGGTGGCCATCATCACGCCGACCTTGCCGGTGGCATGGGCGTAGCCGCTGGCGGCGTGGCCGGCGCCCTGCTCATGCCGGACCAGCACGTGGCGCAGCTTGACCGAGTCGAACAGCGGGTCGTAGACGGGCAGCACGGCACCGCCGGGAATGCCGAAGATCACGTCGACGTCGAGTTCCTCAAGTGACCGGATTACCGACTGGGCGCCCGTAACCTTATGCGGCGCAACCCTTCTCGGTGCCTTGGCGGCGGCCTTGGGGGCCGGCTTGCCGTCTGGGACCGGGGTGACGTTGGCGGGCGGGGTCGCCGGGAATTCCGTTCCGGCGGGTTCCGGTGGTCGCGTCGTGGGTGCGCTCACGGTGTCCTCTTCTGATTCTGCTCGGTGCTGTGACTCTTGTTGGTGGGCAACAAAAAACCCCCGTCAGCTGAGCTGCACGAGGGTTGCGCGTTGGTGTTGGTAGGGGTTAGCCCGGCTGGGCTAGACGGCACCAACGCGCCGACAAATTACTACGAGGGTGCGCATGTGGGCCTGCATAACGTTCGACGGTAGCCGCCGTACAGGTCAAAGGTCAAATTCCTGTCGGGCCAAACGTGGAATGATGGCGGCGTGGCTCTCCCCCTCGCCGACCCGGTCGTCATCAAGGTTTCGCCGATGGCGCTCCTCGCGGTCGGATTCGGCACGCTGGGACTGTTGGTGCCGGTGGCGACGTGGCATTGGACGGCACCCATCCTGCTGATTCCGGTCGTGCTCGCCTTCATGATCCTGCGGCTGCGCACCGTCGCCGATCGGGACACGGTGACCGCCAGGTCGCTGCTGGGCAGCAGGACGGTCAGCTGGGACGAGATCGACGGGCTGAAGTTCGTCAAGTCCACCTGGGCCCGTGCCCAGCTCAAGGACGGTAGTGAGCTTCGGTTACCCGCGGTGACGTTCGCGACGCTCCCGCTGCTCACCGAGGTCAGTGCCGGTCGGGTGCCCAACCCCTACAGCTAGGCCAGCGGGTTGGCGCCGTTGAGCAGCACCCAGATCGCGATGCCGCCGCCGATGCCCACCAGCAGTGCCACGAACGAACCGATGAACGGCCGTCGGGCCCAGCCGCGCCCTGCGTCGAATCCATACCTGCCCGGCCCGATCAGGATGATCGCCGCCGCGACGACGATCAGCGAGATGACGAACTCGTGGCCCGCAGGCAGGAAGAACGCGACCTCGCCGGGCCGGTCCTGGGTGGCGATCCCGGCCAGCAGCGCGTTGATCAAGTAAGCCAGCGCCACCGCGGCGGCCAACGGGGTGAACAACCCGAGCACCAGCAGCACGCCGGCGACGATCTCGGCGCCCGCAGCGGCATAGGTCAAGATCTCGGCGTGCTGATAACCCAGCGCTTCCAGCGAGTCCCGGAAACCGGCCACGCCCTGGCCGCCCCACCAGCCGAAGATCTTCTGCAGGCCGTGCGCCACCAGCAACGCGCCGAACCCGACGCGAAGTAGGAACAGTCCGAGGTCCTGCGTGCCACGACGTCCCGCATGCCGGGCGCGGTCGTAGTCCTCGGCCTCGATCTCGGTCGGACCGATCATCGGCCGCATCGACTGCGGCTGGACGTACGGCAACGGCTCCGGGTCATGCAACAGCCCGTAACCCGCGCTCGACGACGGACCGGTGGAACCGGCCGTGCCGTAGGTCGAGCCGTAGTTGGTGATGGTGGTGGTTTCGAAGTCGCCGCCATAGCCGGCCGACGGCATGTCATCTTCAGGGTCAACAAGGCTTGCCGACGCCGGCCGAGAACCACCGGCTCCAGAGGACGCATCGCCTGGCCGCTGCCAGAGTGGGTCATTCGAAGGACTCGTCACGTTTGTCAGGGTAAGTGCAACTTCTTGCGAATTGGGGATTTGAACGGCGCTTTTCGCCTGCAATATGGTGCGGCGATACGTGTTGTGACCTGCCTGTGACCTCCCCGCAAGCTTGCGCGGCCCACGGTCCGTGGCGCGCACCGTCGCGCGATCCGTAACCTGGCTGGCATGCTGATGCGCTGGCCGGTCCAGGGTGTGCGAGCCGCACTGTGTGCGGTACTCGTGGTCGCCCTGCCTCTTTCGGGCTGTGCGCGCTTCGATGACGCCCAGTCTCAACCCTTCACCACCGAGCCCGAAGGCGGGCCGCCGCCACCGTCGACACCGCCTCCGCCGCCACCGCTTCCGCCCACGCCGTTTCCCAAGCAGTGCCCGGCGCCCGGCGTCATGCAGGGCTGCCTGGAGAGCACCAGCGGACTCATCATGGGTCCGGACAGCAAGACCGCGTTGGTCGCCGAACGCACCACCGGTGCGGTGAAGGAGATCTCGGTCAGCGCCGAACCCAAGGTGAAGACCACGATCTCGGTCGACAGTTCCGGTGACGGCGGACTGCTGGACATCGTGTTGTCCCCCACCTACCAGCAGGACCGGCTGATGTACGCCTATATCAGCACCGCCAGCGACAACCGGGTGATCCGCATCGCCGACGACGACATCCCCAAGGAGATCCTCACCGGCATCCCGAAGGGTGCGACGGGCAACGCCGGGTCGCTGATCTTCACCAGCCCCACCACCCTGGTGGTGCAGACCGGCGACGCAGGCAACCCGGCGCTGGCGGCCGACCCGGCGTCGCTGGCGGGCAAGGTGCTTCGCATCGAACAACCGACCACGGTGGACCAGGCGCCCACCACCACGGCACTGAGCGGGATGGGTGGGGCGGGCGGTATGTGTATCGATCCGACGGACAATTCCCTGTACGTCACCGATCGCACGCCGACCGCAGACCGGTTGCAGCGCATCGCACCGGACTCGAAGGTCTCCACGGTGTGGACGTGGCCGGACAAGCCAGGGGTGGCCGGCTGCGCCGCCCTGGACGGCACGATCCTGGTGAACCTGGTGAACACCAAGCAGACCGTCGCGGTGCGCCTGGCCCCCGCGACGGGTGCGGTCACCGGTGATCCGGAGGTGCTGCGCCAGGATCAGCACGGGCACGCCTGGGCGCTACAGCTGTCCCCCGACGGAAACGTCTGGGGCGCAACGGTGAACAAGACCGCAGGCGACGCCGACAAGCTCGATGACGTGGTGTTCCCACTGTTCCCGCAGGGCGGCGGCTTCCCGCGCAGCAACGCCGACAACACCTAACGCCCTACGCGAGTGTGATGTTCACGACGCCCGAGCCGGCTCGAGCGTCGTGAGCGTCACAGTCGGCGCGGCCTGAGCCCGGCTAGCTGCAGGCGGCGAGCACCAGTTCGCGCACCCGGGCGGCGTCGGCCTGACCCTTGGTGGCCTTCATCACGGCCCCGACGATCGCACCTGCCGCAGCCACCTTGCCGCCCCGAATCTTCTCTGCCACATCGGGATTGGCCGCCAACGCGTCGTCGACGGCGGTCTGGATCAGAGAGTCGTCGCGGACGACGGCCAGCCCTCGCGTGGTCATCACCTGCTCGGGTTCACCCTCGCCGGCGAGCACTCCTTCGATGACTTGCCGCGCCAACTTGTTCGACAGTTTGCCCTCGTCGACCAAGGCGATCACGGCGGCCACCTGGGTGGGCGTGATGGCCAGCGCGTCGAGTTCGACACCTAGCTCGTTGGCCTTCTGCACCAGGAAGTTTCCCCACCAGGCCCGTGCTGCCTCGCTGGGCGCACCCTGGGCGACGGTGGCCGCCACCAGATCGAGCGCACCGTTGTTGACGAGGTCCCGCATCACCTCATCCGACAGGCCCCAGTCCTGTTGAATCCTGTTGCGCACCAACCACGGCAGCTCGGGGATGGTCTGGCGCAACTGTTCGACCAGTTCGCGGCTGGGCGCGACGGGTTCCAGGTCGGGCTCGGGGAAGTACCGGTAGTCCGCCGCGGTTTCCTTGGCGCGACCGGCGGTGGTGTATCCGTCTTCGTTGAAGTGCCGGGTCTCCTGGGTGATGCTGCCACCGGCCTCCAGAATCGCTGCCTGGCGGCGCATCTCGTAGCGGACGGCCACCTCGACGCTGCGCAACGAGTTGACGTTCTTGGTCTCGGTACGGGTGCCGAGTTCGGTGACGCCCTTGAGCTTCAGCGAGACGTTCGAGTCGCACCGCATCGAGCCCTGGTCCATCCGCACATCGGAAACCCCCAGCGAGCGCAACAGATCCCGCAGCGCCGTGACATAGGCCCTGGCGATCTCCGGCGCGCGTTCCCCGGTCTCTTCGATGGTCCTGGTGACGATCTCGATCAGCGGCACCCCGGCCCGGTTGTAATCCAGCAGCGACTCGGTGGCGCCTTCGATGCGGCCGGTTTCACCGCCGACGTGCAACGACTTGCCGGTGTCCTCTTCCATGTGGGCGCGTTCGATCTCCACCCGCCACGTGGTGCCGTCGTCCAGCGGCACATCCAGATAGCCGTTGATCGCGATGGGCTCGTCGTACTGGGAGATCTGATAGTTCTTCGGCATATCGGGATAGAAGTAGTTCTTGCGGGCGAACCGGCACCACGGCACGATCTCGCAGTTCAGTGCCAGCCCGATGCGGATGGCCGATTCGACGGCCTTCTCGTTGAGCGTCGGCAGAGCGCCGGGCAGGGCCAGGCACACCGGGCAGACCTGCGTATTGGGTTCAGCGCCGAACTCGGTGCTGCAACTGCAGAACATCTTGGTGTTGGTATTGAGCTCGACGTGCACTTCGAGGCCGAGGACGGGATCGTAGCGAGCGACGACCTCGTCGTAGTCGAGCAGTTCAGCCTGGGTGGCAAGAGTCATACGACGATCTTAGTTGGCGCGCTCCATGGTCCGACTCCTCCTCGGCTCGTCCCTCGCCGCATCGTCGTCGAACAGCTCAGCCGAAAAACGCCGCCGCGTCGTCGTACCGGCTCTGCGGCACCAGCTTCAACTGCTTGACCGCGTCGGCCAGCGGCACCCGGCCGATCTCCTGACCCCGCAGCGACACCATCATCCCGTACTCACCCGCATGGGCAGCGTCGGCGGCGTTCACCCCGAAGCGGGTGGCCAGCACCCGGTCGTACGGAGTGGGTGTGCCACCGCGCTGGACGTGCCCGAGCACCGTGGTGCGGACCTCTTTCTTCATCCGCTTTTCGATCTCGACGCCCAACTGGTGGGCCACGCCGGTGAACTTCTGGTGCCCGAACTCGTCGATGCCGCCGTCGCGCAGCTGCATCGAACCCGTCGCGGGTTTGGCGCCTTCGGCCACCACACAGATGAAATGCGAGTCGCCCCGCTGGAAGCGCGCCTTGACCAGTCGGCACACTTCCTCGACGTCGAACGGCTGCTCGGGGATGAGGGTCATGTGCGCGCCGGATGCCATGCCCGCGCTGAGCGCGATCCAGCCGGCGTGCCGACCCATCACCTCGACCAGCATCACGCGCTGGTGGGATTCGGCGGTGCTGTGCAGGCGGTCGATCGCTTCGGTTGCCACGGTCAGTGCGGTGTCGAAGCCGAAAGTGACGTCGGTGCAATCGATGTCGTTGTCGATGGTCTTCGGCACCCCGACCACCGGCACGTTCTCTTCGGACAGCCAGTGCGCCGCGGTCAGCGTGCCTTCGCCGCCGATCGGGATCAGCACGTCGATGCCGTTGTCTTCCAGGGTCTGCTTGATCTGGTCCAGCCCGGCCCGCAGTTTGTCCGGGTTGACCCGCGCGGTGCCCAGCATGGTGCCGCCCTTGGCGAGCAACCGGTCATTGCGGTCGTCGTTTTTCAGCTGGACGCGGCGATCCTCCAGGAGTCCGCGCCAACCGTCGAGAAATCCGACCACTGATGAGCCGTACCGGGCGTCGCAGGTCCGCACCACCGCCCGGATCACCGCATTCAGCCCAGGACAGTCACCGCCTCCGGTGAGAACTCCGATGCGCATGGGCCTATCTTCCTCTGTTAGAGCGCTGTTGGCAGCGCGCCGCGGGCTGCCTCGTAGGCGGCGCCGACCCGGTACAGCCGATCATCGGCCAGTGCGGGCGCCATGATCTGCAGTCCCACCGGCAGGTTGTCGTCCGAGGCCAGCCCCGACGGAACCGACATCCCGCAGTGCCCGGCCAGGTTCAGCGGCAGCGTGCACAGGTCGAACAGGTACATGGCCAGCGGATCGTCGACCTTCTCCCCGAGGCGGAACGCCGTCGTCGGCGTGGCCGGCGAGACCAGCACGTCCACCTTCTTATAGGCCTCGTCGAGGTCGTGGGCGATCAGCGTGCGAACCTTCTGCGCCTGGTTGTAGTAGGCGTCGTAATAGCCGGCCGACAGCGCGTAGGTGCCGATCATGATGCGGCGTTTGACCTCGGGTCCGAACCCGGCAGCGCGAGTCAGCGCCATCACTTCTTCGGCGCTGTGCGTGCCGTCGTCGCCGACCCGCAGGCCGTAGCGCATCGCGTCGAAGCGGGCCAGATTGCTCGACACCTCCGACGGCAGGATCAGATAGTAGGCGGCCATCGAATAGTCGAAGTGCGGGCAGTCGACCTCGCTGACCTCGGCACCGAGCGCCTGCAGCTGGTCGACGGCGGCATTGAACGACTCCAGCACGCCGGGCTGATAGCCCTCGCCGCTGCGCAGCTGCTTGACCACACCGACCCGGACACCCTTGAGGTCCCCGGTGGCGCCGGCTTTGGCGGCCGCCACGATATCGGGCACCGCGGCGTCCACCGACGTCGAGTCCCTGGGGTCGTGACCTGCGATGACCTGGTGCAGCAATGCGGTGTCGAGCACCGTGCGCGCGCATGGGCCGCCCTGATCCAGCGACGAAGCGCAGGCGACCAGGCCATACCGCGACACCGTGCCGTAGGTCGGTTTGACGCCCACGGTCGCGGTCAGCGCCGCGGGCTGGCGGATCGAGCCGCCGGTATCGCTGCCGATGGCCAGTGGCGCCTGGAATGCGGCGAGCGCGGCTGCGCTGCCGCCGCCGGAACCGCCGGGGACGCGGTCGGTGTTCCACGGGTTGCGGGTGGGGCCGAACGCCGAGTTCTCCGTGGAGCTGCCCATTGCGAACTCATCCATGTTGGTCTTGCCCAGGATCGGGATGCCTGCGGCCCGCAGCCGCACGGTGACCGTCGCGTCGTACGGCGACGTCCACCCTTCCAGGATCTTGGACCCGCAGGTGGTGGGCATATCGGTGGTGGTGAAGACGTCTTTGAGTGCCAACGGAACCCCGGCCAGCGCGGACGGCAGCGCCTCGCCGGCGGCGATGGTGGCGTCGACCTTCGCGGCGGCGGCCAGGGCTTGTTCGCCGGCGACGTGCAGAAACGCGTGGTAGTCGCCGTCGGTTGCCGCGATCTGATCCAGATGGGCCTGGGTGACCTCGGCCGAGGACACCTCTTTGGCGGCGATGCGGGTGGCCAACTCGGCCGCGTCGAGCCGCACCAGATCGGTGGTCACTGGCTCTCCCCCAAAATCTGCGGAACCCCGAAGCGACCCTCGACGGCGCGAGGCGCCTCCGCGAGCGCCTGTTCCTGGCTCAGGCAGGTTTCGACGACGTCGGGTCGGGTGACGTTGACGACAGACAGCGGGTTACCGGTCGGTGCGACGTCGGTGACGTCGACGGCCTGCACCTGGCTGACGTATTGGAGGATGGCATCGAGCTGGCCGGAGAAACTGTCCAGCTCGTTATCGGTCAGCGCCAGTCGGGCCAGGCGGGCCAGATGGGCCACATCGTCTCGGGAGATCTGCGACACGAGCGCCAACTGTAGTACCTGCAGCACCGGGGCCCATCAGCCCGGAGTGCTCGCGACCACCCGCTGTGCGACAGTGTGCGCGTGCCTTCGTATCTGCTGCGGGTCCAGCTGGACGATCGACCGGGCAGCCTCGGGTCTCTCGCCGTGGCGCTCGGGTCGGTGGGCGCTGACATCCTGTCGCTGGACGTCGTGGAGCGGACGTCGGGCTACGCCATCGACGATCTGGTGGTCGATCTGCCCCACGGTTCGATGCCGGACCTGATCATCACGGCCGCCGAGAAGCTGACCGGGGTACGGGTCGACAGCATCCGTCCGCACACCGGTCTGCTGGAGGCCCACCGAGAGCTGGAGCTGATCGACCACATCGCCGCAGCCACCGGCAGGCTGGCGAAATTGCAGGTCCTGGCCGATGAGGCGCCTCGGGTACTGCGGGTCGGCTGGTGCACGGTGGTCGGCCTGAACGACACGGTGCTGGAACTCATCGTCGGCAGTCACGGCTCGCCGGAGACGCAGGCCAAATCCGCCCCCTGGCTGCCGCTGGACCACGCCGTCGAACTCGACGCGACGGCCCAGTGGGTGCCGCAGGTCTGGCGCGATATGGACACCACGCTGGCAGTGGCTCCCCTGACCGATCCGCATACCGCCGTCATGCTCGGCAGGCCGGGCGGCCCCGACTTCCGGCCGTCGGAGGTGGCCCGGCTGGGCTACCTGGCCGGAATTCTGGCGACCATCCTGCGCTAGCCCGGTTCCTGGTCCGGTGCGGCGACCTCCGGTGCCGGTACGTCGGGTCCGTCGGCCAACAGTTTCCGGAAACCGTCCTCGTCGAGGATCGGCACGCCGAGCTCAACCGCCTTGTCGTATTTCGACCCCGGGGCGTCGCCGGCCACCACGTAGGCGGTCTTCTTCGACACCGAACCGGCCGCTTTGCCGCCGCGGGCCAGGATGGCTTCCTTGGCCTCGTCGCGGGAAAAGCCCGGCAGCGAGCCGGTCACCACGATGGACAGCCCTTCCAGATTGCGGTCGATGCTGGTGTCGCGCTCGTCGGCCATCCGCACACCTGCGGCCTGCCACTTGTCGACGATCGAGCGGTGCCAGTCGACGGTGAACCACTCGACCACGGCGGCCGCGATGGTGGGCCCGACGCCCTCGACCGCGGCGAGCTGCTCCTCGGACGCCGCGGTGATGGCGTCCAGGCTGCCGAATTCACCGGCCAACACCCTGGCCGCGGTAGGCCCAACGTGGCGGATGGACAGCGCGACCAGCACGCGCCACAGCGCCTGCGATTTCGCCCGGCCCAGATTGGCCAGCAGCCGTTTGCCGTTCGCCGACAACCCGCCGGCCTTGGTGGTGAACAGCTCGGTGCGCAGCAGGTCGTCCTCGGTGAGGCTGAACAGGTCGCCTTCGTCGGTGATCACCTGCGCCTGCAGCAGGGCGATCCCCGCCTCATAGCCCAGGCCTTCGATATCGAACGCCCCGCGGCCGGCGACGTGGAACACCCGCTCCCGCAACTGCGCCGGGCAGGTCCGAGAATTCGGACACCGGATGTCGGCGTCGCCCTCCTTGGCCGGGGCCAGGGTGGTGCCGCACTCGGGACATGTTGTGGGCATGACGAATTCGCGTTCAGATCCGTCACGCAGATCGACCACCGGGCCGAGCACCTCGGGGATGACGTCGCCCGCCTTGCGGATGACGACGGTGTCCCCGATCAGCACGCCCTTGCGTTTGACCTCCGAGGCGTTGTGCAGGGTGGCCAGCCCGACCGTCGACCCCGCCACTTTCACCGGCTCCATATAGGCGAACGGCGTCACCCGGCCGGTGCGCCCGACGTTGACCCGGATGTCGAGCAGTTTGGTGGTGGCTTCCTCGGGCGGATATTTGTAGGCGATGGCCCAGCGCGGCGCCCGGGACGTGGCGCCGAGGCGGCGCTGCAGTGAAACCTCGTCGACCTTGATCACCACGCCGTCGATTTCGTGCTCGACATCGTGGCGGTGCTCGCCCCAGTAGACGACCCGGTCTTGCGCGGCGTCGATGCCCTGCACCCGCAGGGTGTGGTCGGAGACCGGCAGCCCCCAGGCCTTGAGCGCCAGATAGGCGTCGTGCAGCGTCGCCGGGCTGAACCCTTCGGCGTGCCCCAGCCCGTGGCAGATCATCCGGAGCTTGCGACGCGCGGTGACCGCGGGGTTCTTCTGCCGCAACGACCCGGCCGCGCTGTTGCGGGGGTTGGCGAACGGCGCCTTGCCGTCCTCGACCAGGCTGGCGTTGAGCGCGGCGAAGTCGACGAGCCGGAAGAACACCTCCCCGCGGACCTCCAGCACGGCGGGCACCGGGTAGTCGTCGGTGCCGGTCAGCCGTTCCGGGATGTCGTCGATGGTGCGCGCGTTGAGCGTGACGTCCTCACCGGTGCGACCGTCGCCGCGGGTGGCGGCCCGCTCGAGGCGCCCGTCGCGGTAGACCAGTGCCAGTGCAACACCGTCGATTTTGAGTTCGCAGAGGTAGTGAGCGTCATCGCCGATCTCGGTGCGGGTGCGAATGGCCCAGGCCGCGAGCTCTTCGGGGTTGAAGACGTTGTCCAGGGACAGCATCCGTTCGAGGTGATCGGCGGAGGTGAAATCCGTTGCGAACCCGGCGCCGCCGACCAGCTGCGTCGGCGAATCGGGCGTGCGCAGCTCGGGGTGTTCTTCTTCCAACGCGGTCAGTTGGCCGAGCAGGGTGTCGAACTCGCCGTCGGAGATCACCGGGGCGTCGCGCACGTAGTAGCGGAACTGGTGTCCGCGTACTTCGTCGGCCAGTTCCTGCCATTGCCTGCGGACGTCGGGCGCTACTGGGTCGATCTCCGCTGAGCTCACCCACGCAGGTTATCGAAGCGGGCCGACACTACCGACGCTCATTCCTTCTTGTCGTCGTCGGGCTTGTCCGGCTCGAGCTTGTCGCGATCAGGGAGCGGCCGGTTCGCCACCACCGGGAACTGGCCCGTGAAGCCGATCCGTTCCTGCGCCACCTCCAGCACCCGGCCCCGCACCGCGAACCAGCCGACGACCAGAGCCGGGACGATGACGACCAGGGTGGCGACCGTCCACGTGCCGATCGGACGGTCGAACGCCATCAGCACCAGCACTGCCAGCAGGAACGCCAGGGTGAGGTAGCCGGTGTAGGGCGAACCCCACAGCCGGAACGAGGGCCGATTCAAGATGCCGCGTTTCGACCAGCGGAACAGCTGGATCTGGCAGATCACGATGGTGCCCCACGAGGCGATGATGCCCAGCGCAGCCATGTTGAGGACGATCTCGAATGCCTGCCCGGGCACGACGCCGTTGAGGATCACACCGAACAACCCGATGAAGGCGGTCAGGAAGATACCGCCATACGGCACACCGTTTTTCGACATCCGCCCGGTGAACTTGGGCGCGCTACCGTTCATCGCCATCGACCGCAGGATGCGACCGGTCGAGTACAGCCCCGCGTTGAGGCTGGAGAATGCGGCGGTGAGCACGACAATGTTCATGATGGTGCCGGCACCCTCGAAACCGATCTTGGAGAAGAAGGTGACGAACGGGCTCTCCCCCGCCTTGTACGCGGTGTAGGGCAGCAGCAGTCCGAGCAGGAACAGTGAGCCGACGTAGAACAGGGCGATCCGGGCGATCACCGAGTTGATGGCCCGCGGCATGATCTTGTCCGGATGGGCCGTCTCACCAGCTGCGGTGCCGACCAGTTCGACTGCGGCATAAGCGAAGACGACACCGGAGGTGACGATCACCAGCGGCAGGATGCCGGACGGGAACAGCCCGCCGGTGTCGGAGATGACACTGAACCCGGTGGACTGGCCGTCGACCTTGTAGCGCCCGGCCAGGAACACCGTGCCGACCACCAGGAACGTCACCAGCGCGATCACCTTGATCAGCGCCGCCCAGAACTCCAACTCACCGAACAGTGTCACCGAGATCAGGTTCAGTGCCAGCACGATGCCAAGGGCGATCAAGGCGATCAGCCACTGCGGCACGGCGTTGAACGCCGACCAGAAATGGAAGTAGGTGGCGATCGCCGTCGAGTCGACAATGGCCGTCATCGCCCAGTTCAGGAAGTACATCCAGCCCGCGACGTAGGCCGCTTTCTCGCCGAGGAACTCGCGCGCGTACGACACGAACGACCCCGACGACGGCCGGTGCAGCACCAGCTCACCGAGGGCGCGCAGGATGAGGAAGACGAAGACACCGCATACCGCGTAGACGATGAACAGCCCGGGCCCGGCACTGGCCAGGCGGCCGCCCGCACCGAGGAAGAGTCCCGTGCCGATCGCGCCGCCGATCGCAATCATCTGCAGCTGCCGCGGTTTCAGACCCTTGTGATAGCCCTCGTCCTCCTGGTCGAACGCCGAAGTGTCGTAATCGGCTGCGATGGGCTTAGCCGTCATCGGAGCACTCCTCACCGTGGTCAGTACAGCCCGATGTTGCCCAGCACAGCCCGACGCTGCGGATGATCAGTTGTGCACCGGGCCGTCGCCTGCCGGCCCTGGCGGCCGTGACGCAGGCCTGGGGTCCGGGGTGTCGGAGAGGTCCCGGAAGGTCAAGGCGAAGCCGACGACGGCGACGATCGCGGCAAGGGCGTAGCCCGCGATCGAGTACCACCCGACATGCAGATAGGCAGTAACAGCCACGATGCCCATGGCCGCGAACACCATGGTCATCCCGATCAGCGGAACCTTGGCAGACAGATCGCTCAACGCCATGACTCACCTCGATGCCGGTACTCAACTGTCTTTTCAGTGAACACCCGCGGCCGCACCGTCGGTGCGGGTTTCTCGGATCTCCGTGGGATCGTGCAGGTCGGCAGCGTCGCCTGGCTAGGCTTCATTCGTGGCGCACCCCATCATGTTCCGCGACGACGATCTCGGTCTGGCGGAACTGCGGCGGATCGCGCTGGGCTTTCCCGGGGCGGCAGAGAAGATCTCGCACGGCAGACCGGTGTTCAGTGCGCCCAAGATGTTCGCCGTCTACGGCGGCAGCTCCAAGCGGGTCGTCCCCGGTGAGATGACGCCGTTCCCGCACGCGGTGTTGGTCAAGGTGGACGACACCGACGCCACGGCGCTGGCGCAGGACGCCCGGTTCTTCTTCCCCGCCTATCTGGGGCCGTACGGCTGGCTGGGGCTGGACTTCACCGCCGCGAAAGTCGACTGGGGTGAGGTCGCCGAACTCGTTGACGCGTCGTATCGACTGATTGCCCCGAAGAAACTGCTTAAACAACTCGACGAACAGGTAACCGGATCGCTATGAGTTTCCCCAGCCCCTTCCCGGACGTCGAAATCCCTGACAGCAACCTCTATGAGTATCTGTTCGCAGATCTCACCGAGGCGGACGCCGACCGGGTGGCCCTGGTCGACGCGATCACCGGCGACCAGACCACCTACCGCGAGTTGGTCACGCGCATCGACGCCTTCGCGGGCGCACTTGCCGATCGCGGTATCGGGGTGGGCGATGTGGTGGGGCTGCTGTCGCCCAACAGCCCGACGTTCGCGGTCGCATTCCACGGCATCCTGCGCGCGGGTGCGACGGCCACCACGATCAACGCGCTGTTCACCGCCAAGGACATCGCCAAGCAGCTGACCGACGCCCACGCCAAGATGCTGCTGACCGTCAGCGCGCTGCGCAGCCAAGCCATCGAAGGTGCCGCGCATGCCGGCCTGTCACCGGCCGAGGTGGTCATCCTCGACGGCGCCGGTGAGGCCGTCGACGGCCATCCCAGTGCCGACGACCTGCTCGCTTCCGGCGCCGACGCTCCCACCGTCGCCTTCGATCCGGGTAGTCATCTGGCGGCGCTGCCGTACAGCTCCGGCACCACCGGAAACCCCAAGGGGGTGATGCTCACCCACCGCAATCTGGCTGCCAACGTCGCGCAGATCCGCCCCGTGCAGGGCATCACCGCCGACGACGTGGTGATCGCGGTACTGCCGTTCTTCCATATCTATGGGATGACGGTGTTGCTGAACGCGGCGCTGCACGCCCGGGCCCGGCTGGTCATCATGCCGTCGTTCGATCTCAAGGTTTTCCTGTCGACCATTCAGAACCATTCCTGCACAGTCGGTTACATCGCACCACCGGTGGCGATCGCCCTGGCCAAGCATCCCGTGGTCGATGACTACGACCTGTCGTCGTTGCGCACCATCATGTCCGGGGCGGCACCGCTGGACGAAGAACTGGGCCACGCGGTGGCCAAGCGGATCGGCTGTCGGATGGTCCAGGGCTACGGGATGAGCGAGCTCAGCCCGGTCAGTCACTGCATGACGTTCGACGGCGGCCTGCAGACACTGGGCATCGAGGCGCCGTTGAACTCGTGTGGCTGGACCGTGCCGAACGCCGTCAGCAAGATCGTCGATCCGGAGACCGGCGCCGAAATCGGCCTGCCCGAATCCGGGCTCAGCGCGGCGGGCGAGCTGTGGTTCTCCGGACCCAACGTGATGGCGGGCTACCTGGGCAACGACACGGCCACCGCGGAAACCATTGACGCCGAAGGGTTTCTGCATACCGGCGATCTGGCGTCGGTGGACCGCGACGGCTGCATCTACATTGTCGACCGGCTCAAGGAACTCATCAAGTACAAGGGCTACCAGGTGCCGCCCGCCGAGCTGGAAGCGCTGCTGTTGACCCATCCGGATATCGCCGATGCCGCGGTGGTTGGGGTCACGGATGCCGAATCCGGTGAGGAGATTCCCAAGGCGTTCGTGGTCAAGCAGTCCGGTGCCGAGCTGTCCGAACGGCAGGTGATGGACTTCGTCGCCGAGAACGTCGCGCCGTACAAGAAGGTGCGGCAGGTGCAGTTCATCGACGTGGTGCCCAAATCGGCATCCGGAAAGATCTTGCGCAAGGATCTGCGCAGCGTCTAACGCTCATCCTCGACCAACGCGCGCAGCCGCTCGATTGCTCGGTCCCAGCGATCGGACAGCGCTACCAGGTATTCGCTTGCTGCACTGAGTGATTGGGGCTGCACGGCCCAGATGCGCTCCCGGCCCTGCTTGTTGCTGCCGACCAGGCCGGCCGCCTCCAGCAGCGCCAGGTGTTTGGTGGTGGCCTGCCGGCTCATCGCGATGACCTGTGCGATGTCCGAGGTCGACCTGGGCCCGGTGTCACACAGGCCGATGACGATCCGCAGCCGGTTGGGATCGCCCAGCGCGTCGAACACCGGTGCGGCCCCGACTGGGGTGCTCACACCTGGTCGACCAGCTCGAGATACTTCCGTACCAGGTTTGTTTGAGTGCTCCAGCCTTCGCTGTTGCCGTCGAACACCGATGTGCGCACGTCGTCGGGTAGCGCATCGAACCCGGACTCGACGATGTCCAACCGCACGCCGTCGTCGGTTTCGGTCAGGGTGAACTCGACCAGGGTGGTCCCGTCACTACCGGGTAGCGCGTTCCAGCGAAAGGCCAACCGCCGCTTGGGTTCCACCGCGACGATCTGCAGCGGCGAGGGTTGACCCGCGTGCGGCTGCTGCCGGGCGGCGACGTCATCGTCGACGGTGGTCGGCGTGATCACCGCGGACACCACTGTGCCTGCCACGAACGGCCCGTCGATCGCCATGCCGAACCAGGTGCCGAACTCGCGGGAATCACTGACTGCCCGCCACACCCGGTCCAGCGAGGCCTTCAGGAGAACCTGCTTCTCGATCCGATCCATGAACCCACAGTAAACGCAACTTTTTGGTTGCGCAATACCTCTAGACCGCTTCGGGGTCCTCGGCGAACGCATCGGCGGTCTTGTGCACCAACGCAAGTGCCGTGCGCGCCCAGGCCACCGTGGCACCCGCCAACCCGCACGCCGGGGTGACACCGATCCGGTCGGCCAGCACCGCGCGGGGAAAGCCGAGTCGGTCGGTGACCTCCGCTGCGGCCGCCGCGACTTCCTCGACTGCGGGACGCTGGGGCGGCGCGGTGGTCGGCACCACGCCGAGCAGTACCGTGCGGCCCCCTTCGACGAACTCGCCGATCCCGTCCAGGTCGGACGGTTTCAGTGTGGCGACGTCGACCGACACTGCGCTGATTGTGCTGCGCTGCAATATCTTCCACGGTAGCTCCGGCGCACAGCTGTGGATGGCGACCTCGGCGCCGACGGCCGCGACGCAGATGTCCAGCAGCTCGGTGGCCAGGGATTCGTCGACGGGATGCACCGGTGACAGACTGGTGACCCCGGTCAGCCGACCCAACAGCGCCGCCGTGATCAGCGGCTCGTCGAACTGCACGACCACCGTGGTGGACAGGCGGCGGGCCAGTTCGGCGCGCTGCAGTGCGACGCCCTCGGCCAGTGAGGCGGTCAGGTCCCGCACCGCACCGGAGTCGGTGATGGCGCGATGTCCGTTGGGCAGCTCGAGCTGCGCCGCCAGGGTGATCGGCCCGGCGGCCTGGAGTTTGACCGGCCGTTGACTGCCGCCAAGGCCCGCGATCTCCCAGGCCTCCTCCAGTGCGTCGATGTCCTCGTCGAGCAGGCTGGCCGCCCGTCGCGCGACCCGGCCCGGCCGCGCGACGATGCGGTATCCGCGCGGCACGGTGTCGATGGCGATATCGACCAGCAGCGCCCCGGCCCGCCCGATGATGTCGGCACCCACTCCCCTGGCGGGCAGCTCGACCAGGTGCGCGAGTGTCCCGCCCAGTTCTCCGACGACGATCTCAGCGGCCTCGCGGGCGGATTCTCCGGGCCAGGAACCGATACCGGTGGCGGTGGCGAACGTGGTCATGCGAAAACACTCATCGGGCAACCGTATTCGACGGAGGCTGACGACACCTAGTGTGAGTCATGGCCATCAGTGCGCTGCGGGTGTCGGCGAGCTGCACGATGGCGTTGCTGATCGCCGGGTGCACCCAACAGGTGACCGGCCTGGCGGTGTTCCCGCAGTCGGAGACGCCGGGTCTGGTGACAGCACTGGGCGTCGACGTCGATGACCTCATGCTGGATCTGCCGCGGATGCGCACCATCACCGGCGCCGGCCAGTATCTGAACGTCATCCCGACGATGGACGGCAAGTACCCGGTGGACATCGAGTTGCTGGCGAAGGACGTCCCGCCGCCGTGCCAGTTCGTCTTCGAGGAGACGCAGACCTTCGGTCCGGACCTCGCGGACTTCCACAAGACGACCTACCAGAACCCACCCGGTGGCGGCCTGATCTCCCAGGGTGCGGCCGTCTACCGCGATGCCCCGACCGCTCGGGCGGCGTTCGACAACCTGGTGACCAACGCCAACGCATGCGCGCAGGGCCCGGCGGGCCCGGTGTTGGTCGGCTACGTGGCGTCCGGCGCGGACTCGATGCAGCTGCGACCGGCGCGCACCTGCGGCCGGGACTATCAGTTGAAGTCCGTCGTGCTCGCCGAGGTCACGTTCTGCGAGTTCCCCGAGACCGTGCCGGCGATTGTGATGACCAACCTTCTCGACCGGGTGCCTGGTTAGGCCCCTGCTGAGTACCGTGGCTGCACGATCAACCACACCTCTCGGAGCGCGCAATGGCACCTTCCACCAGCTACCGACTTCTGCAGGTCGCACTCGTCGCCTTCGGCACCGTGATGGTGCTGCTGTACCCGCTGGCCGTGGTGTGGCCGTCGGGCTGGGCCTGGCATCCCGGCCCCCCGTATCAGTCCGACTACTTCATGATGATCGTCGGCCTGTACCTGACGTTGGGCGCTTTCCTGCTCAACGCTGCACGACGTCCGGAGCGCCACCTCAGCCTGATCTGGTTCGCCGCGTGTTCGAGTTTCGTGCACGCCGCGGTGATGGCGGTGCAGTCCTTCGGCGGCGACCATCACATGGGTCACCTGGCGGGCGATGTACCTGGATTGCTGCTGGTGGGGATCGTGCTGCCAGTTCTGGTCCTGGCCACCGGGCTTCATCAGGCCAGAGAAGTTCCTGGCTGAATCGACTGCGGCGGCTGCGCCCGTTCGGCCTCGATGTGATCCATCGAACATGACTTGGACAATAATTTCGCCCACCGATATCGACTGGATGCCGGCCGGCCCGTCCTAGCTCTCGATCCGAGGCGCGTGCGCCTCGCCCCACACCCGCAGAGCGCCGAGCACCGGTGCCAACTCCCGGCCCGCCGCGGTGAGGACGTAATCGTCACGAGGCGGGTGCTCGCTGTAGCGCCGACGTTCCACCAGGCCGGCGGCCTCGAGGTCTCGCAGACGCGCGACGAGGCTCGCTCGCGGCGCACCCGTATTGGCCTGGATGTCGTTGAACCGGGTGACGTCGAAGAACAACTCCCGCAGCGCGAGCAGTGACCAACGGTCGCCGACGACCGCCAGCGCATCGGCGATGGCGCAGATCCGCGGCTGCGTCCCATCGGGTTCAACAGTTGAACTCACTGTGCTAGCGTAGCCCACAGCCAGTGAGTTCAGAATCTGAACTTATCAACCGAGAGGAACGACAACGATGTCCACAGTGCTGATTACCGGTGCCTCCAAGGGAATTGGGCGGGCGATTGCCAAAGAATTCGTGAGCCGCGGACACCGGGTGGTGGCGACGGCACGAAATCCCCACACCCTCGACGATATCGACGTCGACCAGCGACTGGCACTCGATGTCACCGATGACGCCAGCGTGGCCGCCGCGATCAAGGCGGCCGGTGAGATCGACATCCTGATCTCCAACGCAGGCGTGATCTTCTACGCCGCGGTCGAGGCGATCCCGCTGTCCGAGCTGGAGCGGGTGTTCAGTCAGAACACCGTCGGCGCGATCCGGGTTGCCCAAGCCGTGTTGCCGCAGATGCGCGAACGCGGATCCGGCCGCCTGCTGTTCATGTCGAGCGTCGCCGGGCGCATCGTCTTACCGCCCGGCGCGGCGTACGCCTCGACCAAGTGGGCGCTGGAGGCTCTGATCGAAGCACTGGCGATCGAAGTGGGCCCCTTCGGCATTCAAGCCGCGCTGCTCGAACCCGGCGCCGTCAGCTCCGGCGCCTTGGATGACGTGCTGACCTACCGCCTGCCCGATGACCCCTACGCGTCGCTGTTGACCGGCAGCGTCGGCCACGAAGGGATGATCACCCCTGAGCAGGTGGCCGCTGAAGTCGCCGACGCCGCGGAGAGCGCAGAGCTACCGTTACGGGTGCCGCTGGGTGACGCCGCCCGCGGACTGCTGGCGGCACGACATGCCGCGCCGGACGACGTCCCGTTCACCCTCGGCGGATAGAAGGGAAAACTGTTGTCTCAGTTGGGTTTTCTGGTCACGCTCGAAGCACATCCGGACAAAGTGGCCGAAGTGGTCGAGTTTCTGGTCCAGGCGAAGTCGCTGGTCGACGCCGAGCCTGGCACGCGGACCTGGCACGCCTTTCGGGTCGGGCCGACGTCTTTTCGGATTTTCGACACCTTCGACACCGAGGCGGACCGGCAGGTGCATCTGCACGGCAAGGTCCGCGATGGTCTGGACACCCACGGCGAATTGTTCAGTACGCCACCGACCATCACCGAAGTGGATGTGCTCGCCGTGAAACTGCCGGGCAGTTAGGACGCAGCGGAGATGGTGGCGCTGGCCAGCACCTCGTCACCGTCGACCGCGTCCGGCCGGTACAGCACCATCGTCTGGCCGGCCGCGACACCGCGCAGCGGCGTGCGCAGCTGCAGTCGCAGCTCACCATCGACCAATTCTGCGATGACGGGCGCGATTCCGCCGTGGGCACGCACCTGCACCTCGCAGTCCAGCGGGCCGGTCGGGGCGACCCCGGAAGTGAACACCGGTCGTTGCCCCGTCAGGGACCAAACCTCAAGATCCGCAGCCGAACCCACGCGCACCGTGCCCGTCGCGGCGTCGATCTCGGTGACGTACCTTGGCTGACCGTCCGGCCCGGGACCGGCGATGCCGAGCCCCTTGCGCTGCCCGATCGTAAATCCGTGCACGCCGTCGTGTTCGGCGAGCACGGCGCCGCCGGCATCCACCACCGCACCGCGCCGCACCCCGATCTTGGCACCCAGGAATGCCCGGGTATCACCCGACGGAATGAAGCAGATGTCATGGCTGTCCGGCTTGTCCGCGACTGCCAGACCACGCTGTGCGGCCTCGTCGCGAATCTGCGCCTTGGGCGAATCCCCGATCGGGAACGCGGCCTGGCGCAACTGCTCGGCGGTCAGCACGGCCAGG
>JBEVHL010000203.1:0-55818 GCA_040511255.1 Mycobacterium sp. | reverse complement strand
GAAATTCGTGATGCGCCGGGCTGTCCCGGTCGGTCTGGTGGTGGTCACCTTGCTGATCCTGCTCGGGCTGCCGTTTGCGGGGGTGAAGTGGGGTTACCCCGACGACCGGGTGCTGCCGCAGTCGGCATCTGCGTATGAAGTCGGCAACGAACTGCGCACGTCGTTCGCCGCCAGCACCGACACCGCGGTCACCGTGGTGATCCCCGACGCGGTTGGGCTGGCGCAGGCCGATATCGAACGCTATGCCGCCGAATTGTCCAGGGTGCCAGATGTTTCCCTGGTGGCGGCGCCCACCGGCACGTTCGTCGGCGGCAAGATGGCCGGGCCGCCTGCGGCGGCCACGGGTGCAGCCGACGGCAGTGCGTTCCTAACCGTCGCGAGCACCGCGCCGTTGTTCTCCGACGCCTCGGAGGCCCAGCTGGTCAATCTGCATGCCGTGGCAGGTCCAGGTGGCCGCACTGTCGACATGACCGGCGTCGCGCAGGTCAACCGCGACAGCGTCGATGCCATCACGTCCCGGTTGCCGCTGGTGCTGGGCATCATCGCCGTGATCACCTTTGCACTGCTGTTCCTGCTCACCGGCAGCGTGGTGTTACCGCTGAAAGCGCTTGTGCTGAACATCCTTTCGCTGACCGCGGCATTCGGCGCGCTGGTGTGGATCTTCCAGGACGGCCACCTCGGTGCACTCGGCACCACCTCGACGGGCACCCTGGTGGCCAACATGCCGGTGCTGCTGTTCTGCATCGCGTTCGGGTTGTCGATGGACTACGAGGTGTTCCTGGTCTCCCGGATCCGCGAATACTGGCTGGCAAGCGGGCAGACCCGCGCGGACAATGACGAGAGCGTCGCGCTGGGGCTGGCCCGCACCGGGCGGGTGATCACCGCCGCGGCGCTGGTGATGTCGATCTCGTTCGCCGCGCTGATCGCCGCGCAGGTGGCGTTCATGCGGATGTTCGGCCTGGGGTTGACCTTGGCGGTGCTCGTCGATGCCACCCTGGTGCGGATGGTGCTGGTGCCCGCATTCATGCATGTGCTGGGCCGGTGGAACTGGTGGGCCCCCAAGCCCCTGGTCTGGCTGCACCACAAGATCGGCATCAGCGAATCCGGGGAGGACAAACGGGCGCCCGTTTCCGTCGGATTGATCGGCCAGACATCGGGTAACCGGGTGCCATGAAAAGCATCGGCTACTTCCTCTCCTGTGAGCAGTTCGGCCCCAAAGAGCTGGTGGATCAGGCAAAGCGGGCCGAGGCCGCCGGGTTCGACCGGCTGTGGATATCCGATCATTTCCATCCCTGGAATGACGAGCAGGGCAACAGTCCGTTTGTCTGGGGCGTCATCGGCGCCCTGTCGGAGGCGACGTCGTTGCCGGTCTCCACCGCGGTCACCTGCCCCACCATCCGGATGCATCCGGCGATCCAGGCCCAGGCTGCCGCCACCGCCGCCGTACAGCTCGATGGCCGGTTCGTCTTCGGTGTCGGCAGCGGCGAGGCCCTCAACGAACACATCCTGGGTGACCCGTGGCCGTCGGCCGGAGTCCGCCTGGAGATGCTTGAAGAGGCGATCGAGGTGATCCGCCTGCTGCACACCGGCAAGGAGATCAGTCACCACGGCCTGCACTATGAGGTCCAGGAGGCGCGGATCTACACACTGCCCGACCAGCCGGTGCCGATCTACGTATCGGGGTTCGGCCCGCAGTCCGCCGAACTGGCCGGGCGCATCGGCGACGGGTACTGCCTGGCGATGCCGGACGCCGAACTGGTCAAGACGTTCCGTGGCGCAGGTGGCGGCGACAAGCCCGTTCAGGCCGGTACGAAGGTCAGTTGGGATCGTGATGCCGCCGCCGGCCTCAATGCCGCTCACCGGCTCTGGGCCAACGAGGGACTGGCCGGTCAATTGGCGCAGATCCTGCCGCGGCCAAAGGATTTCGAGGACGCTTCGTCGCTGGTCAAGCCCGAGGACATCGCCGACAGCATCGCCTGCGGCGACGATCCCGACAAGCATGCGGCGCAGGTCCGGTCCTACCTGGATGCCGATATCGACGAGGTCTACGTCCAGCAGATCGGCCCGGACATGGACGGCTTCTTCGCCGCCTGGGAGCGCGACGTCCTTCCACAGTTGCGGTAGTGCCCGACACTCCGACGGTCTTCGACCAGTCGCACGGCGAACTGCTGATCCAGACCGGGGTCAGCGGTGCGGCGGCCAAGCTCGGCCACCGTCTCACCCTGGTGCTCAACAGTTGGCGCGCCACGGTGTCCTGGTCAGATGACCGGCCCGTGGGCGTCGACTTCACCGCAGACGTGGACTCGCTCGAGGTGGTACGGGGCGACGGCGGTGTGAAGGGGTTGTCGTCGCCGGAGAAGATGGTCGTCAGGTCGAATGCGCTGAAGTCCTTCGATGTGCGGCGATATCCTCGAATCATGTTCGGCGCCAACACCGTTGAGCCGACCGCCGATGGCTACCGGTTGGTCGGCGATCTCGAGATCCACGGGCAGGCCCGCGAATGGGCGATCGATCTGGTGGTCACCGACCTCGACGACGCGTGGACGGTGTCGTGCGAAACGGCGATCCGGCAGACCGAGTTCGGGATCAAGCCGTACTCGTTGATGCTGGGCGCCCTCAGCGTGGCCGACGGTGTCACCGTCAGCGTGACCGCCAGGCGCGCCAAGGACGGGTGACCGGGCGGCCTAGGAGCGGTTCCGCCGACTGGCCAGGACGATGTCGACGGCGGCGCTGATGGTGCCGTCGTCGGGCAGCTTGCCGAACATGATCGACGGGCACGCGACGACACCTGAGAGCATGGACACCGCCGCTTCCAGCTGATAGCCGTCGAATGATTCGGCGAGCATCGTCCGCAGCGGGCGCTGGCCGTCCGAATTGATCTTGTCTCGGATCAGGCGCATCTCCTCGGCCGACGCCCACTGGGCCATGCCGGCCAGCAAGCGGTCCAGGTGCATCTCGATGACCGCCTGCCGAAACACCGTCAACTCACCGATCAGGTCGGTGCGCAAATCCCCGCTGCGCTCGTGGTGCGGCATCTCGCCGATGCCGTCGAGCGCCACGGCGATCAAGTCCAAGCGGGCAGGCCAGTGTGCATATAGCGTGGTCTTGGAATACCCGGCGACCTCGGCGATTTTGGCGTGCGTCACCGCGTCCGAACCTTCCTGGGTCAGCACTTCGAGAGCCGCCCGCGCGACGTCGCTGCGGGTCCGCGCCACGCGCGCATCCTGCACGGTCTCGGCTGGTCTAGAGCCCTGTCCGGACGTCATCTGTGCACTTCACCTCGTCTGCCCTGGCCTTTCCTAGGTTGAGCCGCTCGAGAGAAATTAGCTGATGGACGTTTCTGTCAGTACTGGAAAATACAGTCACTATTGAACGTTTAGAACAGTAGTGTACTGGGGATTCGGTATCCCAGCGCACGACGCCACGCCGTCGGCGTGGTCATCCCTAGTCAGCCCAGTAGAAGGAACCCCATGTCTGCCATCCTTTTCGGTTCGATCAGCACCCTGGTCGACACTTCCGAACTGCAGCGCCGCGCGTTCAACGAGTCGTTCGAAGCACACGGACTCAACTGGAACTGGTCGCGCGACGACTACATAGCGATGCTCGACTCCAACGGCGGCGCGCAGCGGATCGCTGACTACGCCAAGAGTCGCGGCGAGGAAGTCGACGCCGCCGCCGTGCACTGGACGAAGTCACAGATCTTCCAGGAGATCCTCGGCACCTCGGCCGTGCAGGCCCGGCCCGGCGTCGTCGAGACCATCAAGGAGGCCAAGGACCAGGGCGTCAAGCTCGGGTTCGTCACGACCACCTCGCCGGAGAACGTCTACGCGTTGCTCACCAGCCTCGAACCCGAAATCACCAACGACACTTTCGACATTGTGGTGAACCGGGAAACCGTCCAGGACCCGAAGCCCGATCCGGCCTCCTACGTGTTCGCCCTCGACCAGTTGGGGGAGAGTTCGAACTCCGCGCTGGCCATCGAAGACAACCTCGGGGGAGTCGCCGCCGCAGTCGCCGCCGGTTTGCGGTGCATCGCCTTCCCCAACCAGAACACCAGTGGCGGTGATTTCTCCAGTGCTTCCGAGTCGGTCGACGCCCTGGATGCCGGTCACGTGCTGGGACTCATCCCGGCCCAGCATCCCGCCTGAACCCCGCCGCCAGCCACCCGACATCGAGGAAATCGCAATGAGCAATCTTCAGGCACAAGTAACGATGAGTCCCAAGGCCTTTCACGTCGAAGGCTACGAGAAGATCGAGTACGACCTGGTGTACGTCGACGGCGTCTTCGCGTTGGACAACACCGAACTGGCTGACAGCTACCGCGCCTACGGTCGCGCGCTGATGGTCATCGACGAGACTGTGTACGACCTGTACGGCGAGGCCATCCGGGCCTATTTTGACCATCACGACCTCGCCCTGGCAGTGGTACCGGTACAGATCAGGGAGACCGCGAAGTCGCTGGAGACCTTCGAACGGATCGTCGGTGAGTTCGACGCCTTCGGACTGGTGCGTACCGAGCCGGTGCTGGTGGTCGGTGGTGGCTTGACCACCGACGTGGCGGGATTCGCCTGTGCCAGTTACCGACGCAACACGCCCTACATCCGCATCCCCACCACGCTGATCGGATTGATCGACGCCAGTGTCTCGATCAAGGTCGCCGTCAACTACGGCAAGCACAAGAACCGGCTCGGGGCGTACCACGCGTCGCAGAAGGTGCTGCTGGACTTCTCCTTCCTCAAGACCTTGCCCGAGGATCAGGTTCGCAACGGCATGGCCGAGCTGATCAAGATCTCGGTCGTCGGAAATGCGGAGATCTTCGAACTTCTCGAAGCCCACGGCGCTGACCTGCTGCGCACCCGGTTCGGACACCTCGACGGCACCGCTGAACTCCGTGCCATCGGCGACCGGCTGACTTATCAGGCCATCGCCACCATGCTGGAGTTGGAGGCGCCCAACCTGCACGAGATCGATCTCGATCGTGTGATCGCGTTCGGCCACACCTGGAGCCCCACCTTGGAGCTGACGCCGCCGGCGCCGTTCTTTCACGGGCACGCGATCAACATCGACATGGCCCTGTCCACCACGCTCGCCGAACAACGCGGGCACCTGTCGACCGCCGACCGTGACCGGGTCCTCGGCGTGATGAGTGACCTGGGCCTCGCCCTGGACAGCCACCATCTCACTCCGGAGCTGCTCACCGATGCCACCGCGTCGATCCTCAAGACCCGCGACGGCATGCTGCGCGCGGCGGTACCGGCCCCGATCGGGCAGTGCCTGTTCCTCAACGACGTCACCACCGACGAACTCGCCGACACCCTCACACTGCACAAGAAGATCTGCCTGGATTACGGGCGTGGCGGCGACGGTGTCGACATGTTCACCGCCTCCACTGCGGTCGGCGCACATGAGTAGCGCCGTGGCGGTGAAGGGCAGGACGCCACCGGCGCCGCGCCCGGTGACACCGACGACGATCCTTGCCAAAGAACTGGCCGAAGTCCGGGAGTTGCTCGACGAATACTCGAACATCGATCCGGCACTGCTGGCCAAGGTACGACGAGTGCACGATCTTGCGGCGGGCCTGGATCCGTACCTGGATCAGTGCACCACCCCGGAATCTCCGGCGCTCGCCGAGTTGGCGCGCAGGACAGCGGAATTCGATTGGGACGCGCAACCGACCAGTGGGCTCGAACAAGAGATGCTGTCGGGGCACGTCGAAGGTCAACTGCTCAAATTCCTGGTTCATCTCAGCGGTGCCCACCGGGTACTGGAGATCGGTATGTTCACCGGATATTCCGCACTCGCGATGGCCGAGGCGCTACCCGACGGCGGCTCCGTGGTGGCCTGCGAGGTGGATCCGTCGGTGGCGCAGTTCGCCCAGCAGTGTTTCGATCTATCGCCGGTCGGCCACCGGATCGCCGTGAAGGTCGGGCCCGCGATCGAGACGTTGTGGCAGCTGGCCGGCAGGACCCGCGGCGAACAGTTCGATCTGGTCTTCATCGATGCCGACAAGGCGGGCTATCTGGACTATGTCGAGTTCCTCCTCGACAGCGAATTGCTCTCGCCGAGAGCGGTAATCGCCGTCGACAACACCTTGATGCAGGGTCAGCCGTATTGTGCTGATGCCGACATCCCGGCCAACGGTGTCGCGATTGCCCGGTTCAATGCCGCTCTGACGTACGACCCGCGGGTCGAGCAGGTACTGATACCGCTGCGCGACGGCGTCACGCTGATCCGACGGAAACCGCAGTGACGGCGCTTTTGGACGCCGAGGCAGCGCCCGCCGCCGTTTCGCAGCCGGAGCCGCGACAGGCCAACGCGGGCAGGACGCTGGTCACCCTGGCCGGGCTGTTGGCCACGTTGCCGGTCGACCTCGCCTTGGTGGCGCTGGCGCTGGTCCGCCGGTCGCCCGCGCCGACGGTGCGCCCGGCCACCGATTTCCAGCGGACGATCCTCATCACCGGCGGCAAGATGACCAAGGCGCTGCAGTTGGCCAGGTCGTTTCACGCCGACGGGCACCGGGTGGTGCTGGTCGAATCCGCCAAGTATCGGTTCACCGGCCACCGGTTCTCCCGCGCCGTCTCGGCATTTCACTGCGTTCCCGAGCCAACCGCGCCCGGTTATGCCGAGGCGATAGTGGACATCGTCCGCAGGGAGCGTGTCGACGTGCTGGTGCCCGTCTCCAGTCCGGCGGCGAGCCAGCCCGACGCGCATGTCGGTAACCTCCTCGCCGGTATCTGCGACGTGGTGCACGCCGATCCGGAGACGGTGCGGATGCTCGACGACAAGGCCGACTTCTCCAGTACCGCAGCAGCAATGGGCTTGCGTGTGCCCGATTGGCGCAGGATCACCGACCCGCAGCAGATCGAGGATTTCGACTTCCCGCCGGGACGGCGTTACATCCTCAAGCGGATCGCCTACAACCCCGTCGGCCGCCTGGACCTCACGCCGCTCTCGGCAGAGACGCCCGAACGCAATGCCGCCCACGCCCGATCGCTGTCGATCTCCGCAGACGATCCATGGATCCTGCAGGAGTTCATCGCCGGCCAGGAATACTGCACCCACGGCACCGTCCGGATGGGCCGCCTGCAGGTGTACGGCTGCTGTGAATCCTCGGCGTCGCAGCTCAACTATCAGATGGTCGACAAACCCGAGATCCGTTCTTGGGTAGAGAAGTTCGTCGCCGAGCTGGGCGTCACCGGGCAGATGTCCTTCGATTTCATCGAGGCAGCCGACGGCAAGGTGTACGCCATCGAATGCAATCCGCGAACCCACTCGGCGATCACCATGTTCCACGACCACCACCAGGTCGCCGCCGCCTACCTCGACGACAAGCACTTCGTCATCACGCCGCTTCCCGGCGCCCGCCCCACATACTGGATCTATCACGAGATCTGGCGCCTGGTGACCAAGGCCGGCCGCCGCAACCGGCTGCTGACCATCCTGCGTGGCAAGGATGCGATCTTCACCTGGTGGGATCCGTTGCCCTACTTGATGGTTCACCATCTGCAGATTCCAGCGCTGCTGGTGGGCAATCTCCGGCAGCGCCGTGGCTGGACGAAGATCGACTTCAATATCGGCAAGCTCGTCGAACCGGGTGGCGATTGATGGCGCGTATCTCGGTGCTGCACCTCATCGGCTCACCTGTCGACGATTTCCACGCGGAACTCTCGCGGTTGTATGCGAGTGCCTGCCTGGCCGCCCTTGTCGATCCGGGCCGGTATGACGTTCACCTGGCCTACATCGCCCCCGATGGGCTGTGGCGATTTCCGGCCGGCCTGAACGGCCGCGCGCTGAACCAGGCCGTGGCGATGGCGCTGCCGGACGCACTGACGTACATCGGCATGCTCAAGGTGGATGTGGTTGTGCCGCAGCTGTTCTGCCTGCCCGGCATGACCGCCTACCGCGCGCTGTTCGACCTGCTCGGCATTCCCTATCTCGGCAACACGCCGGAGGCGATGGCGATTGCGGCCGACAAAGCCCACGCCCGGGCGATCGTCGCAGCCGCCGGGGTGGCGGTCCCGGCCGGTGAGGTGCTGCGCCGCGGTGACCGGTCGCAGCTGCCGCTGCCGGTGGTCGTCAAACCGGTCGACGCAGACAATTCGGTAGGTGTTTCCCTGGCCCGTGATCCGGCGCAGTTCGCCGCGGCCGTCGAGCTCGCCTGGGCGCACAGCGACTCGGCCCTGGTCGAATCCTATGTGGAGCTGGGTCGAGAAGTGCGCTGCGGCATCATTATTCGCGACGGAGAACTGATCTGTCTGCCGCTCGAAGAGTATGCGGTGGACCCGGTGACCAAACCGATCCGGGGTCGTGACGACAAGCTCGCCCGCACCGACGACGGCGAACTGTACCTCGTCGCCAAGGAGGCCACCAGGGCGTGGATCGTCGACGTCGACGACCCGCTGACCGAACGGGTCTGGGCGGCCGCGCGGCGTTGCCATATCGCTCTGGGGTGTCGGCACTACAGCCTTTTCGACTTCCGCATCGACGCGGACGGCAACCCGTGGTTCCTCGAAGCGGGGCTGTACTGCTCCTACGCGCCCGGCAGCGTGATCGCCGTGATGGCAGCTGCCATCGGGATCGACGTCACCGAGTTGTTCGCGATGACCCTGGCCGAACTGAAGAACAACGAAAGCGCGCCGTGCCTGACCTCGTCGCGCTGACCCCCGTCGGAGCCACTGTCACCGGTCTGCGGGTGGATACCCTGGACGAAGGCACCGTGTCCGATATGCGGTACCTCCTCGCCGAGCACGGTGTGGTGGTGCTGCCCGACCAGGACATCGGCGACGACGAATTCACCCGGTTCCTGCGCAGTTTCGGGCAGCTGATGTTCACCGTCGGCGAGACTCCGGTGCCCGGTCATCCCGACCTCAACGTCATCAGCAACGTCGGGCGAGCGACACCACCGCGTTCCACCTTCCACACCGACACCAGCTATGTGCGAAATCCCCCGGCGTACACCGCACTACGCGCGGTGGAGGTGCCCGAACACGGTGGGCACACGCTGTTCACCAACCAGTACACCGCGTACGAGACCCTGCCGGGCCGGGTCCGCGACCAACTGCAAGGCCGGACCATCACGCACGTCGTGACCGGACTGGATCTCGACGAGGACGACGAGACAGCAGCAGAGCATCCGATCTTCTGGGTGCACCCGCTGTCTCGCCGCACCGCCCTCTACCTCTCCACCCCACAGCGCTGCGCCGACGTCAGCGACATGGCGCCGCGACTCGTCGCAGACACCGTCGCGTATCTGTTCGAGCACTCCACCCGGGCGGGCAACATCTACCACCACGCCTGGTCCCCCGGCGATGTGGTGATGTGGGACAACCGCTGCGTCCTGCACCGCGCCGACCACGACGGCGTCGTGGGCGACCGGATCATGCACCGGGGGATGGTCGCCGCCGGCTAAACGGTGGGAATCAGAATGGTCTTGCCGGGCAGCCGACCCGCGTCGGAGGCGTCGTGCACGGCGGCGACATCGGCCAGCGACCGTCGCTCGGCGACGTCAATCTCCAGTTGGCCGGTATCGACCCGGTCGACCAGGTCGGCGAGTTGCGCGGTGTCGCTGTGCACGAAGATCCGTTGTGCGCGCACTCCCCGCCCGAGATTCTCCGGGCCGGACGTCATGGTGCCGACCAGGAATCCGCCGTCGGCGACCGCGTCGGCGAGGGCCGCGGTCTGCTCCTCTGGGGTGCTGATCAGATTGAGCACCACATCGAAAGGTTGGCCCGCAATGGCGAGCGGGGCTGTGTAGTCGAGGTAGTCGATGAGGTGGTCGGCGCCATAGCGACGCAGGCGGTCGGCGTTGGCCGGCTTTGCGGTCGCGGTGACGACGGCGCCGGCCTGCTTGGCCAGTTGCACCGCATAACCCCCGACTGCTCCGCCCGCCCCGTTGATCAGGACCGTCTGCCCCGGCTGCACATCGGCGATGTCGAACAAGGCTTGCCACGCGGTCAGGCCGACGGTCGGTAGCGCAGCGGAATCGCTCAGTGGCACCGTCCGTGGCGCGGTGGTCAGGACCTCGGCCGGTGCGACGACGTATTCGGCGGCCGCCCCGTCGGCGTCCATCGGGAGGAACCCGACGACGGCGTCGCCCACGGTCCACCCGGTCACCCCGGCACCGATTTCGACGATCGTGCCCGCGACGTCGACCCCGGGCACGTGCGGGAACGTGATCGAGTACACCTCGGCGAGATAGCCGCCGCGGATGCCGGCATCGACCGGGTTGAACGACGTCGCTGCCACCTTCACCAGCACCTGCCCGGCACCCGGTGTCGGCTGCTGAACGTCTTCGTACTGCAGAACCTCGCTGCCGCCGTAACGGTGGTAAGTCGCAGCCTTCATGGTCTTCTCCTCGGGTTAGTTGCTTCGATATTGAAGCAGTTACTCCCGGTGTAACGTAGTTCGACGTCGAAGCATTCCCGCGTAGGCTGACGGAATGGCCGAGTCCCTCAAACCTGCCCAGATGCGCACCTACTTCGCGCTCACCGAAGCGGTCAGCCTGCTTCAATACGCCGTGCAGCAGCAGCTACAGGCCGAGGGGGATCTGAGCTACGTGCAGTTCGAGATCCTGGCCAAACTGTCCGACGCCGAGCGGCCACTGACCATGACCGAACTGGCCGACGGCGTGGTCTACAGCCGTAGCGGCCTCACCCATCAGGCCGGGCTGTTGGAGCAGGCGGGCCTGATCACCCGCGCAGCCAGCAACCAGGACCAGCGGGCGACCGTCGTCGATATCACCGACGCTGGCCGCGACCGCCTCGCGACGGTGTTGCCCGGCCATATCCAGGTGGTGCGCGACCTGTTGTACGGCGCGCTGTCCGATGAGGACGTCCACACGCTCGGCGACGTGATGAGCCGCGTCCGCGACCACATGCGGGACCGTCCGCCCCGCTCCGCAGCTCCGCGGAGACACCGCGCCGCTCCGTAGGCTGGGCAGATGCCAACCCGCAGAGGACGCGCATGTTCATCGTGATCGTGAGCGCGCTGCTCGGGCTGATGCATCTTTATCTGTGGAAGCGGTTGATCAAGGACACCACCGCACCGGGACGCACCCGTCGGCTCCTCACCGCCGCGCTCGTCGCACTGATGTTGCTGTTGGTGGCGGCGCTGGTCCTGCCGCGCGTCATCGGCCCGACCGAGTCGACGTGGTTCGCGTGGCCGGGCTACCTCTGGTTCGCCGTGGTGGTCTATCTGTTCTTGATCCTGCTGCTGCTGGAGCCGGTTCGGCTGGCGTTGCGGCGCTGGGTGACACCGAAGCCGGCCGATGTCGAGGTCAGCAGCGCTGCGGTGAACCGGCGGGTGTTCCTGGCCCGGACGACTGCGGTGGCGGCCGGTGCCGCATCGGTGGGACTCGTCGGGTTCGGTGCGGCCACCGCGCTCGGCCCGCCGGATCTGCTGCGGGTGCCGGTACGGTTGCCCCGGCTTGCGCCCTCCTTCGACGGGTTCCGAATCGCGGTGGTGTCGGATATCCACCTCGGCCCCCTGTCGGGACGTGCGCATACCGAACGCATCGTGCGGATGATCAACGAGACCGAACCGGACCTGGTGGCCATCGTGGGCGACCTGGTCGACGGCACGGTCGAACAGCTCGGGCCTGCCGCAGAGCCGTTGCAGGACTTGGTTTCCCGGGAGGGGTCATTCTTCGTCACCGGGAACCACGAATACTTCGTCGACGACACGCTGGAGTGGCTGGAGGAGCTGGAACGATTCGGTGTGCACCCACTGCGCAACGAAAACACCGCGATTCGCCGGGGCGCAGGAGCGTTCACTCTGGCCGGCGTGAACGACCTGTCGGGTGCCAAGAAGTCTGACCCGCCGGATTTCGACCGCGCGCTGGCCGGCCGGGCACCGTCCGGGCCGACCGTGCTGCTGGCCCATCAACCGGTTCAGGTGGAGCAGGCCGCCGCCCGTGGGGTCGATCTACAGCTGTCCGGGCACACGCACGGCGGGCAGATGTGGCCGTTCCACTACATCGTCCGCGCCGTACAACCGTCCCTGGCCGGGCTGTCCGCGGTGGGCGATACCCAGCTGTATGTCACCCGCGGCGCCGGGTTCTGGGGTCCGCCGGTCCGGATTGGGGCACCGCCGGACATCACCGTGCTGACCCTGCAGAGCTAGCTTTCCCGGCCGTGGGTCTCGCGTAGTTCACGGCCACTTTCGATGTCCTTCTGCTCTTTGGCCTCGTTCTTCGCGACGCCGCTGTCGTCGCGCAAGGGCAGTTGCAGGTCGCGTTCGGCGGGGATGCCCGCCTGCAACTGCCGACCGCGCTCCAGTTCGGCGTCGAGTTCCGCACCGAAGAGCAAGGCCAGGTTGGTGATCCACAGCCATAACAGGAACACGATGACACCCGCCAGCGCGCCGTACGTCTTGTTGTAACTGCCGAAATTGCTTACGTAAAAACCGAATCCGACGGACGCGACGATCCAGATCAGGATTGCCACGCCAGCGCCCACGCTGATCCATTTGAACTTCGGCTGCTGCACGTTCGGTGTCGCGTAGTACAGGGTGGCGACCGCCAGGATCACGAAGATCAGCATCACCGGCCACCGCGCGATGTTCCAGACCGTCTCGGCGGCGCTGCCCAACCCGATGGCCCGGCCGACCGCGGAGGCCAGTGGCCCACTGACTGCGAGCATGAACGCCACCGCTGCGGCCAAGGCGAGACCGATCAGTGTGATCACCAGCTGGAGCGGCCGCAATTTCCAGACCGGCCGGCCTTCTTCGACTTCGTACATCCTGTTCATCGCTCTGCCGAACGCGCCGATGTATCCCGAAGCCGACCACACCGCGCCGAGGATGCCGACCACCAGAGCGAAACCGGCGGAGGGTGCTTCGACCAATTGCTGGATCGGTGCGCGCAGCGTGTCGACTGCCGACGCCGGCCCGACGTCGCCGACGATTTCCAACACGGCTTCGGTGGTGCGCTGGCCCTGGCCGAACACGCCGAGCAGGGATACGACGACCACCAACGCCGGGAACAGTGACAGCACGGCGTAGTAGGTCAGGGCCGCAGCCAGATCCGTGCACTGGTCGGTGCTGAATTCCCTTGCGGTCTTGCGCAGTACGTACAGCAGCGACGGCTTACTGAGGTCGGTGGGTGACTCGGGTTTCGCCGGATCATCGGGCGATGGTGCCTCGTCCAGATCGCGGCCCGGATCGGTGGCAAGCGGGGAGTCGCCTTGGCCTGCGGTCACAGCAACAGGTGGTTTGGGCTGCTGGAGCCGTCCGATCAGGACACCGGCGGCTACGCCCGTCAGCCCCACCAGGAGCTGGCTTCGTCGGGAGGGGCGCGCCTTGACGTGCTGCTGATCCAGCGTCATCGGCGACGGCGCCATACCACCACGCCGATGACGACGACAGCCGCTGCTGCAATGGCTGCCGCGATCGGCACGGTGGGTTTGACCGAGCCGGTGTTGTCCGTGAGCGCGTCCCGCGCTGCGGTCTGGGCGACCTGAGCCTTCTCGACGATGACTTCCTTTGTGTCGACCGCTTTCTCGGCGATCGCGTGTTTGGTCTCGGCCACCTTGTCTTTGGCTCGCCCCTTGACGTCAGCCTTGGCCGCCAATGCCTCGACGGTCTCGCTCAGGCTCTCGCGCGTCCGCTCGATATCCGCTTGAATGTCGCCGATCCCGGCATCGGGGCCCGGCTCGGGAGGCGGGGTGTGGTCAGTGGTCATGGCTGGCGTCCTTCACTGCGTGGATGTCTTCCTTGATGTTCACCAGGGTCTTCTCCGGGGTGGGAGAGGCCTGGTCCAGTTGCTTCTTGCTGACCAGGCCGGCGATGCCTGCGGCGGCGAACAGAATCGCCGCGACGATCAAGGCGGCCGCCCAGAGCGGTAGCACCAGTGACAGCGCACCGATCGCCGCGGTCACGACGCTGGCCACTCCGAAGACAGCCAGTAGGCCGGCCACACTGATCAGGCCGGCGCCCAAGCCGGCGTGCTTGGCCGAATCGACGAATTCCTTCTGCGCCAACCGCATCTCGTCGCGCAACAGGCGGGAGGTCTGTGCCGACAGATCGGTGATCAGCTCGCCGATCGACGCCTCACCGGCAGGCCTATGTTCAGGATGGGTCATGTCGCCACTTCTCTCACACCGCGCTCGTTGTGAGCGATCTGGGTTCTTGTCAGCGGCATGCCCGTAACTGACGCTCGCGAAACGCGCTATGTGAGCTCAGATGATCGGGTCGTCCTGCGGGCGCACCACGCGTAACCAGCGATAACCGTAAGGCTCGAGATCGATGTCGATCCCGCCCTGCGCGTCGAGGTCATGCTCGGTCAGCCCATGGAGCAGGTCGACGAGTTTGGACCCGGGCGGCACGTCGGTGAGCTGGATCGGCACGATGGCCGCGTCGGCACTGAAGTTGTGCAGGGCAACCATGGCCCAGCCGGATTCCTCCCGGCACACGTGGGCCAACACCGACTTCTTGGGCTGGGGGAGGATCTCGATCTTCGACCAGCCTGTTTCCGGCTGCTGGCGGTACGTGTAGATCAGGTTGCGCATGAACCACCAGAACGAATCGTGGTCGTGGCGCTGGCCGGCCGCGTTGACGCGTTCGGGACTGTAGAGGCCGTCGGGCAGTGGACGGGTGAGTTGACGCTTCGGTGCCGTGGAAAAGCCGCCGTTGACTCCGCCGGTCCACTGCATCGGACTGCGCACAGCCAATCGGCCTGGGATATCGAGGTTTTCGGCCATGCCGATCTCTTCGCCGTAGAAGAGCACCGGAGTGCCCGGCAGGGAGAAGGCCAGCGAGTACGCCATTTTCATCCGGCGCACGTCACCACCCAGCATGGCGGGCAGCCGCCGTCGCAGTCCACGACCATAGAGCTGCATGTCCGGATCGGGCCCGAAAGCGTCGAAGACCTCTTGTCGCTCGCTGTCGCTGAGCTTGTCGAGGGTGAGCTCGTCATGGTTGCGGACGAAGTTGGCCCACTGACTCGTGATGTCGAGGTTCGGTCGCTGTTTCAGCGCCTTGGTGATCGGGCGGGCGTCGCCACGAGCCAGTGAGAGATAGATGTTCTGCATGCCGATGAAATCGAACTGCATGTTCAGCCCGTCGCCGTCGGGGCCGCCGAAGAACTTCTTCTGGTCTTTGTAGGCGACGTTCACCTCGCCCAGCAGCACGGCGTCCCCGGTTCGGCGGTTGACGAAGCTGCGGACGTCACCGAGGTACTGAAAGGGATCGAACCCGTCCGGCTTGCCCGGCACGCCGTCCTTGGCGAACAGGAACGGAACGGCGTCCACCCGGAAACCTGATACCCCGAGTTCCAGCCAGAAACCCAGTGTGCGTGAAATCTCTTCCTGCACTTTGGGATTCTCGATATTGAGGTCGGGCTGGTGCTTGTAGAAGTGGTGCAGATACCACTCGTTGGTCTTCGGGTCCAGCTCCCAGATGCTGTCTTCCTGATCCGGGAAGACGACATCCTTCGGGCTCGACTTCGGTTCCGTGGCGCTCCATACGTAGTAGTCGCGGTAGGGGTTGTCCTTGCTGCGTCGGGCGGCCTTGAACCACGGGTGCGCGTCCGAAGTGTGGTTCATGACGAAGTCGATAATGACCCGGATGCCGCTTGCCTTGGCCGTCCGAACCAGTTCGACGAAGTCGCCGTGCGTCCCGAGTTTCGGATCCACTCCGAAGAAATCGGTGATGTCGTAGCCGTCGTCCTTGCGGGCGGTCGGGTAGAAGGGCATCAGCCACAGGCACGTGATGCCCAGGTCGGAGAGGTATTCAATGCGGTCGGTCATCCCCTGTAGATCGCCGAAGCCGTCGCCGTCGCTGTCATAGAACGTCTCGATATCGGCGCAGTAGAAGACGGCGTTCTTCCACCACAGGTCACCTGTGTCCGCGCGCCTCATGCGTGTGCCGATCGAGCCGATTTCTGGACTCCCATGAACGTCATGCTGCGGGCATACCCGTTCTGCGAGCTTCCGGCGAAAATTGTCACAGGGTGCCTGAATACTCGAACACATTTTCGGCGGATCGTTGCCGGAGCCTGACGCTCTTTCCGAGGTGGATGACGCCGCCTTGGTGGTTGCGGAGTTGGCGCGTCGGCGCTGCGGGCAGGACGACGACGATGAGCGCAACTATTGGCCGGCCGATCCGAGGGACCGCGCCGCTGCCGAAGTCGCGGCGGCGATCCTGCTGCGTGTGACCGGCCGGCCAAAACCAACGCCCGCCCTGTTCCTTGACTGGGCGATCACCGCCCAGATGGCCAGCACCATCAACTGGCGGTTCGCCCACTTCATCGACGACGACGCCGTCTGGTCCCAATTGGATGCCGCCTTGGCCGACAGCCACACCACGTCGGGGCCGTTGAGTCACGAGAAGCTCATCGAGGCTATCGACTCCTGGGTGACGGTGTTCGATCCGTTGGCGTTGCGCCGCACCCGCTACGCGGCGCGTAGTCGGAGCAACACCATCGGCGACCGCCAAGAGCGCCAACAGCGCATCAATGCCGAACGCACGCAACGCCCAGGACCCGACACCGTTCTAACCGGCGGCGAGAACTGGCCCTGAAGCGTCGAGAACGATTGTCTGACCGGCTCACTCGGGCCGCCACTGGAATTGCAGCCTGGACCGACTTGTCCATGGCCGACGAATGCTACCGGTCCTCGATATGTGGCGGGGCCGCCCACCAACGACAATCAGCAGATGCCGAATTTCGGTGAGTCGCTGCGCAGAAGAATGCTGATCGTCTACCTGGCAGTTCTGCTGTCCACCTACGCAATGGCCGTGGTGTGGTCATTCGGGCTGGCATCGACCAGGGGCGAGTGGGCGGCGATGGTGCTCAGCCTGGTCGGAGTGGGTTTGGCTGCCGGAAATCCGCTGCGCGGTACGCGCTACGTGATGGCTCTGCTGTGTGTATGTGCAGCGCCGGTAGCGGCGTTGCTCTACCACGACCGACCCGTAGCTCAGGTGTGGTCGCTGATCCCGTTGATGTTCGTGGCGGTTTTTGTCCGGACCTGGCACGGTGCAACGGCGGCGCGTACCGCAGCCCTTGGCATCTCCGTAGCCGCCGGGGCCGGCCTGCTGATCGCACCGGCGGATATACCACCGCTGTGGCTGGTCCTTTACCCGCTGTGCATCTACGGCGCGGTGGAAGTATTCGGCGTGCTGCATTCGACCTTGCTCGAGGCCGCGCTTAGGGATCCCCTCACATCGGTCTGGAACCGTGCAGGTGTCGATTGGCAGGTCGGCCAGCTCATGGCGCGTGCACAACGGAAAGACGAATCGGTGGCGGTCTTTGCCATCGACGTCGATGATTTCAAGTCCGTCAATGACCACGACGGTCACGCAGCGGGCGATCGTGTTCTGGTGCACCTCGCCCAGCGGTGGAGCAGCCTGCTGCCGGATTCAGCGGTGATCGGTCGGATCGGGGGCGACGAATTCGTCGTCGTGCTGCCCGGTTGCCAGAACGATCGGGCGCAAGCGCTGGTAATCGAACTGGGCGAGGGGCATTCAGTGCGGGTCACCACCGGAATGGCGGTAGGCCGGCCCACCGACGCCCGCATGTTCAATGCACTGTTCGCGGCGGCCGACGAAGACCTCTACCGGGGTAAGCGGGCACGCAAAGACGCGGTGGGCGAAGCCTGACCAAAAGCAGGGCGATCGTGAGTAAGCTCGCCCGATGTCTGATTTCTCAGATCTGCCGCAGGCAGACCAAGAGGCGATTGGCCTGACGTTGCTCACGCTGCTGAAATCATTTGATGATCGTGACGCCGAGCCACTGCTGACGGTCTATTCGGACGACGCCGACTGGGTGAACGCGTTCGGCACCGTCAAGCGGGGGCGCGAGGACATTGTGGACTATTTGCGCGGCTTGTTCGCGGACGAAAATTTCAACCGAGGGGAGCTCGCAGGCCCGCCGGAGACCAGTTTCAAGGTGTTGACCCCCGACGTCGTCGCGGTGTCAGCACACCTGTTGGTGAAGGGCCAGGGGGTCGTTGGCGGCGGCACCATGGATCGCGACAACTATTCGTTGCGTGTATTGCTGCGGCAGCCGGACGGGTCATGGCCGATCGTGTCTGAGATGTTCCAGGACGCCAACACCCAATCAACCTACGAACACTAGTGTTTGGTGCTCGCCTCATCAATATTCGCTAGGACACCTGCGTGAAGCAGTTGCGGTATTCGCTCGGCGTGGTGCGCAACCCGCGGACGAAATGGTGACGGAAGGTCACCGGCGATTCGAAGCCCACCCGGGTGGCGATCTGCTCGATGGACAACGACGACGACTCCAGCAGCGCCAAGCTGGCCTGTATTCGTTGCTCGATAAGCCATTTGATCGGTGTGGTTCCGGTGGCCGCAGCGAACCGGCGCAGATAACTGCGGCGCGACATCGACGCCTGGGCAGCCAATTCGTCGAGGCTGATCGGCGCATCGAGGTTGGCCAGTGCCCACGCCATCCCCGCCGCGATCCGGCCGTCGGTGGTCGGCTCGGGCACCGGAGAATCGATGTACTGGGCCTGCCCACCCGCGCGGTGCGGTGAGATGACCAGCCGCCGGGCCACGTCATTGGCGATCCGGGCACCATGGTCGGATCGCACGATGTGCAGGCATAAGTCAAGGCCTGCAGCACATCCCGCGCTGGTGAGCACGTTCCCGCCGTCGACGTAGAGCGGCGCCGGATCGACATCGATGTCGGGATACCGCTGCTGCAGCATGTCGACGTAGATCCAGTGCGTGGTGGCCGACCGGCCGTCGAGCACTCCCGCGTCAGCCAGGGCGAACGCGCCCGAACAGATCGACACCAACCGAGCGTTGCGGGCGTGTGCGGTGCGGATGGCCTCGACGAGTTCGGGGGATGTCTGTGCCCTGACGTCACCGACGCTGGGAATGATCACCGTGTCGGCACGGGCCAGATCGTCCAGTCCGTACGAGGTGCGCACCACCGCGCCGCCGAGCATTCGCACCTCAGCCGCTTCGGAGCACAGCTGCACCGTGTACCAGGGCCGAGGGAGGCCTGCGGAGAACAACTGGGAAAGCTCGGTCAGGCCGAAAATCTCTGCCGCCAGACCGGATTCGAATCCGGACATTCCGTCGTAGGCCAGGATTGCCACCGAATGCATGTCACTATGTTAACGAACGATGGCCTCAGTGCCACTGTTTAACGGTCAGCGGGAGGACCACGCTGGAGACATGTTCTACAAACCACGAACTCGCTGGCAACGACTGACCCATCACCGCGCGTATCGACTGCTGGTCGAGTTTGTCGCGGGCATCAACGCCGGTAACGGACTGGCCCACGGGATGCAGCCGACCGCGCGGTCGGCAGCACGCAAGCCGAGCCGCTAGGCCGGGTCCACCTTGGCCTCGAGGGGTTTCGGCTGGACCGGAGGGGCGATACCGCAAGCGGACCAGGTGTAGGGCTGGTTGATGTTGGTGGTGGCGCCCAGCAGGTAGGTGCGGTCGGTCCGGTTCGAGCGGGCGATGGCGGCGAACCAGGTCGCCAGCGTGCTGACGCGGTTGTGCAAGCCGGTCAGGAACGCGATGTGGACGAACCCCCAGCCCACCCAGCCGATGAAACCGGTGAGCTTGATGGGACCGGCTTGCAGCAGGGCGTGTCCGCGGCTGATGTACGCGGCCGAACCGAGGTCGCGGTAGCGGTACGGCTTACGGGGCGTACCCGCGAGATCGTGACGGATACAGGCTGCGGCGTGCAAGCCGCCCTGCATGGCGTTCTCGGCGACCCCCGGCAGGTTGTCGCGGCCGACGAGGTCACCGATGACGAACACTTCGGGATGGCCGGGCACCGTCAGATCCGGTTCGACGGCGATCCGCCCTGAGCGGTCCGATGTCGCCCCGAGTACCTCGGCGACGTGCCGAGCGAACGGCACGGCCTCGACGCCTGCGGTCCACAGCACGGTCCGGGCCGGGTACTGCTCGTCCGGTCCGCCCGCCTTCGGTGTGATGGTCACACCTTCCTGGCGCACATCGGTGACGTGCACCCCCATCCGGAGTTCGACGCCCAACTCCTCCAGCACCTTGGCGGCCTTGCCCGCCAGGTTGGGCGCGAAGCTCTTGACCAGACGATCGCCGCCGTCGAACAACAACACCCTGGCCTCTTTGGGGGAGATGCTGTGGAACTCGTTGGCCAGAGTGCGGGTGGCCATCTCCCGGATCTGCCCGGCCAGCTCGACGCCGGTGGGGCCGCCACCGGCCACGACGAAGGTGAGCCAGGCGGAGCGCTCGTCGCCGGGCGGCAGTGTCTCGGCGATCTCGAATGCGCCGAACAAGCGTCGACGGATCGACAGTGCGTCGTCGAGCGTCTTCATCCCGGGTGCCCACTGGGCGTACTCGGGGTGGCCGAAATACGACTGCTCCATGCCCGCGGCAACCACCAGGACGTCGTAGTCGAGGGTGAAGGTGGTGTTGTCGGGCCTGCGGGCGGTCACCCTGCGCGCGTCGGGGTCGAGGTCGATGGCGTCACCGAGGAGCGTGGTGACGTTGCGGTGATTCTCCAGCTCTTCCCGCAGGGATCGGCTGATCTGCCCGACGCTGAGGGTTCCGGTGGCGCATTGGTAGAGAAGCGGTTGGAAGACGTGGCAGGCCGCGCGGTCGAGCAGCGTGACTTCCACCCCGTCGACTCCGCCCAACCTGCGCGCGCAGAACAGCCCGCCGAACCCACCACCGATGACCAGTACCTTCGTGCTCACGGTTCCGAGGCTAGCCGTACCCGCCGCCGGGGCAGCGCGGCGACCTCGTCATCAACACTCGCATTCATTACGACCACGTCGGCTGGAACACCCGCCTGGTCGACACCTCGTGGACGCCGACGTTCCCGAACGCCAGTTATCTGGTGCCACAATCACTCCCCACCACGACGGTGAGTTCGACATCGACCGGTGTGTGTCTTTGCTCACCGTGTAAGCGCAGGTGATGACGGCACTTGCCAGGGCTCGACGCGGCTCAAAAGTCTTGGGCTGTATAGAGCTGGCTCTCAGTCGCGTCTCAGTCGCACGGTGCACAGTGGGCCTAGCGAGTTTGCTGTCCCTTTCGAAGAAAGAACAACCACCTTATGAAGAAGCACCCGCGGCCACGGCACCAAGCGGACCATCCCCTCGATCCGAGTCAGCCTGCGGGCCAGCAATATTCAGGCTACCCCAGCCAGGGCGGATATCAGCAGCCCTACGACTGGCGCTACGCCCAACAGCCTGCCCAGCCCTCCTACGGCGCCTACCGCGATGGGCGGCAGCAGTATGACCCGCCGACTGCTCCTATTGCGCTGGCGCGCAAGCGGTCCCGCGCAGGCGTGGTCCTGCTCGGCGCAGTGGCGGTCGCCGTGGTGTCCGGCGGTGTCGGCGCGGTGGTGGTGGCCGCTCAGCCTGAACCGCCGGCCGCTCTGCACGTCGCGATGCCCGCGCCATCTGCGAACGGTCAACCCGTCGCCGCCGCGCCCACCGGCTCGGTCGAACAGGTTGCCGCCAAGGTGATGCCCAGCGTGGTCAAGCTGCAGATCGACATGGGTCGTGGCAGCGAAGAGGGCTCCGGCATCGTGCTGAGCTCCGACGGGCTGATCCTGACGAACAACCACGTGGTGGCCGCGGTGAACGCAGCGGCCGGCGGCCAGGGCGGCACCGGGGGGATCCAGATGCCGAGTGGCCTGGGTGACCCGGACGGTCAAGACCCCAGTGGTCAGGGGCCGTCTGCGCAGGGCCTGCAGGCCACCGCGACCTTCGCCGACGGCCGTACGGCGCCGTTCACCGTGGTCGGTACGGATCCGTCGGACGACATCGCTGTCGTTCGGGTGCAGGGTGTTTCAGGCCTGACCCCGATCGCGCTCGGCTCGTCGAAGGATCTCAAGGTCGGCCAGGACGTCGTCGCCATCGGCTCCCCGCTGGGCCTGGAAGGCACCGTGACCACCGGCATCATCAGCGCACTCAACCGCCCGGTTGCCACCGGCGATGAGAGCACCGGTCAGAGTTCGGTGATGAACGCGATCCAGACCGATGCGGCCATCAATCCGGGTAACTCCGGTGGCGCATTGGTGAACATGAACGGTGAGCTGATCGGCGTGAATTCGGCCATCGCCTCGCTGGGCGGCGGTGGCGGCGGCCAGGATTCGGCGGGCGCGCAGAGCGGCTCGATCGGGCTCGGCTTCGCAATCCCGGCAGATCAGGCGAAACGCATTGCCAACGAACTGATTTCGACCGGTACCGCCACCCACGCATCACTCGGTGTGCAACTCAGCGGCGACAAGAGTTCCGGTGGCGCCGCGATTGCGGAGGTCGCCAGCGGTGGCCCCGCCGCGACCGCAGGCCTGCCGAGCGGCGTGGTGGTCACCAAGGTCGACGACCAGGTGATCGACGGCGCCGACGGTCTGGTGGCTGCGGTGCGATCGAGGGCGCCCGGTGACAACGTCACCCTGACGTACCTCGACTCCGCGGGCACACCGAAGACCGTTCAGGTCACCCTGGGTCAAGCGCAGACCTAGCCCCGGCCAGCAGTCAACTTGGCGCTCCGCTACGGCGGGGCGCCAAGTCGGCTATCCGGGTGCTGTCGAGGTGGTCCAGCAGATCCTGGGGATTGTCGAAAATCGCTGCAGCGCCGGCATTCTCCAGCTCACTCTGCGCGACACCGCCGCTGCGAACGCCGATGATCGGCACCTTCGCCGCCCGCGCCGCCTTGGCATCCCAGACGGCGTCGCCGACGAAGACCGCGGTGTCCGCGTCGACGCCGGCACGATCCAGGGCGATCTGCACGATGTCCGGCTCCGGTTTCGCGGTGTCGACGTCCTCAGACGACGTCACCTCCGAGATCACGTCCTCGCTGTCGAGCACCTCACGCAGGATCGCCAACTCGTCTTCGGGGGCGGAGGTGGCCAGCACCACCTGTAAGCCCAATTCGGCCACCCGCCGCAGCAGCTCGCGGGCACCGGGCAGCGGCTTGAGCAGATGGGTGGTCTCTCGGTAGTGCTTGTCGTGCAGGTCCTTGAGCTGGTGCTGGACCTCCTCGGCGGCGTCGTCGGACAGCGTGCTGACCAAGGTCGACCCGTCCATGCCGATGCTGCGGTGTATCCGCCAGGCTTCGACGGGCAGACCTACTTCGGCGAAGGCCCGCTGCCAGGCGTGGACGTGGAGATAGTTTGAATCGATCAGAGTGCCGTCCACGTCGAATAGGACTGCCGGTGGTCGGGAACTGCTCATGGCACTCCTTAAGTCGACCAACAAGGCGCTGGTCGTTGCGGCGGCGCATACCCAATGAGCCTGGCCGGCAAAACGCGATTAACCCGAACGCGACTCGGCCTTCTCGGACTCATCCGCCTTCTCGCTGTCGTCGCTGTCGTCCGAGTCGTCGGAGTCGTCGGTGTCTTTGGCCTCGGAGCTGTCCTTGGACGGGCGCTGGGGCTCGTCGGAGTCCTCGAACAGCTTCAGCGCCAACAGGTTCGCCTGGGCCCGTCGATACAGGGCCTCATCTTGGCGGTCATCGTCGAGATAGTTGTCGGCTTCATCGGCCAACTTGCGCACCTGGTCCCACGTGTCGGGAGTGTCGTCGGACTCGGCGTCGAGCTTGTGCAGTACCCACAGCCGGGCCGCTGCGGCGGCCGCATACCGGGCAGCCAACTCCTTCTCCTGAGAGTCTTCGTCATCAGCCACCGCCAGCCAATGCCGAATCCGGTCCGCGCGGGTGTCACTCATGGTCGTCGCCCTTCGTTGGGGGGTAGGTGTGACATGGGTTACCCACTTCGGGACCCATTCCCAACCCAGGTTTCTCGAACCCCGGGTTGGGGCAAGCGGGTGCAATGAAGCAGATCCTGGAACGTGAAGCCAAGTGGGAAGTGACCGACAAGTTCGTCCTGCCGGCTCTGGACACCGTGGGATCCGTCGAGTCGCATCGCACCGTGGAGCTGACGAGTCAGTACTTCGATACCGCAGACCGCGACCTGCAGGCGCACGGACTGCTGCTGCGCCGCCGCGACGGAGACGACGAGAGCGGATGGCAGCTCAAGATGCCGGCCGACGACGGTCGCGTCGAACTGCACTGGACGCTCTCGGACACCGTCCCGGGGGAGGTCACCGAGCTGCTCACCGGTTTCAGCCTGGGGAAAGAGTTGGCACCGGTGGCGACCATCCGCACCAAGCGCGACCGCTATCAGTTGGCGCACGCCGAACTCGCCGACGATCGCGTACAGGCGCTGATCGGGGACCGGTCGGTGAAGTGGCGTGAAATCGAGGTCGAACTCGGCCCGGAGGCCGATGCTTTGCCGCGCCGGCTGGTCAAGCTGCTGGAGAAAGCAGGAGCGAAGCCGTCCCGCTATCCGTCCAAGCTGTCGCGGGCGTTACCGCCCCCACCCACACTCACCCCCGGCGGGCCGGGCGGCACCGGCGTTTTCGCGAGGTACCTGCACGCGCAGATCGACGATGTCTTCGCAGGCGATCTGGGGCTGCGGCGCGGCCAGGATCCCATCCACGACACGCGGGTGGCGATCCGTCGGCTGCGCAGCACCCTGCGGGTGTTCGGCAAGCTGCTCGACACGGATGCCGTCGGCGATATCGACGGCGAACTCAAGTGGTTTGCCGGCCTGCTCGGGGAGGTCCGCGACTGTCAGGTGCAACGCCGCCGCTTCGACACCGCGCTTGCCGACCTGCCGTCGGAGCTGGTGCTCGGCCCGGTCGCCGGCCGCATCGACAACGACCTGCAGGGGATCGAACTGCGTGCCCGTCAGGTGGTTACCGAGGAGACGAACTCGGCGCGCTACCTGGACCTGCTGGCCATCTTGCAGCGGTGGCGCACCGATCTGCCGGTGACCGGGCACCTGTCCGCCAAGGCCCTGCGCAAACGCGCGGACCGTGCGGCAGCCAAAGCGGACAGCCGGCTGCTGACCGCGCTGGACAACGACGATGACAGCGACCTGCACCGGGCCCGCAAAGCGGCCAAACGTGCGCGGTACGCCGCTGAGCTGTTGACCCCGATCGATCCTGGCACGACCCGAACGGTCAAGCACTACAAGAAGATTCAGACCGTGCTGGGCGATCATCAGGACAGCGTCGTCGCGGCGGAGACGCTGCGGCGCCTGGGCGCAGTCGCCGGCACCACCCCGGGGGAGAACGGCTTCACCTTCGGCCTGCTGTACCAATCCGAGCAGCAGGCGGCACGCCGGGCCCGCGATCAGGCCGCGGTACTGCACGCCTGACGCTCGATCGGGAAGACTGAGCGGATGACCGATGAGGGGACCGACGCGTTCGAAAAGCTGGTGGCGCTGCTGAACTATCCGATGTTCGTCGTCACCACCGTCGCCCAGGGAACCAAGGCTGGTTGTCTGGTGGGCTTCGCCAGTCAAACCAGCATCAACCCGCCGCGTTTCCTGGTCGGGCTTTCCAAACGCAACCACACCTTCCGGGTAGCTGCCGACGCCAGCCATCTTGCGGTGCACGTCTTCGACCGCGAACATCGGGATGTCGTCGAACTTTTCGGCAGCCAGACCGGGGACAAGATCAACAAATTCGATGAGTGTTCCTGGCATCCCGGCCCCGAGCAGACGCCGATCCTCGATGACGCGGCCGCCTGGTTCGTCGGCCGAATCATCGAGCGGTTCACCCTCGGTGACCACGTCGGTCATCTGTTGGAGCCGGTGGACGGCGACCCGCCGAACGAGCTGGAGCACTGGGTGTCCTTCGGCGACGTGCACGACCTGCAACCCGGACACGAGGCCTGACCCGTGAACCAGCCACGGGTGGGCGCTGTCAGCGGCATCACCGAACTCGCCACGTTCTACGCCGATCCCCCGGACGGGGTGCGCGCCAACATGATCTTCAGTGCCGACGGCGCCGCCGCGTTCGGCGGCCGGGCCGGCCCACTGTCGTGTCCCACCGACCAGGAGTTGTTGGGCATCCTGCGGGGTTTCGCCGATGTGGTGCTGGTCGGCGCAGGGACCGCACGCGCCGAGAATTACGGCCCTGCCCGCCCGACCGAAGGCCGGGCTACCCCGCCCCCGATCGCGGTGATCAGTCGCACCGGGGACCTGCCCGACCGACTGTTCAGCGATCCCGGCCAACCGCCGATCCTGGTGACGTCCGCGCTGGCCGCAGAACAGGCCAACCTTGCCAGGGACAGCCGTTGGCGGGTGCTCATCGCCGGCGAAGACACCGTCGACGTCAGGCAGGCGGTCGCACTGCTGCGCGCACAAGGCATGCACCGCATCCTGTGTGAGGGCGGTCCGACGCTGCTCGACGCGCTGGTGGATGCCGACGCCGTCACCGAGATCTGTGTGACGCTCGCCCCCAAACTCGCGGCGAATCAGCCAGTGGGACAACGGTCGTTGCCATCGGCCCTGACGTTACCCATCGGCATGCGGCTGGACCATGCGCTGGTGCACGGCGACTATCTGTTCCTGAAGTACCGCGGTGATTAGTTCAGTGGCACCGGGGCCGGACGTCCTTCGGCGATCAGGGTTTCGCCCAGGTCGTAGTCCTCGTCGGCGTTACAGGTCAGCACACCGACTGCGGCGCCGTCCTTCTCGTACCACACCGTAAAGCCGCCGTCGCGGGCCAATAACCGGCTGCTCTGGTAACCGTCACCCCACGCGTGGTACTTCACGGTGGCCTCGCCGATGGTGGTCCAAAACCCGGGCACCGCATCCCATTTCGAGTCCTGTCCGGCCGCGACCGCGCCGGCCACCTCGCCGTGGTCCATCGCATCCTGCCAGTGTTCGACGGGCACGTGCCGACCCGCCGCGGCGTTGAATGCCGACGCGACGTCGCCTGCGGCGAACACCCCGTCCGCGGATGTCCTCATATCGGCACCGACGAAGATGCGGGACTGCTCGATGGTCAGGCCGGCGGCCATCGGCACGGCACTGTTGGGCGCCACTCCGGTGGCGGCGAGCACCAGGTCGGTGTCGAGGGTGACGCCGTTGTCCAGGACAACGCCCCGCTCGGTGATCGCCTTGACGGAGACCCCGCCGACATAGCGGGCTCCGGACTGCTGTACCAGTTCGAGCAGGCGTTGGCCGGCTTCGGTCCCGAGACGCTTCTCCTGCGGCACACTGTCGGGCGCGACCAGCGTGACCGCCACCCCTTGCAGCGCAAGCGAAGCCGCCGCCTCACAGCCGATGAAGCCCGCGCCGATCACCACCGCCGACGACGCCTTGCTACCGGCGTCGCGGAGTTTCCTGGCGTCCGACAGCGAACGCAACTGCAGCGCCCGCTCGCCGCCGGGCACCGGGAGCGGCGTCGGGCTGGCGCCGCAGGCAAGCACCAGGGCCGCGTACGAATGGGAGGTGCCGCCGATGACGACGCTGCGTTCGGCGACATCGATGTGCTCCAGCGACGCCTCGTGCACGATCTCGATGGAACGTTCGGAGAACCATTCGGGCGGATGCAATGCCACGTCATCGGTCTCGCCGCGCAGGTAGTCCTTACTCAGCGGAGGTCGCTCGTACGGTAGATCGGGGTCTTCGGTGAAGATCTGCACCGACCGGGTGTCGTCATATTTGCGAAAAGCCTCTGCAGCGCTGATCCCTGCGGGTCCGCTGCCGATCACGATCAAGCCCGGTGTCACCATCGTGGCGGCATACCCAATATGGCAACGGCTGGAACGTGTTTGGCCCCTAGTGCGAGAAAGTAACAGCCAGGACGATCGCAGCGAGGATCAGCAACGCCCACGCCACGATCGGCACGAGAATTCCACGCCGGCTTCGGGCGGTGAAGAACGTCGCGATGACGGCGATCACGGCGACGGCGGGTGCCCCATAGGTGATCACCGTGTAGCCGAACTGGCCCGGGCCCAGTTTCGGGCAGGTGCCCGCGCTACACGCTGCGGTGCCGAGCACCTGCATATATGCGTAAGCCTCGACCGCGGCGGCACCCAGCAGCGTCGACAGTCCGAGCACCCAATTGAGGACCACTGAGGGCCCCGAAGCCTTCTCTGAATTGTGCGCCACGCTGGTGTCGTGTCCATTGGTGGTTGTCATGGTCCGTGACCGTCCCTCGACCCTCGGCGAATGGTTTGTGTTCGCGTACCCGCTCACTCTGCGAGGAAAACCCTGCGGTTTCACCCGCAGCCGCCGCGGGAATGCCGGAGACCATGTCGGTTACTGCATTTCAGGATCTGCCGCTTGCCGATCGGGACCGGGAATGGGACGGCGCGGCAGCCGAGAAGCGGGTACGAAAGTGGGCGGACGCCGAAGACGAGCCAGACGCGAAGTACCGCGACGCGCACGTCTGGTACGACAAGGACAAGAAAGACAACTTCGGGGCGTACAAACTGTTGATCGCCGACGTGATCGACGGAAAGCTGACCGCCGTCCCACGGGGGATCATGGCGGCCGGTGCGGTGATGCAAGGGTCACGCGGGGGTGTCGATCTGCCGAAGGACGATATCGACCGCGTCAAGAGCCACCTGGCCAAGTACTACGCGAAGATGGACGAGACCGCTCCCTGGGAGCGGGACTGACCCACCCCGTCAGTGCGCCCCCCGCCCGGCGGATGTCGCGGTGACGCTCGGTTCGGGATAACCGGCGTCGGACACCACCCGCCGCACGGCCTCGCTGACGGCGTCGACTCGGGCGGTGTCCACCAGTGCGATCACACAGCCGCCGAAACCACCGCCCGTCATGCGCGCGCCCAGGGCACCGCCGCGTACCGCCGCATCCGCGATCAGATCGATCTGCGCCGTGGTGATCTCGAAATCGTCGCGCATCGATGCATGGGAGGCGCTCAACAGTCGGCCCGCCGCAGCGAAATCGGAAAGTTCAAGGGCCGCAACGAACTCGAGAACCCGCTGGTTCTCGGTCAGGATGTGCCGGGCGCGCCGGGCGTCGATCGGGTCTGCTACGCGGGGGAGCACCGCCAGGCCGAGGTGTTGCACCTCGCGCAGGGACGTGACGCCCAGGTCCGCGGCGGCCCGTTCACACGAGGCCCGGCGCGCGGCATACTCGCCACCCGCGTGCCGATGGGTGGCCCGCGAATTCATCAGGAGCAGTGTCACGCCGGCGGCGTCGGGATCAAACGGCACCGGCTGCACGCCCAGATCGCAGAAGTCGATCAGCATCGCCTGCCGTTCCTCGCCGCACAGGGCGGCCAGTTGATCGAGCAGACCTGTTGGGGCGCCGACGTATTCGTTCTCCGCGCGCTGGGCGATCCGGGCCTGTTCGACCCTGCTCAACCTCAGCTCGGTGGCGGTCGCGATAGCACCGAGCACCGCGCACTCCAGCGCGGCCGAGGAGGCCAGACCTGATCCCATCTCGACACCGCTGACGATCGACATCTCACCGCCGGGGACGCGGTGGCCCAGGCTGCGCAGCGCCCACACCACGCCTGCGACGTAGGCCGCCCATCCGGTGACCGCACCGGGGCTGGTGCCCAGCGAGATTTCCACCTGGCCGGCTTCCCGGTCGCTGCGGACGACGATGGCGTCGGTGTGGTCGGGGAGGTAGGTCACGACGGTGGGTGAGGGCAGCGCGATGGGCAGCGCGAACCCGAGGTTGTAGTCGGTGTGTTCACCGATCAGGTTGATCCGGCCCGGCGCCGCGTACCGGACCCCGGTCACAGTGACACCTCCCGCAGTCGAGAGGCAATACTCTCCGGCGGCGCGTCGTTGATGAAGGTCTCCATCGCCGATTCGGAGCTGGCCAGATATTTCAGCTTGGTGGCGGTGCGCCGGATCGAAATGAGTTCGACGTGGAAGTAGCCGTCCTGCTGAGCCTCGGTAGCGGCGTACTGGTGCAGCGCCGACATGTAGGGCAGGGCGGTGGGATAGAGGCGGTCGAACCGCCGCAGCACGTCGAGGTACATCGAGGCAAACCCATCCGCTTCGGCGTCGTCAAGATCAATCAGGCTGCGCACGAACCGGTTCGGATAGATGTGCACCTCCACCGGCCACCGCGACGCGAAGGGGACGAACGCGGTGAACAGGTCGTTGCGCGCGATGATCCGACTGCCGTCAGCCACCTCGTCGGCCAACAGGTCGGCAAAAAGATTGGTGCCGTGGCTCTCTCGATGTGCCCGGGCCTGGCTCAACATCCGTTCGGTGCGCGGTGTCAGAAACGGATAGCCGTAGATCTGACCGTGGGGATGGGTGAGGGTCACCCCGATCTCGGTGCCCCGGTTCTCGAAGCAGAACACCTCTTCGATGCCGGCTCGGGACAGCAGATCAGCGGTGCGATCACGCCAGGCGTCGACCACCAACCGGGCGTGGGGCAGCTCGAGGTCGGCGAACGAGCCGGTGTGCTCGCTGGAGAAGGCGATCACCTCGCACCGGCCATGCCCAGTTGCGGAGACGAACGAATCGCCGGCCGAGCTCAGCGTGAAGGGGGACTGGTCCGCTCCGGACAGGCTGGGAAAGCGATTCTCGAAAACCGCCACGTCGTAGTCGGGCGCGGGTATCTCGCTGGTCGATCCGGTCGGGCCGGGGCACAGCGGGCACTGGTCGGGCGACGGGATGTGCGTCCGGTCTTGGCGCAGCCGGGCCACGATCACCCATTGCCCGGTCTGCCGGTCGAAACGCAGTTGGGATTGGTCGATTTCGCGATCGCCGAGCACACGTCGATCGGGGACGGGTGCAGGCACGTGGCCGGGCAGGGAGTAGAAGAGGAGTTCGCGGCCGTCGGCCAGCGGCCAGTGGACCGGGGTTGGTGCGGAGTGGGTCATCTAGCTCGAATGCGCAGCCAGGGTTGCCGGCGTTCCCGTTCCCGCCGGGCGTTCTCGTCGGCGAGGATCTGGTGAAAGCGCTCGATCAGCTGCTCGCGGGTCATGCCGAACTCCGGCAACACCTCTTCGTCGGGTGGCGGTCCCCCGTAGGGCGCCCAGCTGCGCATGAAGCTGAGTATCTCCTGCTCGAACCGATCCAACACTCAGGCGCCGCCCTTCTTCTTGTTGTAGACGTCGAACCCGACGGCGGCGAGCAGAACCAGACCCTTGATCACCTGTTGGATGTCGCTGCCGATACCGACAATCGACATACCGTTGTTCAACACGCCGAGGACGAATCCGCCGATGATGGCGCCGAATACGGTTCCGACACCGCCGCTGGCCGAGGCCCCGCCGATGAACGCGGCGGCGATGGCCTCCAGCTCCATGCCGATGCCCGCCTGCGGTGTCGCCGAGTTGAGCCGGGCCGCGAACAGCAGGCCGGCCAGCGCCGACAACAGCCCCATGTTGACGAAGACCAGGAACGTGACCCGCTTGGTCTTCACCCCCGAGAGCCGAGCCGCCGCCACATTGCCGCCGACCGCGTACACCTGCCGCCCGAGGACGGTGCTGCGCATGACGAACGCGTAGACCACGAACATCACCGCCAGGATGATGCCGACCACGGGCACGCCGCGGTAGCTCGCGAGCAGCATGGTGAATGCGGCCACTGCGGCGATGATGGCGGTGCATTTCACCCCGAACCACGTCGGTGACGACACGTCGAACCCGTAGCGCGCCTGGGTGCGCCGCTGCCGGATCTGCTGGATGACCGCGGCGACCGTGACGAGGACGCCGAGAATGACTGTGGGCCAATGGTAGAGCGCGTTGGTGCCCAGCTCAGGCAGGAAGCCGCTGCTGACCTGACTGAAGCTCCGCGGGAACGGGGCGATCGACTGGCCGTGCAACAGATACTGCGTGGCGCCGCGGAACACCAGCATCCCGGCCAGGGTGACGATGAAGGACGGAATGCCGATGTAGGCGATCCAGAAGCCCTGCCAGGCACCGATCGCCGCGCCCATCAGGAGACAGACCACCACCGCGACCGGCCAGGGCATGTGGTTCTGGATCATCAGGACCGCGGACATCGCGCCGACGAAGCCGGCGATCGAGCCCACCGACAGGTCGATGTGGCCGGAGATGATGACGATCACCATCCCGATGGCCAGGATCAGGATGTAGCCGTTCTGCTGGACGATGTTGGTGACGTTGAGCGGTTTCAGCAGGATCCCGTCGGTCCAGACCTGGAACAGGATCACGATCACCGCCAGGGCGGCCACCATGCCGTACTGCCGGAAGTTGCCTTGCAGCAACGTCTTCAGCCACCCGGTGGCCGAATTCTCTTCGGGCGGCGGCGCAGGTGCATTCGACGGGCTACTCACCGTCGGGGTGGTGGTCATCTAGCTGCGTCCCTTCATCATGTAGCGCATCAACGTCTCCTGGGTGGCGTCCGCCCGGGCTACCTCACCGGTGAGGCGGCCCTCGTTGAGGGTGTAGATGCGGTCGCACAGCCCGATCAGTTCGGGCAGTTCCGAGGAGATCACGATCACCGCTTTGCCCTGTGCGGCAAGCTCGTTGATGATCGTGTAGATCTCATATTTGGCGCCGACGTCGATTCCGCGGGTCGGTTCGTCGAGAATCAGCACATCCGGGTCGGAGAAGATCCACTTGCTCAGCACCACCTTCTGCTGATTGCCGCCCGACAGGTTGCCGGTGGTGGCGCGGACCGACGGGGCCTTGATGTGCATGTTCTTCCGAAACCGTTCGGCGACGACGGTTTCTTCGTGCTCATTGATAATCGAGGCCCGGCTGACCTTCGATAGCGAGGCCAGCGTGACGCTGTGGGCGATATCGTCCATCAGATTCAGGCCGTAGTGCTTGCGGTCCTCGGTCGCGTAGGCGATGCCGTGGCCGATCGCCTCGGACACCGTCCGCGTCCGAATCTGCTTGCCGTCCTTGAACACAGTGCCGCCGGCCTGCTTTCCGTAGCTGCGGCCGAACACGCTCATCGCGAGTTCGGTCCGCCCTGCGCCCATCAGCCCGGCCAGCCCGACGACCTCGCCGCGCCGGACGTTGAGCGAGACGTTGTCGACCACCTTGCGGCTCTGATCGAGCGGATGGAACACCGTCCAGTCCTCGATGGCCAGGGCGACGTCGCCGATGGGGTGCGGTGAGCGATCGGGAAAGCGGTCCACCATGTCCCGGCCGACCATGCCGCGGATGATGTGTTCCTCGGTGAGCGCTGCGCCGACCGCCGTGGTCTCGATGGTGCGGCCGTCGCGCAGGATGGTGATGGTGTCGGCGACCCGCGTCACCTCATTGAGCTTGTGCGAGATGATGATGCAGGTCAGGCCCTGGTCCCTGAGTTCGACGATGAGGTCGAGCAGGTGTCTGCTGTCCTCGTCGTTCAGCGCGGCCGTCGGCTCATCGAGGATCAGCAGTTTGACCTTTTTCGACAGCGCCTTGGCGATCTCGACGAGTTGCTGCTTGCCGACCCCGATATCGGAGATCCGGGTGCGCGGACTTTCGTGCAGACCGACGCGGTCCAGCAGCTCTTGGGCGTGGGTCATGGTCTCGTGCCAACTGATCACGCCACCGGTCGCGTGTTCGTTTCCGAGGAAGACGTTCTCGGCGATCGACAGGACGGGTACCAGCGCGAGTTCCTGGTGGATGATCCCGATGCCGCGTCGCTCGCTGGACCGGATGTCCTTGAAATCGCCTGGCTGCCCGTCGAAGACGATCTCCCCCTCGTAGCTGCCGTGCGGGTAGATGCCGCTGAGCACCTTCATCAGGGTGGACTTGCCTGCCCCGTTCTCCCCGCAGATCGCGTGGATCTCTCCGGGCCGCACTGCAAGGTTGACCTCGCAGAGTGCCGTGACGCCGCCGAATCGCTTTGTGATGCCGCGCATCTCAAGCAGCGGTGCCGCGGTAGCGGTCATGCGAGCTGCGCGGCCGTGTAGTAGCCGGAGTCGACGAGCACCTTTTGGTAGTTGGACTTGTCGACGCTGACCGGGTCGAGCAGGAACGCCGGAACCACCTTGGTGCCGTTGTCGTAGGTCTTGGTGTCGTTCACCTCCGGCTTGCCGCCGGTGAGCAGTGAATCTGTCATCTGCACGGCCGCGGCAGCCAGTTGGCGGGTGTCCTTGAACACCGTCTGGGTCTGCTCACCGGCGATGATCGACTTGACCGAGGCGAGTTCCGCGTCCTGTCCGGTGACAATCGGCAGCGGATTGGCCGGCGTGCCGTATCCCGCGCTCTTCAGTGCGGAGATGATGCCGATGGACATCCCGTCGTAGGGCGACAGCACGGCATCGACCCGGCCGCTGGTGTAGGACTTGCTCAGCAGATTGTCCATCCGGGACTGGGCCAGTCCGCCGTCCCAGCGCAGTGTCGCGACCTGATCGAAGGTGGTCTGGCCGCTCTTGACCACCAGTGCGCCCTTGTCGATATAGGGCTGGAAGACACTCATCGCCCCGTTGAAGAAGAACGTCGCGTTGTTGTCATCGGGGGACCCGGCGAACAGCTCGATGTTGAAGGGTCCCTTGCCATCTGCGACACCCAGTTTGTCGACGATGTAGGTGGCCTGCAGCACGCCGACCTTGAAGTTGTCGAAAGTGGCGTAGTAGTCGACATTTTGCGTGCCGCGGATCAACCGGTCATAGCTGACCACGGGGATCTTGGCGTCCGCAGCGCGCTGCAGGATGTCGGTGAGTGACGAGCTGTCGATGGGTGCGATCACCAACGCCTTGACGCCCTTGGTGATCATGTTCTCGATCTGGGAGACCTGGTTCTGCACCACGTCGTCGCCGTACTGCAGGTCGGTCTGGTACCCGAGTTTTTCGAACTGTTCGGCCATGTTCTGGCCGTCGGCCACCCAACGTTCCGACGATTTCGTCGGCATCGCGATACCGACGGTGCCGGTGCGGGCAGCAGCACCGCTGGTGGCGGTTTCGGTACTGGTCGACCGACCGCAGCCGGCGCTGGCGAGGGCGGCTACCAGGGCGAGTGCGCCCACTGCCCGAACGAAGCTTTTGCGCATCAGATCCTCCGATTGATTCAGCTTTTCAGCGGGGTGTCGCAGTCGGAACCCGCGCCGATGTGAGCGCTAACAACTCGATGATGTGACCCGGCTCACGCATTTGTCAAGCTCCTCGGTCAGCCGATGTGAGCGCTCACATGGGGGTTGACGGCGACAAAATGTTAGCGCTAACATCGGCCCGGTGTAACGCGGGTCACACCCCATCATCGCATCCGAACACCACATCGAAGACCTGCCGACGACACCCGGTACAGCACCGCTCACCGGAAATCGGACCTCAAAGGAGTTGTCGTGAAGCGTGTATTAGCTGCGGTGATAGGTATCGCGACGGTCGGTGTCCTCGCTGCCTGCGGGAGCGGACCGGCGCCGTCCGGCGGGTCCAGCGGGGGTCAGCTGACCATGGGCTTCTCCCAGGTCGGCGCCGAAAGTGGCTGGCGCACCGCGAACACAAAATCCATCCAGGACGCCGCCAAAGCCGCGGACATCGACCTGAAGTTCTCCGACGCCAACGGCGAGCAGGAAAACCAGATTTCCGCGATCCGCTCCTTCGTGCAGCAGCGGGTTGACGTCATCGCGTTCAGTCCGGTGGTCCGCACCGGCTGGGACGCGGTGCTGCTGGAAGCCAAGAACGCCGGCATCCCCGTCATCCTCACCGACCGCGCGGTCGACACCCAGGAGAAGGACGTCTACAAGACGTTCCTCGGCGCCGATTTCGTCCAGGAGGGCCAGCGGGCCGGTGACTGGGTGGTCAAGCAGTACGCCCCCACCCCGGGTCCGGTGAACATCGTGCAGTTGGAAGGAACGACCGGCGCCGATCCCGCCCTGGAACGCAGCTCCGGATTCGCCAAGGCGATCGCCGCCGACCCCAAGTTCAAGGTCATCGCGTCGCAGAGCGGTGATTTCACCCGGTCCGGCGGCAAGCAGGTGATGGAGGCCTTCCTGAAGGCCAACCCGAAGATCGACGTGGTGTTCGCGCAGAACGACGACATGGGTCTCGGTGCTATCGAAGCCATCGAAGCGGCCGGCCTCAAACCGGGACAGGACATCAAGATCGTCGCTGTCGACGCCACCCACGACGGTATGCAGGCCCTGGCCGACGGCAAGTTCAACTACATCGTCGAGTGCAACCCGCTGCTGGGCCCGCAGCTGATGGACCTGGCGAAGAAGGTGGTGGCCGGCGATCCGGTGCCCACCCGGATCGTCACCCCCGACGAGGCTTTCGACCAGCAGCAGGCGGCCGCGGCGCTACCCGACCGCAAGTACTGATGACCGCAGACACCGCGGTGGTCGAGTTACACGACGTCACCGTCGAATTCCCCGGGGTCAAAGCGCTCGACGGCGTCGACTTCCGGTTGTTTCCCGGGGAGATCCACGCGCTGATGGGGGAGAACGGGGCAGGCAAGTCGACCCTGATCAAGGCGCTCACCGGCGTTTACGGCGCTGAGTCCGGCCGTATCACCGTGGAGGGCAACGACTTACGGTTCAGCGGCCCTCGGCAGGCGCAGGACGCCGGGATCAGCACTCTCTACCAAGAGGTCAACCTCTGCGCCAATCTCACGGTCGCCGAGAACATTCTGCTCGGCCGCGAACCGCGCCGGTTCGGGCGGATCGACCACCGCGCGATGAAGCGCCAGTCCCGAGAACTGCTGGCCGAGCTCGACCTGAACATCGAACCCGGCTCGGTGCTGGGGTCGCACCCCATTGCCGTGCAGCAGCTGGTCGCGATCGCCAGGGCGATGGCGGTCAAGGCCAAGGTGCTGATCCTCGACGAACCGACGTCCAGCCTCGATGCCGACGAGGTCGCCGAGCTGTTCCGGGTGATGCGACGACTGCGTGACGGCGGCACCGCGATCCTGTTCGTATCCCATTTCCTCGATCAGGTCTACGAGGTATCCGACCGAATGACGGTGCTGCGCAACGGCCGTCTGGTCGGTGAGTATCTGACCACCGAACTGAGCAAGGTGCAGTTGGTGGCAGCGATGCTCGGACACGATCTCGAACTGCTCGAGGAGATCGGCGAGAGTGCCTCGGCCAGCACGGCCGACGGTGGCCAACCGGTACTCAGCGCCGTCGGGATCGGCCGGGCACCGGGCGTGCACCCCATCGATCTGGACGTGGCCCGTGGTGAGGTTGTCGGCCTGGCCGGGTTATTGGGTTCTGGCCGAACCGAACTGGCCCGCTTGTTCTTCGGGGCCGACCGGGCGACCAGCGGCACGTTGCGGGTGAACGGCAGACCGACCACGCTGCGCTCCCCGCGTGCCGCCATCGCGAAAGGCTTCGCCTTCACCTCCGAAGACCGTAAGGGCGAAGGCATCATCGGCGAACTCAGCGTGCGAGACAACCTGGTGCTGGCGTTGCAGGCCCGCCGCGGATTCGCCCGCCCGCTGACCAAGAAGGCCAAGGACGATCTGGTGGCCCGCTATCTGGATGCCCTCGACATCCGACCTCGGGACCCAGATGCCTTGGTGAAGAACCTCAGCGGCGGCAACCAGCAGAAGGTGCTGTTGGCGCGGTGGCTGATCACCGATCCGAAGTTGCTCATCCTGGACGAGCCCACCCGGGGCATCGACGTCGGCGCCAAGGCGCAGATCCAGAAGCTGGTGACCGACCTGGCCGCCGACGGGATGGCCGTGGTCTTCATCTCCGCCGAACTCGACGAGGTGACCCGCATCAGCGACCGGATCGCGGTGCTGCGCGACGGGCACTGCATCGCCCAGGTCGGGTCGGAGTGCACCGTCAACGAGTTGACCGCGCTGATCGCCGGCGGGGTGGCGTGATGGTGAAACGGCTGACGGCGTCGCCGCTGGTGTGGCCGACATTTGCCCTGCTGGTTCTGCTTGTGGTGAATGTGATTGTCACACCGAGCTTTCTGAGTATCCGGCTGCAGGATGGCCACCTGTTCGGCAGCCTGATCGACATTCTGCGCAACGGGGCGCCCACCATGCTGGTCGCCCTCGGGATGACGCTGGTGATCGCCTCCAGGGGGATCGACCTGTCGGTGGGAGCGGTGGTCGCCATCGCCGGTGCGTTGGCCTGCGCGCACATCGCCGCGTCGAATGATCCGGCCGGCGCGGGCACGGTGCTCACCGCCATGGGCATCGCGCTCGGGGTCGCGGCCGGCCTCGGGCTGTGGAATGGCGTGCTCGTCTCGATCTTCGGTATCCAGCCGATCATCGCCACGCTGGTGCTGATGACCGCGGGCCGCGGGATCGCCCTGCTGGTCACCAGCGGCCAGATTGTCACGGTCACCAGCGCGCCGTTCAAGACCCTCGGTGCCGGTTACGCGCTGGGCCTGCCGGTGGCGATCCTGGTCAGCCTGTCGGTTTTCGCGCTGGTGGGTCTGCTGACGCGCCGTACCGCACTGGGCATGCTGCTCGAGTCGATCGGGGTGAACCCGGAGGCCAGTCGTCTGGCCGGAGTGCGTTACCGCACCATCGTTTTCGCGGTCTACGTCTTCTCCGCGCTGTGCGCCGGTGTCGCGGGGCTGATGATCGCGTCGAACATCTCCGCTGCCGATGCGAACAATGCGGGACTGTGGATCGAGATGGACGCGATCCTGGCAGTGGTGATCGGCGGTACCTCACTGCTGGGCGGTCGGTTCAGCCTGACCGGCACCATCCTGGGCGCCCTGATCATCCAGACCTTGACCACCACGGTCTACACCGCAGGCATCACGCCCGAGACCACGCTGGTGTTCAAGGCGTTGGTGGTGATCGCGGTCTGCCTCATGCAGGCGCCGAAGTTCCGCGCACTGCTGCGGAATCGGCGGCGGCGCACCCCGACCCAAGGTGCGCCCACGGCCAAGCCCAAGTCCGCTGCGCCCACCCACCCGGTCGCCGAAATGAGCCAGCTGTGATCACCCAGACCGCTCCTCGACGCGGCCTCGACCTGGCCGGCCTGACCCAGCGCGCGCGGGGCCGCTACCTGTCGCCGGTCGCCTCGCTGCTGTTGTTCGTGGTGATGTTCGCCGGCGTGGTCGGCCGGTACGACTTCGCCAGCCCCACCCAGGTGTTCCTGAACCTGTTGGTGGACAACTCGTATCTGATCGTGCTGGCCGTCGGGATGACCTTCGTCATCCTGACCGGCGGCATCGACCTGAGCGTCGGCGCGGTGGTGGCGCTGTCCACGGTCATCGTCGCGACGACGCTGCAGGCCGGCTGGCCCGCGCCGGTGGCCATCGCGACGGTGTTGGTGGTGGGCCCGCTGCTCGGTCTGCTGATGGGCCTGGTCATCGAATATTTCGACGTCCAGCCGTTCATCGCCACCCTGGCCGGGATGTTCCTGGCCCGCGGGCTCTGCTACGTGATCAGTGTGAACACGCTGCCCATCAAGGATCCGCTGCTGCGCGAACTGGGGCTGAAGTACCTGTACCTGTACGAAGACAAGTTCATCCGCTGGACCGTCGTGATCGCCGCGGTGGTGGTGGTGGCCGCCGTCTACGTGTTGCATCAGACCCGGTTCGGCCGCACGGTGTACGCGATCGGCGGTAATCGCCAGTCCGCACAACTCATGGGACTCAACGCCTCTCGGGTCCGGGTCTCGGTCTACGCGATCAGTGGGCTGTGCGCGTCGCTGGCGGGGCTACTGCTCGCGGTGCAGAAACTCTCCGGCTACAGCCTCAACGGCATCGGGTTGGAACTCGACGCCATCGCGGCCGCGGTGATCGGCGGGGTCCTGCTCTCGGGTGGCGTGGGTTTCGTGCTCGGCTCGGTGATCGGTGTGCTGGTCCTGGGCACCATCCAGACCTTCGTCACCGCGGAGAACCTCGACTCGTACTGGACCCGGATCATGACCGGTCTGCTGCTGTTGGCATTCGTCCTGGTGCAACGTGTCGTGGCGCGGAACTCCCTGGGCGAAGCGGGCAAGCGATGATCAACCCCATGACGCAGAAACCCGTGATGGCCGATGTCGCTCGACTGGCCGGGGTGAGCCACCAGACCGTGTCCCGGGTGATCAACGGATCGCCGAGTATCCGGCCCGCGACGAAAGAGCGTGTCGAGCAGGCCATCGCCGAACTCGGGTACCGGCCCAACACCGCGGCGCGTGCTCTGGTCACCAGGCGGTCCGGCATCATCGGCATCATCGGCGCCAACATCGCGCACTACGGCCCGTCGAGCATCCAGCGGTCTGTGCAGGAGGCCGCCCGCGCGGCAGGCTACTTCACCAGCCTGGTGCCCCTGACGGACGTGACCCGTGAAGAACTCCGCGAGGCGCTGGACCATCTGGCCCGCCAGGCCGTGGAGGCGGTGGTGGTGATCACCGCGCAGGAACAGGCACTGGCCGTCGTGCAGTCCGAGGAGGCGGGGGTGCCGCTGATCATCGTCGAGGGTGATCTGTCTGGACGGGGATTGAGCGTCGGTGTCGACCAGATCGACGGTGCGCGTCAAGCCACCCAGCACCTGATCGACCTCGGGCACAGGGCGATCGACCACGTCGCGGGACCGATGCCGTGGACCGAGGCCAAGGGCCGGTTGACCGGGTATGAGGACGCCATGACCGCCGCCGGCCTGACCCCGCGAGCGCACTGGGAGGGTGACTGGACCCCGGCCCGCGGGTATGAGCTCGGCCGGGAGTTGGCCCGAAAGCGGGATGCCACTGCGGTTTTCGTGGCCAATGACCAGATGGCCATCGGCGTGCTGCATGCGTTCGCCGAGGCCGGACTGCAGGTGCCACGTGATATCAGCGTGGTCGGATTCGACGATATCCCCGAAGCCGGCTATCTGAACCCCGCACTGACCACCGTGCGACAGGACTTCTATGCGGTGGGCCAGCATGCGATCGACCTGGTCACCGCCACGCTGGCCGGGTCGACCACCGATGTCTCACTACTTCCCCCCGAGCTGATCGTCCGCGACAGCACAGCCCAGTACGAGGAGGCGCCGTGAGTGGCGAAAAATACACGGTAGGTGTCGATTTCGGCACGCTGTCGGGACGCGCACTGGTGGTGCGGGTTGCCGACGGCCACGAACTCGGCAGCGCCGAGCACCTCTACCCGCACGGTGTGGTCACCGATGCCCTGCCGGGCACCGACGGTGTGCGACTGCCCAGTCAATGGGCCCTGCAGGTGCCTGCGGACTACCTCGACGTGCTGCGTAACGCGGTGCCCGCGGCAGTGGCGGCGGCCGGCATCGATCCGGCTGACGTGATCGGCATCGGCACCGATTTCACCGCCTGCACCATGGTGCCGGTCCGCTACGACGGTGTACCGCTGTGTGAATTCGACGAGTTCGCACAGCGGCCGCACGCCTACGCCAAACTGTGGCGCCACCATTCCGCCCAGCCCCAGGCCGACCGCATCAATGCTGTTGCAGCCCAACGGGGTGAGTGGTGGCTGGACCGCTACGGCGGGCTGATCTCCAGTGAATGGGAGTTCGCGAAGGCGCTGGAGATCCTGCAGGACGATCCCGAGGTCTATCAGGCGATGGACCGTTGGGTCGAGGCAGCCGACTGGATTGTCTGGCAACTCTGCGGCAGTTATGTCCGCAATGCGTGCAGCGCCGGCTACAAGGGTATCCGCCAGGATGGGCAGTACCCGTCGCGGGAATTCCTCGCCGCCGTGCACCCCGAGTTCGCCGACTTCGTCACCGAGAAGCTGGATCAGCCGATCGGACAACTCGGACACCGGGCCGGCCTGCTGAGCGCATGGGCCGCCGACCTGACCGGACTGTCGCAGGGAATTCCCGTCGCGGTGGGCAACGTCGATGCCCACGTCACCGTCGCCGCCGCCGACGCGCTGGAGGCCGGGCAGCTGGTGGCGATCATGGGCACGTCGACCTGCCACGTGATGAATTCCGATGTGCTGCGCAATGTTCCCGGTATGTGCGGCGTGGTCGACGGCGGGATCCTCGGCGGCAGTTGGGGATACGAAGCAGGTCAGTCCGGGGTGGGCGACATCTTCGCCTGGTTCGTCGACAACTGCGTTCCGGAGAGCTACCACATCGCAGCGCGACGCCAAGGGGTGTCGCTGCACGAACACCTGACCGAACTGGCCGGCCGGCAGCGCGTCGGTGAACACGGCCTGGTGGCGCTGGACTGGCACAGCGGCAACCGGTCGGTGCTCGTCGACCACGAACTGTCCGGCGTGATGGTGGGCCAGACCCTGGAGACCACGTGCGTCGACATGTACCGCGCACTGCTGGAGGCGACGGCTTTCGGCACCCGGATGATCGTCGAGACTTTCGTCGAAAGTGGCGTTCCCGTCACCGAACTGGTGGTGGCGGGCGGCCTGCTGAAAAACCGACTGCTCATGCAGATCTACGCCGACGCCATCGGCCTGCCGTTGTCCACGGTGCCCTCCGCGCAGGCCCCGGCCCTGGGTGCGGCGATCCACGCCGCCACCGCCGCGGGTGCATTCAGCGATGTCCGCACTGCCGCCAAGCAGATGGGTAGCCGAATCCGCAACGCCTACAACCCGATTCCCGAGAACGTGGCGGCTTATGACGAGCTGTACCGCGAGTACGTGGCGGCCTACGAATGGTTCGGCCGCGGAAACGACATGATGCGCCGACTACGCCGAATCGGAGCACCTGAAGCCGAGCCCATGGGAGCACTGCGATGACCATCACGTCCGAGACAGATCGGGTGATCGCCGAACTGCGGCAGGAGGTCTGCGATCTGCACGCGCACCTGACCCGCTATCAGCTGGTCATCTGGACCGCGGGCAACGTCTCCGCCAGGGTGCCCGGCCACGACCTGATGGTGATCAAACCGTCCGGCATCGAGTATGACTCGTTGACCGCCGACGACATGGTGGTGTGCGACCTGTACGGCAACCTGGTCGACGGGAAACTCGCCCCGTCGTCGGACACCGCGGCCCACGCCTACGTGTACCGGCACATGCCCGAAGTCGGCGGCGTGGTGCACACGCACTCCACCTACGCGACCGCGTGGGCGGCCCGCGGCGAGCCGATACCCTGTGTGCTGACCATGATCGCCGACGAGTTCGGCGGCGAGATCCCGATCGGTCCCTTCGCCCTGATCGGCGACGACTCCATCGGCCGGGGCATCGTAGAAGCCCTGCGCGGCAGCACGTCTCCCGCGGTGCTGATGCGCAACCACGGCCCGTTCACCATCGGCCGCACGGCGCGAGCCGCCGTGAAGGCGGCGGTGATGGTCGAGGATGTGGCACGCACCGTACACATCAGCCGACAACTCGGTGACGCACCGCCGATCGGTGCGGCCGATGTCGCCGCCCTGTTCGACCGCTATCAGAACGTGTACGGCCAGGCTGAGCCGCACGCCGACACCCTTCAGGAGAACCAGCGATGATCGCGTCCCGTCTTGTCGACAGCCAGGTGTGGCTGATCACCGGAAGCCAGTCGCTCTACGGACCGGACATCCTCGATCAGGTCACCGGGCAGTCGCGTCAGATCGCCGAGCAACTCGACGGCGCGACCGAGATCCCGGTCCAGGTCCGCTGGGTGCCGGTGGTCACCGATTCGGACTCGATTGCCAGGGTGCTGGCCGAGGCCAACGCCAGTGCCGAATGCGTCGGCGTCATCGCGTGGATGCACACGTTCTCCCCGGCGAAGATGTGGATCCGCGGGCTGAAGACGCTGCACAAGCCGCTGTTGCATTTCCACACCCAGTTCGGTGTCGAATTGCCCTGGCAGACAATCGACATGGACTTCATGAACCTCAATCAGGCGGCGCACGGGGATCGCGAGTTCGGCTACATCCAGTCCCGGCTGTCGGTAGCCCGCAAGACGGTCGCGGGCCACGTCAGTGACCCGCGGACGCGCAGCCGCATCGGGTCGTGGGCCCGTGCGGCGATGGGCCGTGCCGAGATGTCGACGCTGAAGGTGGCGCGGTTCGGCGACAACATGCGCGGAGTAGCCGTGACCGAAGGCGACAAGGTGGAGGCCGAGGCGCATTTCGGGGTGTCGATCGACACCTACGGCGTCAACGATCTGGTGGAAGTCGTCGACCGGGTTCGCCCGGCGGATATCGACAAGCTCGTCTACGAATACCAGCAGACCTACGACGTCGCCGCTGAGCTGCTCCCCGGTGGGGGGCGGCACACCGCGTTGCGGCACGGCGCCCAGATCGAGCTCGGCCTGCGGAAGTTTCTGCAGGACGGCGGATTTCACGCGTTCACCACGAACTTCGAAGATCTCGGCGGACTGCGCCAGTTGCCAGGACTCGCGGTACAGCGGCTGATGGCCGACGGATACGGATTCGGCGGTGAAGGCGACTGGAAGACCGCCCTGATGCTGCGCACCGTGAAGGTGATGGCCGACGGACTGCCCGGTGGGACGTCGTTCATGGAGGACTACACCTACGACCTCACCACAGGTCGCGAGCGCATCCTCGGTGCACACATGCTCGAGGTGTGCCCGAGCATCGCGGGAAGTGTGCCGACACTGGAGATCCATCCGCTGTCCATCGGCGCTCGCGAAGATCCGGTGCGGCTGCGCTTCACCGCCGCGCCGTCCGATGCCGTCATCATCGGCATCTGCGATATGGGTGCCCGGTTCCGCCTGGTGGCCAACGAAGTTCGCGTGGTGGAGCCATCCGAGGACCTGCCCAACCTTCCGGTCGCGTGCGCCGTGTGGGAACCGTTGCCGTCCTGGTCGACCTCGGCCGAGGCCTGGTTGATGGCCGGGGCGCCGCACCACACGGTCCTCACCACCGCGCTCGGCACCGAGACCGTCGACGACTTCGCCGAGATGACCGGGACGGAGCTGCTGATCATCGACGCCGACACCACGGTGCGCGCCTTCCAACACGAGCTGCGGTGGAACGACGTGTACCACCAAGCCGCCGCGGGCCTGTGATCGCAGCCCGGCTGCACGGCGTCGCAGACCTCCGCGTTGCCGAAGAACCCGATCCTGACGACCCGCCCGCGGGCTGGTCGCTGCTGGCTGTCACCTCGGTCGGGATCTGCGGCTCGGACCTGCACTGGTTCACTGATGGTGGCATCGGGGAGAACCGCATCGAGCTGCCGGTGGTGCCCGGCCACGAATTCGCGGCCACGGCCCTCACCGGCCCCTATGCGGGCCGACGGGTGGCAGTCGACCCCGCCATCCCCTGTGAGTTCTGCGAGTCCTGTCGGGCTGGGTACAAAAATCTCTGTCCCGCAGTGCATTTCGCCGGCCACGGCACCCTGGACGGAGCGTTGCAGGAGCGGCTGATCTGGCCCGATCACCTGTTGCACCTGCTGCCCGAAGAACTCAGCGACGACGCGGGGGCGCTGCTCGAACCGCTCGGCGTCGCCATCCACGCGGTGGCGCTCAGTCATGTGCGGCCCGGCGGTGACGTTCTGGTGGTGGGTGCCGGCCCTATCGGTGTGCTGGCGCTTCAGGTGGCGCGGCATTCCGGTGCCCGCCGCGTGTTCGTGGTCGAACCGCTGGAGCATCGCAGGGGGACCGCGTTGCGTCACGGGGCCGACGGCGTTTTCGGGACCGAGGAGGGCGCCGCGGCGGTGCTGGATGCCACGGGCGGGCGCGGAGTCGATGTGGTGATCGAACTGGCCGGCACCGATGCCGCGATCGAGACCTCGGTGACGGCATGCCGGGCCGGTGGGCGGGTCGCCCTGGGTGGAATACCGTCGGCAGACCTGTCGTCGTTCCCCGCCGCCGCGGCCCGCCGTAAGGGTCTGACCTTTGCGATGGTGCGCCGGATGAACGAGACCTATCCGCGCGCAATCGCTTTGGCCGCCGATCGGATCGACCTCGACGCGCTCGTCTCCGATCGCTATCAACTGGCAGATGCCGCCAAGGCCTTCGCCGTCGCGGCCGACCGGCGCGGGGACAAGGTGGTTATCTCGATCTCGGCCTCACGTTGAGACCAGCACTCCTGGTGGAACCGAGGTCGTTGACGTGACCGTCGCCGGCCCCGGCGGAGATCAGTCGTTGGCCACGGTAGTCGTTTACATCGGACACCTGCGGGTATCCACCGCGCATGACACGGTTCGGCTATACCTTGATGACTGAGCAGAGCGGCCCCAAAAAGCTTGTCCAATATGCCGTTTCGGCGGAGCAAGTGGGCTTTGACTTCGAGGTCTCCAGCGACCACTACTCACCGTGGTTGGCGGCACAGGGCCACGCCCCGAATGCCTGGACGCTGTTGGGGGCCGTCGCCCAGGCCACCGAGGCCGTCGAACTGTTCACCTACGTCACTTGCCCCACCATCCGCTACCACCCGGCGATTGTCGCGCAGCAGGCCGCGACACTGCAGATCCTCGCCGACGGTCGATTCACCCTCGGCGTCGGCAGCGGCGAGAACCTCAACGAACACGTCGTCGGCAAGGGCTGGCCCACCGTGCAGCGCAGACAGGACATGCTCGTCGAGGCCATCAAGATCATCCGTGAGCTGTGGACCGGCGAACTGGTCGACTTCAAGGGCGAATACTTCGAGATCGACTCGGCGCGACTGTGGGATATCCCCGATGCGGCCGTGGCCATCGCCGCTGCGGTGTCCGGAGACAAGTCGGTCGACACCTTCGCCCCACTGGCTGACCACCTCATCGCCGTGGAGCCCGACAAGGATCTCGTCGACTCCTGGAACAAAGCGCGCAAGGCCACCGCCCAGTCGGGCGATGTGCGCGTGGTCGGTCAGATCCCGATCTGCTGGGATCCCGATCGCGATGCGGCCATCAAGCGGGCCCATGAGCAGTTCCGCTGGTTCGGCGGCGGGTGGAATGTCAATGCCGACCTACCCACCACCGCCGGGTTCGCCGGCGCGACGCAGTTCGTCCGGCCTGAGGACGTGGCGGACTCCATTCCCTGTGGCCCTGACCTGGACGCGATCGTCGACGGGGTACGCGCCTACTGGGAGGCTGGGTTCACCGACATCGCCTTGGTGCAGATCGGCGACGACGGCCAGGAGTTGTTCCTTGAGGAGGCCGCAACCCCGCTGCTCGAGGCATTGCGGAAGGCTGCGGCCTGATCACGACGTAGCGTGGATGCATACGGGCGCGAAGGTAGGTGAGCACACGGTGGACCCCGCAGAGGACGGTTCGTCGCCTGACCGTGCGCCACCACCGGCGCCCGTCACACAACATCAGGTGACCGGAAACCGGGGCGCTGCGTTGTTCACCGGGGTGGGCGTGGTCTGTGACACCGCGACCCGGCTGACCGGGGTCGACGGTGCCGCCGCTGCGGTCTTCGCGCCCTCCCAGACGCGGGAACTGGTCTACGCCACCGATGCGATTGCCCAACAGATCGACGATCTCCAATTCACCCTTGGCGAGGGGCCGTGCCTGGATGCCTACCGGTCGTCGTCACCGCAACTGTGCCCGCGTCTTGACACCGGCCCGCAGGTGGATCGCTGGCCGGGATTCTGTATCGACGCGGCGGCAATCGGAGCACAGGCGGTATTCGCCTATCCCATCCTCGGTCCGGAGCGCGCGTTGGGCGTCCTCGAGCTCTACCGCAAGACGCCCGGTGACCTCGACGATGGTCAACGACAGTCCGCGTCCCTGTGCTCGGCCGCGATCGCTCAGACGCTGCTGTCCAGTTGGGACATGCACGTTGCGATGGCGATCGACGCCGCAGCCGCACTCGGCGCTGCCGGGTCGGAGACGGCGGATGCCACGAACAGCTTCAGCCGCGTCGGCGTGTACATCGCGGCGGGAATGGTAGCGGTGCAACTCGGTGTCACCGCAGATGAAGGGCTGGACCGACTGCGTGCGTATACGTACTCCCACGGCCTGTCCATCAACGCGGTAGCGGCCGACATCGTCGCACGACGGTTGTCGCTGCGCGGTATGCGAGACGGTTCGAGGGACGGGACATGAACGCCACCCACGCCGACCTGGCGATCGCGGAGTTGTCGGCGGCACTGACCGATGACTTCGACCTGGCCGCGCTGCTGACGTCGGTGGCCGAGCACGCCCGGGTGGGGCTGGACGCCTATTCTGCTGTTGTGGTGTTGGTCGAGAACCGCAACGCAGAGGGCATCGGCGTGCAGATCGTCGCCGAGGCGTTGCGCGACGGCGACGTGGCAGATCTCGACTTCCATCTCACCGGGCCAGGACTGCTCAGCGCCCGGGATGGTGCGATCACCATGATCGACGATCTTCGCCAGGCTGACGACACTCGCTGGCCGGAGTACCGGAACATCGCACTGGCCGCGGGAATGTGCGCGGTCCGGGCGTATCCCATTGTCTCACTGGGTGTTTCGCTAGGCTCGTTGGTTGTGCACACCGCGGAACCGTGGGGCACCGCGCGTGCGCACACCTTCGGCCAGATCATGGCGAACCTGGCCGCCCTGGCGCTGTCCAGCGCAATGATCGACCGGCGACGTGTCGACACCACCAACACCATCCAGACCCTGCTGGAGGGCCGGGTGACCATCGCATCTGCGACCGGCATCCTGTCCGAGGTGCTGGACCTCGATGTCACCCAAGCCCGCCTTGCGCTGCACCGGCTGGCCCACGCGCACGGCCGCAGTGTCAGTGCGCACGCCCGGGCAGTGGTCACCGGATACAACGCATCGCCGACCACAGCGGATGCCTCAGCCGGCTGGGCCCGCCCGCCGGAGCTGCTGCCGCCGAGGCGATTCGACCGTTAGTCGGCCACGACGGGTTGTCCGTCGCCTCGACGACAAAATGTTCTCGGCCGGTTTTGGCAGGCCCGTTCCCGGCAACACATTCCGGCATGATCGGAAAGCTGCGTTCAACCGTGCTGGATTGCCAGGAACCCCGTGAGTTGGCGAAGTTCTACGCGGGGGTTCTGGGTGGGACCACAAGCGCCGATGACGACGAATGGGTGGTACTGACGGATCCGGCCGGGCGCCGAATCGCCTTCCAGCGGGCGCCGGAGCACCAGCCGCCGCATTTCCCCGACCCGCAGGGCTCGCAGCAGTTTCATCTCGACATCGAGGTCGACGACATCGACGAGGCCGAACCGAAGGTGCTCGCGCTCGGTGCCACCCGGGTGCAGAACGCTGACGAGGACGGCACCTTCAGGGTGTACCGCGACACCGCCGGGCATACCTTCTGCCTGGTCTGGAGCGAGCTCGACGCCTGAGGTCAGCGCAGTTCGCGTAACGCGTCGTCGAGCGTCGGATAAAGAGCCAGCGTGGCATCCAGGCCGAGCAGTTTGAGCGGTCTGCTGGTGGTCGGACCATTCGCGACCACTGCGAAGGACACGGCTGTTCCGGCCTGCTCGTGGGCTTTCACCAGTGTCGTCATCCCGGCCGAGGCGAGAAACGTCACAGCTGTGAGGTCGACGACCAGCCCAGTCGGCCCTTGCCGGAGTTCGTCACCGATGGTTGCATCCAACAGAGGCGCCGTGAGCAAATCCACCACGTCCTCGACCGACAGGACCACAACGCCGCTGCTGACGGTCTTTTGAATGCGAAACCCGGGCCTCTCAGCATGAGAAGCTGGGTCGCCCTGGGCGGCAGGCATGCCGCCCACCCTAGTTGGTTCGGCAGGGCCGCGATGGCGGGTGGGCCCTTCAGCTAAGCAACATCGGCCGAAACCGACAGCTAACCGTGAGAACATGCAGCAATGGATGTGTACGCGAGGAACAACGTGCGAATCCTCGGCGCGGGCAACGGCCGGACCATCATGCTGGCCCACGGGTTCGGCTGCGACCAGAATCTGTGGCGCTTGGTCGCTCCCCAGTTGGCGGGCCAATTCCAAGTCGTGCTGTTCGATCATGTCGGCGCCGGCTCCTCAGATCCAGCCGCGTGGGACGAACGTCGGTACGCGTCGCTACAGGGCTACGCCGACGACGTCCTGGACATCGTCCGGGAATTGGATCTGCAGGACGTGATCTTCGTCGGCCACTCGGTCGCTGCGATGATCGGGGTGTTGGCGGCCGTCACCGAACCGACGTGGTTTTCGGGCCTGGTATTGCTCACGCCGTCCCCCCGCTACGTCGATGACGGTGATTACCGCGGCGGCTTCTCGCGAAGCGATATCGACGAGCTGCTGGCCTCACTGGAAAGCAACTACCTCGGGTGGTCGCGGTCCATGGCGCCGAACATCATGGGCACACCGGATCGCCCCGAACTTCAAGACGAGCTCACCGACAGCTTCTGTCGGACAGATCCAGCTCGGGCGCTGGTGTTCGCGCGCACGACATTCCTCTCCGATAACCGCGCTGATCTGTCCCGGGTTGCCGTGCCCACCCTGGTGGTCGAGTGCGCGTTCGACACGCTGGCCCCGCGTGAGGTCGGCGCCTATGTGCACGCCCATATCGCAGGCAGCGAGCTGGTGACGCTGGACGCGACCGGGCATTGTCCCCACCTGAGCGCCCCGGAGGCCACAGCCGCGGCGATCGCGCAGTTTGCGGCGCGGGCGTGACGCCAGGCGCCTCGTGATGGTTGACGCCGACGCCGTCGAGTTCTATGCCAACGCGCCCTGCGGGCTGGTGTTGGCCACGTTGGACGGCACCATCACCATGACCAACGCCACCATGGCGGAGTGGTTGGGCTGCGCGCGAGATGAGTTGATGGGCAAGCGGTTTCCTGAGTTGCTCAACGCTGGCGGGCGGATCCACTACGAGACCCACTTCGCGCCTCTGCTGCAGATGCGGGGTCAGCTCAGCGGTATCGCGGTGGATCTCGTCGCTGTCGACGGTGCCCGGATACCGGTATTCGTCACCGCCAACCTCAAAGCCGGTTCCGCCGGAACGCCAACCGCGTTGCGGATCGTCGTGCAGGACGGGCGCGACCGCCGCACCTACGAGCGCGAACTGCTCGAAGCGCGCAAGAGTGCTGAGCACGAACGCGCCCTGGTGCAGGAGCTGGCCACCACCCTGCAGCGGTCGCTTGTCCCGCCGTCGCTGGCTCCGCCTGAGGGGTTGATGGCCAACGCGTACTACTACGCGGCCTCGCCGTATGACGTGGGCGGAGATTTCTACGACCTCTTCCCGTTGAGCCGACAGAAATGGGGCTTCTTCCTCGGTGATGTATCCGGCAAAGGCGCCAGTGCGGCGGCTGTCACCTCGCTGACCCGGTACGCGCTGCGGGCCGCCGCGACCTACGACGACGACCCGGTGCGGGTGCTGCACAACCTCAACACCGTCCTCAGCCCGGAGTTCCGCAGCGAAAACCCGCATTTCTGCACGGTCATCTTCGGGGTGATCTCTCCCAACGGCATCGGGTTCGACGTCGAACTGGCCACCGGCGGACACCCACCTGCGCTGCTCATGCTGGCCGATGGGCAGGCGCGTTATGTGGACACCGTCGGAGGGCAGGTCATCGGGATGATCCCGGTACCACGGTTCGTTTCGGCGCGCTTTCAGCTGTTTCCTGGGGACACCCTGGTGCTCTACTCCGACGGACTGACCGAGGCACGGACCGGTCGCGTCGCACGGTTCGACGACAACAACGAATTGCTGGACTTCGCGCAGGCGCACGCACCGACCACCGCCGCTGACATCGTCGAGGACATCAAAGCGCTGCTGGCCAGCTTTGGTACCGGACTCGAGGACGACGCCGCCGTGCTGGCGTTGGGTGTGCCAGCTACTTCGTGAGCGGCTGACCCAGGTTGGCCCATTTCAAAGTGACCTGGGTACCTGACGGTGTGCTGTCGATCGTCGCCTCATCTGCGAGCATGTGCATCAGCGGGATGCCCCGGCCCCGCAACGCGTGCCGCCGGTCGACCGTCGCGGGCTCGGGGTCCTTCTGAAGCCAATGGCCACGATCCAGGATTGTGACGACCAGCGTGTCGCCGTCGACGTCGTAGGTGGCGTGCACGTCGATGGTGCCTTTGGGCCGCTCAAGATAGGCGTGCTCGGCGGCGTTGGCCACCGCCTCGTTGACCGCGAGCATCAGGTCACTGAACCGGTCCGCATCGAGCGTGAAGTGCCGCTGCAACCAATTGCTGAACTCCGTGCGCGTCTGAGCGGCGCTCGCCGAATCTGCGGCAATGAGATTGCATTCAAACCGATGTGGATCACCGGCATGAGCCGCGGCGGGAGGCGGACTTTCTGGGCGGCTCATGGTTCCCGATGCATACCCGCTGTGGATTGATTCACGCAGCACCGATTTCGCTGAGCGCTTCGTCGACGGTCGGATAGATGTTCAGGAGCTTGTCGAGCCCCACGACCTTCATCGGTCTGCTGGTGGCGGGTCCGTCAGCCACCACCGAGACTCGGACGGGAGCGGCATCGGCGTGGGCGGCGACGAGCGCGCTCATCCCGGCCGAGGCAAGGAACTCGACCTTGGACAGATCCACGATGACGGCGGTGGGGGCACCAGCCAGTGCAGTCTCGATGGCTGCGGTCAGGTGGACCGCAGTGAGCATGTCGACGTCACCGGTGACAGCCAGCACTGCGACGTCGCCGACCCGGAGCTGGCCGACTTCGAAGGCAACTGTCATTCGCTGGACCGTCGCGCATAGGTCGCGGGGCGTTGGTTCATGGGGCGCACCTCAGAATCTGTTCCTCGGGGAGTGCTGCCGCGTCAGGTTACGACACAGGTCGAGAGTATGTCAGCGCAGGTGTAAGTAGCACGCGACTCTCACAACGAGGACGCCAAGCGGCGTGGCGGGCACGGTAGTAAAGGGGTAAAAGCCCGATACGGGGAAGAGGCCATGCTTCCTGGAGCACCTGGCCCGGTGACCGACAAAGACACGGTTTAGCGGATCGACGAACTGATGATCCCGCCCGCGTGGAGAAGGTCCGGGGCAGCCCTGGCCGGGCGCCGCCGGTACCAGTGCCACCCGCGTTGGCAACAAGAGCGATATCAGGGACACCTAGTCGCGCGGGGTCGCGCGGATTTTGATGACCTCCATCGTGGACCACGACCGGGCCGGCGTCGGGCCGCCCTCTGCGCACATCGTCCCGTGCATCCAGGCGATGCCGAGGGAGACCGCGGCCGCAGCCGCATTGTGCGTCGCATCGAAGTGGAAGGTGCGGCCACCGAACGACAGGGTTGCTCGAACCGGTTGACTCACATCATCTTTCGACTCCCAGACGACCTTGGAGTGCACGTCGTCATTGGTCGCGATGATCGGGGGCTGACCTTGGCGGTGGAACGTCGCCGTCGCATAGTTACCCGCGCCGAGCATGGCATTGCCGGTCTCCCAGCTGCCGTCGGCCATGATCGAGCCCCAGACGAACCAATAATGTTCCAGTTCGGCGATTTTGGAGACGTGGGCGCTCATCCCGGGCAGACAGTACATCCGGTCGAGTCCACCGTAGCCACCGCTGAGCGGCGACCCTGCGATGCTGCCCGAGATGGTGCATCCAGAACTCGTATAGCCCACGTCATCAGGTGAGCCGGGGACATGAATCGTCGTGACGTTGTCGGGCAACGGCGTGAGCACCACGTCGATGACGTTGTCGTCCTGCCACACATACTCTTTCGGCCCCGAGCACCACGTTGATGGGGTGCTTGGCCTGCATGGCGAAATTCCCGGCGAACAATTTCGAGCTGTCGTCGCGGTCGGACCACATCAGCGGTCCCCAGTACATGTCGTGCTCGCCGGGGAAGCGGACCGTCGTCGGATGGGCCCACAGGTCTCTCGAGCATTCGTGGAGGATGAAGTCGAAGGCGGCGCTCGCGGAGACAGTGCGAATCAGTTCGTAGCGCTTGCCGTCCTCGGTGTCGGCCATCGCCCAGAGAAAATTGAGATCGTTGTAGATCCCGGGAAACTGCCCGTCCCGGGTGGAGTGGTTCTGGGTGCACGCATCGGCCAACGAAACGTAGGGGACGAGATCGGCCGTCGCGGGGTCGAACTTGGGCATGCCATCTCCTGCCGGGTCGCCGTTACCGTGATAATTACAGTATTGGAGTTGGTTGCGGCCGGAGATTGGCTTGATCAAGCTGGGGTGTCTGGCGGGAAGTCGACCGGATAGGGCTCGGCGAAATCAGCGGACCGGCCCACTGAGCTCCACTTCTGGTCCTCGGTCAGCAGTCGTTCGTCCTGCCGGATCGAGCCCTCGACAGCGTTCACGCCCAGCGGCAGGTGATACGGGATGTCGCTGCGCCGGGCCATCTGCACCAGGATCTGTGCCGCGCGGACAGGGTCACCTGCGGTGATGGCGTCGCTCTGGCGGATGCGGTTCATCGCCCCGACGGTGTCTGCGTAGGCCTCGGGGATATCGCCGACCGTCATCGACGAACCGGCCCAATCGGTGGCGAAACCACTGGGCTCCACCACCAGGACTTTCACGCCGAACGCGGCGGTCTCGGTCTGCAGCACCCGGGAGAACCCGTCGATCGCGAACTTCGCCGCCTGATAGGACGCGATGCCCGCCGAGCCCCCGACCCGGCCACCTGTCGACGAGAACTGCATGATCAAACCGCCGCCCTGGGCGCGCAGTACCGGAATCGCCGCCTTCGACACGTTGTACACGCCCCAGAAGTTGGTCTCGAACTGCGCGCGGAAGTCGTCGTCATCGCCGGTCTCGATGGGGGCGACGTTGGCGTAGCCGGCGTTGTTCACGATGACGTCGACCCGGCCGAACCGCTCCCGGGTTGCCACGATGGCCGACGCGCAGGACGGGGCGTCGGTGACATCGAGCGCGAGCGGCAGGATGTCGTCCCCGTGGGCGTCGACCAGATCGGCCAGTTGCTCGGGACGGCGGGCGGTCGCCGCCACCGCATCGCCGGCTTCCAGCGCCGCCTGCACGAGTGCCCGGCCGAAGCCGCGGGACGAACCGGTGACGAACCAAACCCGTTTCATGACTTCAAGAATGCCAGCAGGTCGGCGTTGATGACGTCGGCGTGGGTGGTGGGCATGCCGTGCGGGTAGTTGTCCCGGTAGGTTTTGAGGGTGCCGTTTTTGAGCAGCGCGGCTGATTTCGGGCCGGCGGCGACGTAGGGCACGATCTGGTCGTCGACGCTGTGCATCACCAGCGTGGGGATGGTGATCTTGGTGAGGTCGTCGGTGAAGTCGGTTTGAGAGAACGCGACGATGCCGTCGTAGTGCGACAACGCGTCGCCCATCATCCCTTGGCGCCACCAGTTTTCGATGATCGCCTCCGACGGTTGCACGCCAGGCTTGTTGTAGTTGTAGAACGGACCCGAGGGCAGTGCCCGGTAGAACTGCGACCGGTTGGCCGCCAGTTGGGCTTGCAGACCGTCGAACACGCTCTTGGGCAAGCCTTCTGGATTGTCGTCGGTCTGCACCATCAGCGGCGGGACGGCACTGATGAGTGCGGCTTTGGCAGCGCGGGCCTCGCCGTGGCGGGCCAGGTAGCGGACCACCTCACCGCCGCCGGTGGAGTGCCCGACGTGGATGGCGTCGTGCAGGTCGAGGTGGGTGACCAGGGCAGCCAGGTCATCGGCGTAGTGATCGACATCGTGCCCGTCGGGGGTTTGGGTGGAGCGGCCGTGGCCGCGGCGGTCGTGGGCGATGACGCGGTAGCCCTGCGACAGGAAGTACAGCATCTGGTTGTCCCAGTCGTCGCTCGACAGCGGCCAGCCGTGGCTGAAGACGATGGGTTGTCCGGTGCCCCAGTCTTTGTAGAAGATGGTGGTGCCGTCGGTCGTGGTGATGGTGGCCATGAGTGTTGTCCTTCTCCGGGTGGTTGAGGGTTAGCGGTCGACGGGGTTGACGCGGCCGACCACCAGCGGGTCGGCCGGGGTGAGCGGGAACGCCGGCAGATCCTCGATGTGGGTGTTGAAGGCCGCGGCCAGCACCTCGCGGGAGTAGGCACTGGCCGAGGCCCGGTAACCGATGTCGGCCGGGGTGGGCTGGTCGAAGAAGATCAGGAAGTGCCAGTCGTCGGAGCCGATGTTCTCGATGTGATGCGGGTAGGCACGCGGGATGAAGTACATGTCGCCGCTGGTCATCGTCCAGGTGTCAAGTGTGCCATCGGGATTCATTACCGTCATCCGGGCGTCACCGTGCTGCACGTAGCCCATCTCGGCGGTGACGGGGTGCCAGTGCGGCTCGCGCATTCCGTCGTCGGTGACGCGCAGTGAGTACATCGAGATGTCTTTGAGTATCGGCCAGTACTGATCGCGGGCGAAGCGGGCATTGCCGGTGGCGTAGTTCAGCGGCGGCTCCTGGCCTTCGATGTCGAACTTGTGCGGGTCGCTGAAGTACGCGCCCGCCGGGATGACCGGATCGCCGATGCGGGCAGCGAGCTTGTGGTCGACGGTGCTGCGGCGGATCTCGGCCAGGTCGGCGGCGGGCAGGTCGTAGGTGTTGCCCAGCACGGCATCGGTGAAGGCGCCGAAGGTGGCGCCCAGCCCGAAGTCTTCGGGGCGTTCATTGCGGAAGGCGATGATGAATTCGGC
>JBEVHL010000202.1:0-16356 GCA_040511255.1 Mycobacterium sp. | reverse complement strand
GGGTGCTGCCGGAGGAGCCCTGGGTCTCGACGTGCATCGTCACGCCGGCCTCCTTGGCGGCCAGCGCCAGCGAGTCGGCGGCCATGTAGGTGTGCGCAATGCCCGTGGGGCAGGCCGTGATCGCGATCAACGTGGTGGTCTTCGTCGACTCGGCGGGTGCGGCGGGGACAGCGGCGGGAGTGGCTGCCGGGGCGGGGTTCACCACCTGCTCGACCAGCGCGACGACCTCTTCGGCCGTGGCCGCGGCCCGTAGCGAGGCGACGAACTCCTTGCGCACCAACGCCCTTGCGAGACTGGAGAGCAGCTTCATGTGCTCGGCACCGCCGGATTCGGGGGCGGCGATCAGGAACACCAGATCGGCCGGGCCGTCCGGGGCGCCGAAGTCGACCGCCGGCTTCAACCGGGCGAACCCGATGGTCGGGGTGTCGACGTAGGGGGAGCGGCAGTGCGGGATGGCGATCCCGCCCGGCAGGCCGGTCGCCGACTGCGCCTCACGTGCCATCGCCGCGTCCCGCAGGCCGTCGCGGTCGCTGGCGCGGCCGGCGTCGGCGAGTTGTTGCGCCAGGCGACCGATCACCGCCTGTTTGTCGGCACCGGCGTCCACATCGAGGAGCACCAGGTTGGCTTCCGTAACGGGGTGGCTGGGAGTGGTCATAGCTGACACCTTTGTCGGATTCGATTGATGGATGGTGCGGTTCGGCAAAACAGTTCAGAGCAGATTGGGCGAGATGGAGACGACGCGGACCCCGTCGAGGTCCACGTCGCTCGGCGTCGGCATGGCCGACCCCGGCAGTGCTGCGGCCGCACTGCCGTAGGCGACGGCCATCTGGAGGCGGCGGGGGGCCTCGGCGCCACCGACATCGGCCCGCAGATAGCCCGCCAGCGAGGAGTCGCCCGCGCCCACGGTGCTCGCGGGGACCATGGGGGGCGGAGTGGCCAGCCAGGCGCCCGTTTCGTTGACCAACACCGCGCCCGCGGCGCCGAGGGTGGTCAACACGGTGCCCACTCCGCGGCCGACGAGGTCGAGGGCAGCGGAGATGACGGGTGTCGGATCACCTTGTGCAACAGCTGCTTCCAAGGATTCCGCGGAGACGCCGACCAGGCCGGCGAGTTCCTCGGCGTTGGGTTTGATCAGATCGGGGGCGGCGTGATCGAGCGACGAGGCCAGGGCGGCCAGCGGAGCGTCGGAGGTGTCGACGGCTACCCGGCAGTCATAGGGCGCCAGCAGCGCGACGATATCGGCGTACCACCGGTCCGGGACGTCCGGTGGTAGCGAACCGGACAGCACCACCCAGGCGGCGACTTCAGCTTCTTCGAGGATGGTCTGGGTGAGCACGTCGATGGTCGCCCGATCGAGGGCGGCCCCCGGCTCGTTGAACTTGGTTGTGGTGCCGTCTTTTTCGGTGATGGCCAGGTTGGTCCGCACGCCGGCGGTGATAGGTACGCACCGAAACGGGACGTTCGCGCTGTGCAGCGCGGCCACGATGGGGTCACTGGCCGCCGCGGGCAGCACCGCCATCGAGTCCAGGCCGGCCAGTGTGAGTGCGCGGGTGACGTTGACGCCCTTGCCGCCGGGTTCGGAGGAGATCCACTGGACGCGATGCACGGCGCCGCGCGTCAGGGTGGAGCCCAGAGTGACGGTGCGGTCGATACTGGGATTCGGGGTGACGGTGACGATCATGCCGCTGGTCATGCCAGAACGACCTCCACGCCGTGCTCCGAGAGTTCGGCACGATCGGTTGGGCTGAGTTCGGTATCGGTGATCAGTGCGTCGACCCGGTCGATCGGGGCGAAGCTGACGAATTCCTCACGGCCCACCTTGGACGAATCCGCGACCACCACGACGTAATGCGCGCTGCGGACCATCGCCCGTTTGACCGCGGCCTCTTCCCCGTCGGGGGTGGACAGGCCGTGCGCGATGCTGATGCCGTTGGCGCCGATGAACGCGATGTCCACCCGCAGGGTGTCCAGCACCCGCAGTGCCTGCTCGCCGACGGCGGCCTGGGTCAGGCCGCGCACCCGGCCGCCGAGCAGTTGCAACGAGACGGTCGACATCGTGGACACCCGCGCCGCGATCGGCACGGAGTTGGTCACCACGGTCAGTTCGCGGTCGCCGGGCAGCAGGGCGGCCACCCTGGCGGTGGTAGTGCCCGCGTCGAACAGCACGCTGGCCCCGCTGATGGGGAAGAACTCGGCGGCGGCCCGGGCGATGGCGTCCTTGTGGTCGGTACGGGTGGTGTCCCGCTCGCTGACATCGGCTTCGACGACGTGCAGCGCGCGCATCGGCACGGCGCCGCCATGCACCCTGCGCAGCACTCCGGCCCGGTCGAGGACGGCGAGATCACGGCGCACCGTTTCGGTGGTGACGGCGTAGGTTTCCGCGAGTTCGGTGACGGAGGCACGACCCCGCGTCATCACCAGGTCGGCGATCGCTTGCTGACGCTCTTCGGGATACAAAGCACTCCGTTTGTGTGGGTTCTGGGTCGCGTTCATGTTGATATATGTTGTTTTACGCCTGTTTGTGTTGACTTGTCAAGGTTTCGTTGTAATGTGCTTCACATGACGTCTTCAGCGATGGCGCAGTCACTGCAGGGTTCGGGCACGGTCCTGACCGGGGTGCCGGTGGTGTCCGGCATCGAATACGCCCCGGTGATCCGACCCGGTCGGGTGCCCGCGGTGGACGACCTCGCCGGGCAGGCCGATATCGACGAGGCCGACCGCCCGGCCGAGAAGAATCGGTTCACCGCCGCTGCCGCCGCCGTCGCCGAGCGGTTGCGTAACCGGGCGGCCCATGCCACCGGGGTGGCGTCCGAGGTGCTGACTGCCACGGCGATGCTCGCGCAGGACCGTGCGTGGCTGGGGGCCGCCGAGAAGCAGATCGCGCAGGGGGCGCCCGCGGTCCGCGCCACCGCCGCGGCCGTATCGCAGTTCGTCGACATCTTCACCTCGATGGGCGGCCTGATGGCCGAGCGGGTCACCGACCTCAAGGACATCCGCGACCGTGTCGTCGCCGAACTCAACGGACTGCCCGAACCCGGCGTCCCGGTGCCCGACGTGCCGTCGATCCTGTGCGCCGAGGACCTGGCCCCGGCCGATACCGCGGGGCTGGACCCTGCGCTGATCCTCGGGTTGGCCACCACACTCGGCGGACCGACCAGCCACACCGCGATCATCGCCCGGCAACTGGGCATCCCGTGCGTGGTGGCCATCGCTGGCCTGGCTGAGGTGCCTGCGGGCACCATGGTGCTGGTCGACGGCGTCCGCGGAACGGTGACGGTCTCCCCGGATCCCGCCCTGGCGGTGGCTGCCGTCGAGGAGGCCCGACGTGCCACGGCCGCCATGGCCAATTGGACCGGCCCCGGCGCGACCGCAGACGGACACCGGGTGGCCATCTACGCCAATGTCCAGGACGGCGCGGCGGCACGCGCCGCCAGGGAAACGCCGGCCGAAGGCGTGGGGTTGTTCCGGACCGAGCTGTGCTTCCTCAACCGGGAGATCGAACCCACCGTCGACGAGCAGGCGCAGATCTACGGCGAGGTGCTGACTGCCTTTGCGGGCAGCAAGGTGGTGGTGCGGACGCTGGACGCCGGTTCGGACAAGCCGCTGAAGTTCGTCGGACACCCGGAAGAGGCCAACCCCGCGCTCGGGGTGCGCGGTATCCGCATCGCCATCGGCAACCCGGGTCTGCAGGACCGCCAGCTCGCGGCCATCGCGAAAGCCGCCGAGCAGACCGGTAACGCGCCATGGGTGATGGCACCGATGATCGCCACCGCGGACGAGGCCAAGGACTTCGCCGCCCAGGTCCGGGCCTACGGGTTGACGCCGGGGGTGATGATCGAGGTTCCCGCCGCCGCGCTGCTGGCCGATCGCATCCTCGAACACGTCGAGTTCCTCTCGATCGGCACCAACGACCTGGCGCAGTACACGATGGCCGCCGACCGGATGTCGGCAGACCTGGCGGCCCTGACCGACCCGTGGCAACCCGGCGTGCTGGCGCTGGTGGCCATGGCGGCCCGGGCCGGCGCGGCGGTGGGCAAACCCGTCGGCGTCTGCGGGGAAGCCGCCGCTGATCCGATGCTGGCGTGTGTCCTGACCGGGCTCGGCGTCACCTCCCTGTCGGCGGCGGCCGCCGCAGTCAATGCGGTCGGCACCAAGCTGGCGTCGGTCACCCTGGCGCAGTGCCAGGACGCGGCCGACGCGGTGCTCGGCACCGCCAGCGCCACCGAGGCCCGCGCGGCGGCGATCGCGGTCCTGGGCTGAGGCCGCGGGTGGAATAATCGGACCGCAGTCCGGTTATATGGGTAGTTGTTCTTGACGCCAAGGAGGCACCCGATGCCAGCCGTGACCGCTGACACCCTGACCCTGCAGAGGGTCGCAACCCCAGCACCCACCGACACCGAACGACCCGTCCGGTCCATCACCACCGGACCCCGCGGGTACGAGGGCGAGGGCTTTCCCGTCGTGCGCGCGTTCGCCGGCGTCAGCGCCGCCGACCTCGACCCCTTCGTGCACATGGACCAGATGGGCGAGATCGAGTACCAGCCCGGCGAGCCGAAGGGCACGGACTGGCATCCGCACCGCGGCTTCGAGACGGTGACGTACATGATCGACGGCCGGTTCGCGCACCAGGATTCGCACGGCGGCGGCGGTCTGATCACCGACGGCGCCACCCAGTGGATGACGGCCGGGTCGGGCATCCTGCACATCGAGACGCCGCCCGCCGAACTCGTGCACAGCGGTGGCACGTTCCACGGCGTACAGCTGTGGGTGAACCTGCCGAAGAAGGACAAGTTCGCCGCCCCCGCCTATCAGTCCATCGAAGGTGGTCAGGTGAGCCTGCTGTCCTCCGACGACGGCGGGGCGCTGGTCCGCATCATCGCCGGCGAGATCGACGGTGCCAACGGGCCCGGTTCGACGCATACGCCGATCACGTTGGCGCACGCGACAATCGAGCCCGGAGCGCGGCTGAACCTGCCGTGGAACCGGGACTTCAACGCCCTGGTGTACGTGCTTTCCGGCCGGGGTACCGTCGGGCCGGTCTCGCACCCGATCCATCAGGGTCAGCTGGCGGTGCTCGGCCCCGGCGACCGGATCAACGTCGCCGCCGAGGCCGCACAGGACGGCAACCGGCCTGCGCTGGAAGTCCTGCTGCTCGGTGGAAAGCCGACCCGGGAACCGGTCTTCCACTATGGCCCGTTCGTGATGAACTCCAAGTCGGAAGTAGCTGCGGCGATCGACGATTTCAATTCGGGCAAGTTCGGCAGCATCCCGCCGAACGCACTGCGTCCGACCCGTTAACCGGGGACGGCTTCGGCCACCGGCTTTGGCGCATAGAGCAATTCGAGCTCCCCGAGGTGCGCGGCGAGGGTGACCAGCGGCAGCGCGTAGGCCACCGGATGCTTCTCGCGGTGCGCCTCGGTGCGCAGGGCGACCACGAAGTCGGTGCTGATGGGGGTGCCGTCCAGGCTGTCGATGCGTCCGGACATCCGCTCGCACACCAGGTCTGCGTGCTCGTCGAGTACCGCGCGGGCGCGCAGATAGGACAGCGTGGGCGGCGGTTCTTTGATGTCGGCGATCAGGTCCGCCGCGCCGCGCAGGCGCACCGCCCGGTTGGCCCGACGGACCGCCGGGCCCCGCGGGTCGGTGGTGCCGCCTTCGGAAAGATATTGCCGCACAGCGGCATCCACGGTGCGCGACGCGGTCAGCGCTGTGTGGCTGAGTTCGGTGACGGTGGCTTCGACCCCGAACGACGCGCCGTGGGTGATCCGCGACACCGCGGCGCGCAGGTAGCGGGTGCCCACGTCGAACGCGGCATCGGTGGCTGCCGACAGCGCATTCCCCGAGCCCCGCGGCCACAGGAACAGCGAGACCACCACGCCGACCGCGCCGCCGACGATGATGTCCTCGATGCGGATCAATCCGACCCGCCAGCCGCTGGGCACGATGAGGTTGAACACGATCAGCACCATCATCGTGAAGGCCGCCTGCCCGGCGGCGAAGGATGCCACCTCGGGCACATAGGCCGCGACGAACGCGACCACCGGTAGCACCGTCCACAGCACCACGGGGTCCACACCCATCACCTCGATCAGCAGTGCGCCGAGCACGAACCCGACCACCGTGCCCGCGACGGCGCGCAGCACCTTGGTCCCCGTGCTCAGTGCGCTGCTGCGCAAGACCGACATGGCCGCGAGCACCACCCAGAACCCGTGCTGCACCGGAAACACGTGTGTGGTGGCGACGGCCAACGCCAGGCCGATGGCGGTGCGCAGGCTGTTGCGGACCACCACGGCACGGGTCGCCACATAGCCGGACGGGATGTTGGCGACGGCCTGGGCTTCCGAGAGCACCCGGTCCGCGGCGCCTGTCTCCGGCAGATCCCGGCCCAGTACCCGCATCAACACCGGTCGGGCGTCGGCGGCCGCCGCGGCGGCGATGACCCGGCCCGTCACCCCGACCGTGGCGCCGAAGGTGCGCCGGGTCAGCAGCCGCCTGCCCACCTCGACGGCTGCGTCGTCGTCGGCTTCACCGAGCAGCTCGGCGATATCTTCGCGGTATCGGCCCAGTGCCACAGAGCGGAGTTCGGCCAGCGCATCGTCCAGTTCGGCGCGGCTGGGTGCGCGGTCGACGACGCGGGAGATCCGCAACAGGCGGGCCGAGGCTTTCAGAACCCGGATTGCCGGTGGGCCCATCACGCCCAGGTTGGCTGCGGTGTCCTGATGCACCCGGTCACACAGCCACTCCAGGTCGTCGACCACCCGCACCAGCGCCCGACTGCCCGCGGTCAGCCCGACCGGGCGGTAGTCGGTGCCGAGGTAGTTGGTCTGCAGCGCGTTCATCGCGTCGACGACGTCGGCATCTGAGGCCTGTCCTTCCAGCCGGTGGGCCAGCGCGCCGCACACCCGGGCGGCATGTCTGCGCAGATCGTCGTGATGGCGCGGTGGCAGCAGGAACAGCGCCGCAGGCACGCACACCGCCAGCGCGATCAGCCAGCCCAGCAGGCGTTCCCCGATCGGTCCGGCGGGGGTGCAGGCAGGCAGTACGAACGTCAGCAGAGTCGCGCGTTGCGATGCGGCAATCGCGGTGCTCAGCACACCGGCAAAGGTCACCGCGAACGCGACCCCGAACATGGTGGCCACCGCGAGCCAGGGCAGCGGAGACACCAGGCTGCCGAGGGTGATCAGGACCGCGCCGATCAGTGCCAGGCCGCCGTAGGCCGTGGCTCGGCCGGCGCGGTTACCGGGAAAGTCGACGACGATCAGCAGTGCGATCGAGCCGAAGATGGTGAACAGCGGGGTCTGCCCGCCGCCGATGGTGAAGCCGATACCGGCCGAGATCGGGATGACGATGCCCGCCCTGGCGGCCCGCCGGAGCGCGTCGAGCTCCGGGTCGCGGGCTTCGATTCCGTCGAGCGCGCGACGCAACACAGCGCTCGCCGTACTCATGGGGTCAACCGTAGAGCCAGGACGCCGATTCGGGCAGGGACGAAAACCGTCCGGAGTCGAGAGCGTCGAGTTGTTGCGCCACCATCCACGCCAGGCCGTCGGTGTCCGGGGGCAGGGTGGACTGTTCGTAGCCGATGAGGAGATAGAGCGACCAGTGGGCAAACAATCGCGCCAGTCGCTGATCGTGCAAAATCTCCAGCGCGGATTCCCACAGCACGTCCACCCGCTGGCGGTCGATTTCGCTCTGCACGGCACGCACCTGCGGATCGACGGAACTCCAGGCCCGGATTGCGCTCTCGGCGCCGTGCGGCAGCTTCAGTCCGATTTCGAAGATCGAATCGATGCGTTTACGGGGATCGGGTTCAGCCCGCAGGGCCCCGACCCGCTCGATGGTGAGCCCGATGAAATAGTCACTGGCGAGGTCACGGGTATAGGACGACCAGCTGCTGAAGTAGTGATAGAAAGACCCGGTCGTCACGCCCAGCCGCTTACACACTTCGGCTAGTTTGAGGCCGCCGTAGCCGAGGTCGGACAGCACCTCGACACCGGTCGCGAAGTATGCGTCCTTGGTGATCACGGTGGCCATGTGTTCTCACCTTAATTTGCCGACGGGTGACGGCGCACATCCAAATTGCATTCACAAACTGTTCTGGCAAATTTTCGCCGGCGGTCGACCATTTGTACTTCGGATTTCGTTGCACTCGCGAGTTAAGGCGGGCAATTCCTACCTATCGGATCAGAAACAGTGCTGCGCTGATTTGGCGTTACCTGTGACGGTTCCGTGACGTGCCTGGGAACTCGACGCCTCTCAGTACTGGCGGAAAGGCTCGATGCGCTGGGGGAATGCCCAGTTGGCGACCTGAAATCACCCCCGGAGGCGGACCAGGGCCGACACGGTATAGACCATTGCTGTTAACCCGTGAGTGGGTTTGCATCGTGACCTGTGGCACAATTTAACCGTGCCGCACACCGCGAGTAGGGGCCCGGGTCGCCCGCCAGCAGCGAAGGCTGCGGAAACGCGTGAGCGCATATTGCTGGCTGCCCGTGAGGTTTTCAGCGAACTTGGATATGATGCTGCCACCTTTCAGGCGATCGCTATCCGCGCTGACTTGACCCGGCCCGCAATCAATCATTACTTCTCCAACAAGCGCGTCCTGTATCAGGAAGTGGTCGAGCGGACGAATTCGTCGGTGGTCACCGCCGGTGCCGAACGGGCTCAAAACGCAAAGACGCTGGTGGACCGGCTCGAGGCGTACATCGCCGCCGCCGTGCAGGCCGATGACAAGGATCGCTCGGCCGCCGCTTTTCTGGTCACCGCGGTACTGGAATCGCAGCGTCATCCCGAGCTCAGCCAGGGCCAGAACGACTCCCTGGAGAATTCACGCATCTTCGTCACCTGGGCGGTGAACGAGGCCATCGAATCCGGTGAGCTCACCACCGAGACGGATGTGAAGACCCTGGTGGAGATGCTCGTCGCCGTGCTGTGGGGGATGGGCTTCTACGCCGGCTTCGTCGGCGGCCACGAGGAACTCGACAACATCACCCGGCAGCTGCGACTGCTGCTCAAGCAGGAGCTGTGGACCATCAACACCACAGCGGTGACCTAGGACACACCACCGCATAGACTACCTAACTTGTTAGGTAGCATGGCTCACAAATGACTGATGTGAGCGAATTGCGGTCGGTTCGGACCGCCGGCGACAGCTGGGAAATCACCGAAAGCGTCGGGAGTACCGCGCTCGGCGTCGCGGCCTGCCGCGCCATCGAGACGGCGCGGGCCCACCCGCTGATCCGAGACGAACTGGCGCAGCTTCTGGTTTCCGCCGCAGGCCCTGCATGGTCGCGGATGGCGGATCCCCAGATGGATTGGTGCGACGACGATTTCAGCAGGCGTGAATTCGAATCTGCCTGTGACTACCAGGCTGTCCGCACCCACTTCTTCGACGAGTACTTCACCGCAGCCTCGAGCGCGGGGATTCAGCAGATCGTGATCCTGGCATCCGGTCTCGATGCGCGGCCCTACCGCTTGCAGTGGCCGGCGGGCACCGTCGTCTTCGAGATCGACCAGCCGAAGGTGCTGAGCTACAAGGCGGCGACACTGCAGACGCACGGCATCACACCGAGCGCCGACCACCGGCCGGTGGGGATCGACCTGCGGGACGACTGGGCGGCAGCGCTGGTCGGCGCGGGCTTCGACCGGAGCCACCGCACCGCCTGGCTGGCCGAAGGCCTGTTGCCCTACCTGCCCGCCGACGCGCAGGACCGGCTGTTCGACACGGTGACCCAGCTCAGTGCGCCCGGCAGCCGCATCGCCGTCGAGGCGTTCACCATGAACGGCACCACGCTCAGCCAGGAACGGCTGCTCGCGCGGCGCGAGCGCCAGGCCCGGATGCGCACCAGGCTGGCGATGGACGTCGACGTGGAGACGTTGTTCTACACCGAACCGGACCGCGCCGACGCGAACCGATCGCTGGCGGAGCATGGTTGGCAGGTGCAGTCGGTGTCCAGCGGCGAGGAGATGGCGCGGCTGGGCAGGCCGGTCCCGAGCGACCTGGCCGAAGAGAGCGTCAGCAGTGAACTCATCACCGCTGAACTACCGTCTGGCTTGGCGACTTAACGAAGGACGACGATGAGCAGCTTGCGCAGCAATGACGACACCTGGGACATCGCGACCAGTGTCGGTAGCACCGCCGTCCTGGTGGCCGCGGCGCGCGCTGCCGAGACGGACAAGCCGGATCCGCTGATCCGCGATCCGTACGCCAAGTTGCTGGTCAGTGGTGCCGGGGCGGGCATCTGGGATGCCATGTTCGACACGTCGGTATCGGCGCGGCTCAGTGAGGCAGACCCTGACGTCGCGGCCATCTACACCCATATGGGCAACTACCAGGCCGTGCGCACGCACTTCTTCGACGCCTATTTCGCCGAGGCCGCGCAGGCGGGTATCCGGCAGATCGTGATCCTGGCCTCCGGGCTGGACTCCAGGGCCTACCGGCTCGAATGGCCAACGGGTACACAGGTTTTCGAGATCGATCAGCCGAAGGTGCTGGAATACAAGGCCGCGAAGCTCGCCGAGCACGGCGTGCAGCCCGCCGCGATCCTGCACCAGGTTCCGGTCGATCTGCGGTTCGACTGGCCCGCGGCGTTGACAGCCGAGGGCTTCGACACCGCAGTGCCGACGGCCTGGCTCGCCGAGGGTCTGCTGATGTATCTGCCCAGCGACGCCCAGGACCGGCTGTTCGAGAACGTCACCGCATTGAGTGCACCCGGCAGCCGGATCGCCGCCGAGACCGCGGGCAAGCACGCCGACGACCGCCGCGAAGAGATGCGCAAACGGTTCGAGCGCGTGTCGGAGCAACTGGGCATCGCCAAGGCGATGGATATCCAGAACCTGACCTACAACGACCCGGACCGGACCAACCTGGCCGACTGGCTCAACGACGCCGGTTGGCGCGCAGTCGATTTGAAATCCGGCGACGAAATGCGTCGGTTGGGCCGCTGGCTCGATGTGCCCCTGGCCAACGACGACGACGCCTTCTCGACGTTCGTGACGGCAGAACTGCCCTAGCGCCGCTGCCCGCCGGACCCCCTGTCGCCCAACTGGCTGGTTGGCTACCATTGGCGCCCAGGACTGGTGACCTCCGCCTGGTCAGGTAGGGCTCAGAAGGGGCGAGATGACCGCTGGAACCGACATCCCCACGACCGGAACTCTCGGGACGACCGACGGGGTCAGTGATATCCCGGCCGTCGTGGCGAAGTTGCGCAAGACCTATGCGTCGGGACGCACCCGTTCGGTCGAGTGGCGCCGCAGCCAGTTGCGCGCCCTCGAGCGGCTGATGACCGAGAACGAGCCTGCGATCGCCGACGCCCTGGCCCAAGACCTCGGTCGCAAGCCGTTCGAGGCCTGGCTGGCCGATATCGCCAGCACCGCAGGGGAGGCCCACGACGCGGCCAAGAACGTCGGCAAGTGGATGCGCCGCAAGTACCGGATGTTGGAGCTCTCGCAGCTGCCGGGCCGTGGCTGGATCGAATACGAGCCGTACGGCACGGTGCTGATCATCGGCGCCTGGAACTTCCCGTTCGCCTTGACCCTCGGCCCCGCCGTCGGCGCGATCGCGGCAGGGAACACCGTCGTGCTCAAACCGTCCGAGGTGGCGCCTGCCTCGTCGGCGCTGATGGCGCGGCTGGTGCCGCGTTACCTGGACAACGACGCGATCGCCGTCATCGAGGGCGACGGTTCGGTCAGCCAGGAGCTGATCGCCCAGGGGTTCGACCGGCTGTGCTTCACCGGCGGCACGGAGATCGGCCGCAAGGTCTACGAGAGCGCCGCGTCGCACCTGACGCCGGTGACCCTCGAACTGGGCGGCAAAAGCCCGGTGATCGTCGCCGCCGATGCGGACATCGAGGTGGCGGCCAAGCGCATCGCGTGGACCAAGCTGATCAACTCCGGGCAGATCTGCATCGCCCCGGACTACGTGCTGGCCGAGGCCTCGATCCGCGACCAGCTGGTCGCCAAGATCGGTGAGGCCGTGGCGGGTTTCGATGCCGAGGGTTCGGCCAACCGGCGGATCGTCAACGAGCGCCATTTCGACCGCCTGACCGCTTCGCTGGCCGCCACCAAGGGCACCGTCGCAGTCGGCGGCGGCTCGGATGCGTCGGCGCTGGAGATCGATCCGACCGTCGTCGTCGACCCCGATCTGGGCGAGCCATTGATGACCGATGAGATCTTCGGGCCCATTCTGCCGATCGTCACCGTGCAATCGCTGGACGAGGCAATCGAATTCGTCAATTCCCGGCCCAAGCCGCTGGCCGCGTATTTGTTCACCAAATCCAAGACCGTGCGGGAGCGCGTTATCAAAGAAGTGTCGGCGGGCGGCATGCTGGTGAATCACCTGCTGTTCCAGTTCTCGACCACCAAGCTGCCATTCGGTGGTGTCGGCCCATCGGGAACGGGTGCCTATCACGGCCGGTTCGGCTTCGAGGAGTTCAGCCATCGCAAGTCGGTGCTGACCAAGACCACCCGACCCGACCTCTCGGGCATTCTTTACCCCCCGTATACAGAGAAGGCGTGGAAGTTGGCGCGCCGGTTGTTGTAAGCCGGCGCCCACTCGCCTAACCGAACATCGAGAAAGGAAAGACATGCCGGGAGTTCAGGATCGCGTCGTCGTCGTCACGGGAGCGGGCGGCGGCCTGGGTCGTGAATACGCGCTGACGCTGGCCCGCGAAGGTGCCAGCGTCGTCGTCAACGACCTTGGTGGCGCGCGGGACGGTACCGGTGCGGGGTCGGCGATGGCCGATCAGGTGGTCGACGAGATCAAAGCGGCCGGTGGCCGGGCCGTCGCCAACTACGACAGCGTCGCCGAGGCCGAGGGTGCCGCCAACATCATCAAGACGGCGATCGACGAGTTCGGCAAGGTCGACGGCGTGGTCAGCAACGCGGGCATCCTCCGCGACGGCACGTTCCACAAGATGACGTACGAGAACTGGGACTCGGTGCTCAAAGTGCACCTGTACGGCGGGTACAACGTGCTGCGGGCCGCGTGGCCGCACTTCCGCGAGCAGAGCTTCGGCCGGGTGGTCGTCGCGACGTCCACCAGTGGGCTGTTCGGCAACTTCGGGCAGGCCAACTACGGTGCGGCGAAGCTGGGCCTGGTCGGCCTGATCAACACGCTGGCCCAGGAAGGCGCTAAGTACAACATCAAGGCCAACGCGGTGGCGCCGATTGCCGCCACCCGGATGACGCAGGACATCCTGCCGCCCGAGGTGTTCGAGAAGCTGACGCCCGAGTACGTGGCGCCGGTGGTGGCCTACCTGTGCACCGAGGAACTGCCCGATACCGACTCGATCTTCATCGTCGGTGGCGGCAAGGTGCAGCGGACGGCGTTGTTCCAGAACGATGGGGTGACGTTCTCCACCGTTCCTTCGGTCGACGACGTCGCCGCCAAATGGGGCGAGATCACCGACCTGTCCGCAGCGCAGTCAGCCAGCTTCAAGCTCGGCTGACCGAGTGAAAGCGCTTGTTGCGCAAGAACTGTCCGGGCCAGCAGGCCTGGTGTACACCGATGTGCCCGACGTTGCAGACTCCGACGGACTGGTGGTCATCGACGTCGGGGTGGCCGGGGTCAGCTTTCCCGACCTGCTGCTCATCCGGGGCGAATACCAACTGAAGCTGGACCCGCCGTTCGTGCCGGGAACCGAGGTCGCAGGCGTGGTGCGTTCGGCGCCTGCGGACTCGGGATTTGTTGCCGGTCAGCGGGTTTCGGCGTTGAGCATGCTCGGCGCCTGGGCGCAGCAGGTGGCCGTCCCCGCGGCCAGCGTGTCACCGACGCCGGACGGTATCGACGACGGTGCGGCGGTGTGCCTGCTGGGCAACTACTACACGATGTACTTCGCGCTGGCCCGTCGCGCTGCGCTGCTGGCCGGTGAGACGGTGCTCGTGCTGGGCTCTGCGGGTGGGGTGGGCACGGCTGCCATCCAGATCGCGAAGGCGATGGGCGCTCGCGTGATCGCCATGGTGCACCGGCCGGGTGCGCAGGAGTTCGTCGAATCCCTCGGCGCCGATGTGGTGCTGCCGTTGACCGACGGCTGGGCGCAGGCGGTCCGCGATCACACCGATGGCCGCGGCGTGGATGTGGTCGTCGACCCCGTCGGCGGGGACGCCTTCGATGATGCGATCCGGGTGCTGGCCACCGAGGGCCGGTTGCTGGTGATCGGATTTGCCTCCGGCGGTGGCATTCCGACCGTCAAGGTCAACCGGCTGCTGCTGCGCAATGTCAGTGTGGTCGGCGTCGGATTGGGCGAGTTCATCAACCGCACCCCCGGGGCGCAGGCGGAGTTCGGGATCGGGCTGGGCAAGCTGGTCGACGCGGGGCTGCGCCCACCGCCGCCCGTGCGATATCCGCTGTCGGACGGTCGCGCGGCGTTGGAGAGCCTGGCCGCCGGCGGCGTGCGGGGCAAGGTCGTGCTGGAGCCATGAGCGCTCCCCGGGTGCTGGCGTTCGATGTCTTCGGCACCGTCGTGGACTGGCGTACCAGCATCATCGGCGAGTTGGAGATGTTCGGCGAAAACCATGGGCTGGCAGAGGATTGGCCGGCGTTCGCCGATGACTGGCGCGCCGGTTACCCGGCCGCGATGGATCGGGTCCGCAAAGGCGAGCTGCCGTGGTTGAAGATCGACGCGCTGCACCGGATCATCCTCGACGGGCTGCTTGATCGAGCCGGGATCGGATCCGTGCCGGACGCCGCCGTCGGCGAGCTCAACCGCGCGTGGCACCGCCTGGACCCGTGGCCGGATTCCGTCGCCGGCCTTACGCGTCTCAAGGAGCGGTTCACCATCACCACGCTGTCCAACGGGAACATGTCGCTGCTGACCGATATGGCCAAACACGCTGGGCTGCCGTGGGATTGCGTGATCTCCGCCGAGCTGTTCCGCCACTACAAGCCGGACCGCGAGGCCTACCTCGGCTGCGCCGAACTTCTCGACGTGGCGCCCGGGGAGCTCATGCTCGTCGCCGCTCATCCCAGCGATCTGCGCGCCGCGCGAGAGGCCGGCCTGATGACTGCTTACGTGGAGCGGCCCCTGGAGCGGGGACCGGACCGTCGACCGCCCGGTGTGGAAGAGGGCGAATTCGATTTCACCGCAACCGACTTCCTCGACCTCGCCACCCAGCTCGGCGCCTGACAGATGAGTACCGGCGGGATAGTCCTGGTGGCCCTGGCGATCGCGGTCGGCCTGGTCGGCATCATCGTGCCACTGTTGCCGGGGGCGCTGTTGGTGTTGGCGGCCATCGCGGTCTGGGCCATCGTCGAGCACACCGTGGTGGCGTGGGTGGCGCTCGGTGTCGCCACGGCGCTGATTGTGGCCAGCACGGTGATCAAGTACCTGTGGCCGGCCCGACGAATGCGGCAGGCCGATGTCGGCCGGTGGAGCCTGTTCAGCGGTGCGGTGCTGGGGGTGATCGGGTTCTTTGTGATTCCGGTGCTCGGCCTGGTGATCGGGTTTGTGCTGGGTGTCTACCTGGCTGAGTTGCTGCTGCGACACGACGGCCGTCGAGCCTGGGCGTCGACCGTGCATGCGATCAAGGGTGTTGCACTGTCAGTGGGTGTCGAGATGGCCGGGGCTCTGCTGGCGACGATGGTGTGGGCGGGCGCGGTGTTCGTCGGCTAGGGCCGGCGTCCCGAACCACTATCCCTTTTGCCCGCCTCACAGCGAATGTGACGTATGTGGCTGACGTGGCGCGCGGTCGGCGTCCCGAACCACTATGTGTTTTGCCCGCCTCGTAGCGAATATCGGCGATGTCAGACCTCGATGCAATCGTCGCGGCATGGACGATTCACGAATTCTCCGCGGTACCGAACTGCGATATGCGTTGACGCTGCAGCTGCATCAACATGGTCCCGCCACCATCAGTGAGCTGATCGAGGCGCTCACCTGGCACGGCTTCCTGATAGTCGGCAATCCACCCAAGTCGGTCTCGGACGCGTTGCGCTGGGAGATGGGTTACTACCGGGCTATTCGAGTGGGCCGGGGCAAGTACGCGCCCGGTGAGATGCCGCGGTCTACGGAGTATCGAATAACCAGGCGGGTAGTGGCGCTTCGCGAGCAGGCTCGGCGTATTCGCTACGAGGCGGGCAACTCCGATGATGACCGGGAAATTGCGTAGTCCCAGAATCATTGGCGTCTCGCCGGGGTCCTTAGCGACTCGCTACGAGGCGGGCAGAAGGGATAGTGGTCCGGGAACGCGGAATTGGTGACGGTGATTGTCGCGGGACGCCCGGTTTTGACCGTATTCGCTACGAGGCGGGCAGAAGGGATAGTGGTCCGGGAACGCGGAATTGGTGACGGTGATTGTCGCGGGACGCCCGGTATTGGCCGTATTCGCTACGAGGCGGGCAGAAGGGATAGTGGTCCGGGA
>JBEVHL010000201.1:0-3986 GCA_040511255.1 Mycobacterium sp. | reverse complement strand
CGCGTGATGCGGATAGCGCGTCTCCAACCGCCCGCCATCAGCGATGGCCTGCGAGACCACGGCATCGAGCCGAGACATCCGGTCAGCGTCGGGAAGCGGCGAAACATCGGTCACGACAGTGTTGATAACCCACCGCGCCGACCGACGCCACTCACCCTGCGGTTAAGTCCAAGCTACGGGCGGGCGATACCAGCCGAGAGCACGCGGACCGCGCTGACCAGCCCGTCGATCAGGTTGCCCTCCTGAAATGCCGACGCGGCTGCGGCCACACCGAGTGGGGCGGCCGATTCGGCGCCGCGACCCTGCAGGGCCGAGCCGTACACGACCTCGATCGCATGCTGCTCGGGCGAGACGGCGATCAGCACCGCATCGTCAGGCGTCGGGACGTTGGCGAGGATTTCGCGGGCCCTGGCCGCGGTGTCGATGCCGAGGTAGCCGATGTAGACGGCAAACCTGGCCTGCGATGCCCGCGAGCCGTACTTCAGGGCGTCGTCGAGTTCGACCCGCTCCTTGATCGAGAACGGGTACGTCTCGGACAGGGTGCCGGGCTCGGTGACGCCGGACAGTCGCCCGCTGTACGTCTCTGCCCAGCCGTAGGGCAGATTCGCCTCGCTGATCGTCGCGAGCTCATCACCACTTGCCACTTGCGCCACCTCCCACTGTCAGCTCGCCGGCACCGTGTCCATGCGCGTCGCCGACCACCTCGTCAGAGGCCCACAGAATCGGCGCATGCGTCCACGGCTCGGACATTTTGTACTCCGCCGGGTGCGGCCCTTTGTGGCGCCAGATGAGCGCAGCCAGGACTGCGGTCAGCAGCAACGGGACACCCACGAGAATCAGGTGGATCACAGCGGTGTTCACGTTCGTAAACTTATCCCACCCGCCGCGTGATGTTGAGCTAAGCCCACACCGGCATCGTCAGGCCGCACCTTCACCGAGGTAGCGCACCCATGCGGGGTCGAGTTCTTTGACCGTCGACAGCAGCCGCCAATGCTGACCCTTCGGCGGCAGCGGCGTCATCCGCAGGGCCCAGCCGAGTTCGGTGAGCAGCTTGTCCGCCTTGCGGTGGTTGCACTGCGAGCAGCAGGCAACGCAGTTCTCCCACGTGTGCTCGCCGCCGCGGCTGCGCGGGACGACGTGGTCGACGGTGTCGGCCTTACCGCCGCAGTAGGCGCAGCGGAACCGGTCGCGGTGCATCAGCGCCGCCCTGGTCATCGGGATGCGCGCCCGATAGGGCACCCGCACATAGGAGCGCAGGCGAATCACCGAGGGCACCGTGATGGTCCGGGTGGCGGAGTGGATCACCGGGCCGGTGGGATCGTCGTGCACCACGTCGGCCTTGTTGCACAGCAGCATGATGATCGCGCGACGCATCGGTAGCGCCGTCAGCGGCTCGTACGTCGAATTGAGCAGCAGGACCCGGCGGCGCCCCCACACCGAACCACCGTCGTGCGGGGCGTGCACCTGCGGCGGGACCGTCTCCACGCTGTGGAGTCCCGCGGTGGCGACCGGCCCTGACCCGCCTGCCGCGGCACGCTGACCAACCCTATTCAGATGGCTACGTTTGCGCTGCGACATTGATCCTCCGACGACAGTCCACCATGAAATGGGGCCGATCGCACGACAATTTGTGTCGGGTCAGCCGGTCAATCCGGTGAACTCTTTTTGACGTGCACGCGACGACCGTGATAGCGCACCGTCGCAGAGGCGGGGCGAAGGCCGTGCGCTTGAATACCGTGACGCATCTTTTGGGGGGACGCAGATGACCAACGGAGACCCGACGAGACCGCAGCATCCGTACGGTCCGCCGCCACCGTTTCCACCCGCCGGCGCCAACAGATGGGCCACCTGGTCGATCGTGATGGCGTTCGTGTTCGCCCCGGCCGGAGCGGCGTTCGGGCACTGGGCGCTGGCGGACAGTCGCTACGGGCGTGGCCGAAACCGCGCGGTGCTCGGCTTGGTGCTGTCGTACACGATCATCGTCGTGGCCGTCGGGGCGCTGGTCGTCTGGGCCGTCGTCCCCCGGCATCCGGCGACGACGACCACCGCGGCGGACACGACGACGGACACCCCGGCACCGACGAGCACGGCCCACCCCACCATGGCGCCACCGGCGCCGAAACCACCCACCCTCGGCGCCGCAGACCTGCCGAAGGTGCTGCTCGGCCTCGACGAGGTCAGGGCCATCACGAACATCCCCAGCCTGACCGTGCTCGGCCCGCCGGGCGGTGGCGAACCCCCGAACCCGCCCCCCGACCCACCCGAATGCGATAGCGCCGTCTACAACGGAGTCAGTTCCGTGTTCGGCAAGGCACGCGCCACGGGATTCACCGCCCTGCACTACGGCGACTTCTCCGCGACCACGGCGGCCCTGGTGGAGCAGACGGCCGGGACCTTCGCCGACGCCGATGCCGCGCAGAGATTCTTCAGGGACGTGGCGGACCAATGGCGCCGGTGCAGCGGGAAACGGGTGACGTTCACGGCGCCGTCACTGGCGTCGTTGACGTGGACCATCGGCAACGTCGTGGTGACCGCCGATCGGGTCACGCTGCAGAACCCCATCATGGGCAAGAGATCCGCCGTGCAATTCCGTGTCATCGCCGCGAAGGCCAATGTCGTCGTCGAACTCAACACCCAAACGCTGCAGATGCCGGCCGACCAACCCCAGGCGATCGTGACCCAGGTGCTGGCGCGCATCCCCGGCTGATTCCCGGACTGATCGAGCATCGGCGACAATGGTGGGGATGACGACGGAACCGCAGTCCTTCTACGACGCCGTTGGTGGCGCCGCCACCTTCCACGCGATCGTGGCCCGCTTCTACGAGCAGGTGGCCGAGGACGAGATCCTGCGCCCGCTCTATCCCGACGACGACCTGCCCGGCGCCGAGGTGCGGCTGAGGATGTTCCTCGAGCAGTACTGGGGCGGCCCACGCACCTATTCCGACGAACGCGGGCATCCACGGTTGCGGATGCGGCACAACCCTTTCCGGATCGGGTTTCTGGAGCGTGACGCCTGGCTGCGATGCATGCACACCGCGGTCGCGTCGATCGACTCCGACACCATGGATGACGAGCATCGCAAGCAGTTGCTGGACTATCTCGAGATGGCCGCTCAGTCGATGGTGAACGCGGCGTTCTGACGCTGATGGCTAGGCTCGTGGTGTGACAGACCCCAATCCCCCCTGGTGGGCGAACGCCGTTTTCTATCAGGTGTATCCGCGCTCGTTCGCCGACAGTGACGGTGACGGCGTCGGCGATCTCGACGGTGTGGTGGCCCACCTCGACCACCTGGTTGATCTCGGTGTCGACGCCATCTGGCTCAACCCGGTCAACGTGTCGCCGATGGCCGATCACGGCTACGACGTCGCCGATCCGCGCGATGTCGACCCGCTGTTCGGCGGGATGGCGGCGCTGGAAAACCTCGTCGCGGCCGCGCATGAGCGGGATATCAAAGTCACCATGGACCTGGTGCCCAACCACACCAGTTCGGCGCACCCGTGGTTTCGAGCAGCGGTGGCTGCGGGCCGTGGCAGCGATGCGCGACAGCGCTACATCTTCCGCGACGGCACCGGTCCCGGCGGTGTGCACCCGCCCAACAACTGGGTGTCGATCTTCGGCGGGCCCGCCTGGACCCGCGTCGTCGAACCGGACGGCAACCCGGGGCAGTGGTATCTGCACATCTTCGATTCCGAACAGCCGGATCTGAACTGGGACAACCCGGAGGTCTTCGCCGACTTCGAGAAGACGCTGCGGTTCTGGCTGGAGCGGGGGGTCGACGGCTACCGCCTGGACGTCGCGCACGGGATGGCCAAGCCACCCGGGCTGCCGGACATGGACCTTGAGGGTTCGGAGATGCTGCGCAACAGCGACGACGACCCGCGGTTCAACAACGACGGTGTCCACGAGATCCACCGCAATATTCGGTCAGTGCTCAACGACTACCCCAATGCCGTTGCCGTGGGCGAGGTTTGGGTGCACGACAACGT
>JBEVHL010000200.1:0-6253 GCA_040511255.1 Mycobacterium sp. | reverse complement strand
TGCGTTTGATGGTGACGCTGCCACCGGTCTGCTCTTCCCCGATCGACAGCACACACGCCGCCTCACACGGTGCGGGGCACAGTCGGCCGGTGAACTCCGGGAAGTTGTTCGTGGCGTGCAGGCGATCGCTGGCAGCGTCCCACCGGCCCCGGCGGACCAGGTCGTTCCACTCGGGGATCAGGTTGCCCAGCGGACAACCCGCGGTTCCGGAGTGGCAGAACGGGATTCCGCAATCCATGCAACGCCGGGCCTGCTGGCTGACTTCGCCGGCACGCTGGTGGGCGTCCTGGCGTTCGTAGACTTCACGCCAGTCGCCGACGCGCTCGTCGACCGGTCGCTTGGCCGCTTCGATCTTCGCCACCTGCAGGAAGCCCTGAGGATCAGCCACGAGTTGCCTCCATGATTGCCGCGTCCACGTCACGCCCTTCGGCCTTGGCCATTCTGGTGGCCTGCAGTACCCGCTGATAGTCAGTGGGCATGATCTTGGTGAATTGCGCACTGCGCCTTGGCCAGTCGGCCAGCACCGAGGTGGCGACCGTACTGCCGGTGTACTGGGCGTGCCGGGCGACCACGTCGCGCAGCCAGACCAGGTCCTCGGGTTCGAGGCGCTGCAACTCCACCATCGCCGGGTTGACCTTGGCCGGGTCCAGGCCCAGCACGTAGGCGATGCCACCGGACATCCCGGCCGCCATGTTGCGGCCCGTCTCGCCGAGCACCACGACGCGACCGCCAGTCATGTACTCACACGCGTGATCGCCGACGCCTTCGGTCACCGCGAGTGCACCTGAGTTGCGGGCGGCGAACCGCTCCCCCACCTTGCCGCGCAGATACACCTCGCCGGACGTGGCGCCGTACATCAGCGTGTTGCCTGCGATCACGTTGTCTTCGGGCAGGAACAGCACATCGTCGGGCGGTCGAACCACGATCCGACCACCGGAGAGTCCTTTGCCCACATAGTCGTTGGCGTCACCCATGAGATCGATGGTGATGCCGGGCGGCAGGAACGCGCCGAGCGACTGACCGGCCGATCCGGTCAGCTTCACCATGATGGTGTCCGCGGGCAGGCCGGACGCCCCGTAGCGCCGGGTGACCTCCGAGCCCAGCAGCGTGCCCACGGTGCGGTTGACGTTGCGCACCGGCAGTTCCAGCACCACCTGATGAGCGTCTTCCAGCGCACCCTCGGCCAGGGCCACCAGGGTCTGGTCCAGCGCGTGCTGCAGGCCGTGATCCTGCTCCCGCAGGCGGCGGCGCTGGCTGAACTTCTCGCCGTGCACGTCCGGCACGGCGAAGATCGGGCTCAGGTCCAGGCCCTTGCTCTTCCAGTGCGCCACTCCGGCTTCGGTGTCCAGCACGTCGGCGCGGCCGACAGCTTCGTCGATACTGCGGAAACCCAACTCCGCCAGATACTTCCGGACGTCCTCGGCGATGAACCGGAAGAAGTTCTCGACGAATTCGGGTTTGCCGTTGAACCGGGCCCGCAGCTCCGGGTTCTGCGTCGCGACACCGACGGGACAGGTGTCGAGATGGCAGACCCGCATCATGATGCAGCCCGAGACGATCAGCGGTGCGGTGGCGAACCCGAATTCCTCGGCGCCGAGCAACGCCGCCACGATCACGTCCCGCGCGGTGCGCATGCCGCCGTCGCACTGCACGGTGATGCGGTCACGAAGGCCGTTGAGCACCAACGTCTGCTGGGTGTCGGCCAGCCCTATCTCCCACGGTGCCCCGGCGTGCTTGAGCGAGGTCAGCGGCGCCGCGCCGGTGCCGCCGTCGTACCCACTGATCAGCACCACGTCGGCGTGCGCCTTGGACACTCCGGCCGCCACCGTGCCGACCCCGACGGAGCTGACCAGTTTGACGTGGATACGGGCCTGGGAGTTGGCGTTCTTCAGGTCGTGGATCAGCTGGGCCAGGTCCTCGATCGACTAGATATCGTGATGCGGCGGTGGGGAGATCAGACCCACACCGGGTGTCGAGTGCCGCGTCTTGGCGATATTCGGATAGACCTTGTAGCCCGGGAGCTGGCCGCCCTCACCGGGTTTGGCGCCCTGGGCCATCTTGATCTGGATGTCCGAGGCGTTCACCAGATAATCGCTGGTGACGCCGAACCGGCCGGACGCCACCTGTTTGACCGCACTGCGCCGGCGCGGATCGTAGAGGCGGTCGACGTCTTCGCCGCCCTCCCCGGAGTTGGACCGGCCGCCGAGGTTGTTCATGGCGATCGCCATGGTTTCGTGCGCCTCGGCCGAGATGGAGCCGTAGCTCATGGCGCCGGTGTTGAACCGGGCGCAGATCGAATCGACCGACTCGACGTCCTCCAGCGGTACCGGCGGCCGGACGCCCTTCTTGAACGAGAACAATCCGCGCAGCGCACCGCCCTCGCGGGCCAGCCGATCGACTTCCTCGGAGTATTTCTCGAAGACCTCGTGGCGACCGGTGCGAGTCGAATGCTGAAGCAGGAACACCGTTTCCGGGGTGAACAGGTGCAGTTCACCTTCGCGGCGGAACTGATATTCGCCGCCGACCTCCAGGCGACGGTGCACCCGTTCGGTCGGGTTCTCCGGGTAGGCCCGTCGGTGCCGCAGCTTGACTTCCTCGGCGATGACGTCCAGTCCGACGCCGCCGAGCTGACTGACGGTGCCGGTCAGGTATTCATTGACCACGGCCTTGTCCAGACCGATCGCCTCGAAGGCCTGGGCCGCGGTGTAGGAGCCGACGGTGGAGATGCCCATCTTGCTCATCACCTTCATCACGCCCTTGCCGAGGCCCTTGAGGTAATTGCGTACCGCCGTGGAGGTTTCGATGCCGGTGAGTTCTCCCTCGCGGATCAGATCCTCGATCGACTCGAAGGCCAGATACGGGTTGACCGCCGCGGCGCCGAAGCCGATCAGCAACGCGATGTGGTGCACCTCGCGGGCGTCACCGCTTTCCACGACGAGCGCGACCGTGGTGCGCTCTTTGGTGCGGACCAGATGGTGGTGCACCGCCGACACGGCCAGCAGCGACGGGATCGGCGCTTTGGTGTGATCGGAGTCGCGATCCGAGATCACCAGTGTCCGATAGCCTTTCGCGATGGCTTCGCTGGCCCGGATCCGGAGTTCCTCGATCGCATCGGCCAACCCGTCGCCGCCGCGCTCGACGTCGTAGAGCGCACGCAGCACGGTGGTCTTCAGGCCGGGGTGTTCGTGGTCGTCGTTGATGTGGACGATCTTGTTGAGTTCGTCGTTGTCGAGCACCGGCCACGGCAGCATGATCTGGCGACATGACGCCGCCGTCGGCTCCAGCAGATTCTGCTCAGGCCCCATCACCCGCGCCATCGAGGTGACGATCTCCTCGCGGATGGCATCCAGTGGCGGATTGGTCACTTGCGCAAAGAGTTCCACGAAATAGTCGTAGAACAGTCGCGAGCGCTGCGAGAGCACAGCGGCGGGGGTGTCCGTGCCCATCGAGCCGAGCGGCTCACCGCCCGAGGCCGCCATCGGCGTGAGCATGATGCGCAGGTCTTCCTCGGTGTAGCCGAAGGAGATCTGGCGACGCACCACCGATTCGTGGTTGGGCTGCACCCGCGTGCGGTCGGCCAGCGTCTTGAGATCGAGCAGGCCGGCGTGCAGCCATTCTGCGTAGGGCTGGGCGGCGGCCAATTCCTCTTTGATCTCGTCGTCGGAGACGATGCGACCCGCGGCGGTGTCGATCAGGAACATCCGGCCGGGCTCGAGGCGACCCTTGGCCACCACCTCCGCGGACGCCACGTCGAGCACGCCGCTCTCACTGGCCAGGATGATCCGGTCGTCGATGGTGCGCCACCACCGGCCGGGGCGTAACCCGTTGCGGTCCAACACCGCACCGACCACGGTGCCGTCGGTGAACGTCACGCAGGCCGGGCCGTCCCACGGTTCCATGATCGAGGCGTGGAACTGGCAGAACGCGCGCCGGGCCGGGCTGAGGGTGGCGTTGTTCTCCCATGCTTCGGGAATCATCATCATCACGGCGTGCGGCAGGCTGCGCCCGCCGAGGTGCAACAGTTCCAGGGTCTGGTCGAATGACGCCGAGTCCGAGGCGTCCGGGGTGCAGATCGGCGACAGCCGCGAGAGATCGCCGCTGATGTTCGAGCTCTCCAGCATGGCTTCGCGGGCGTGCATCCGGTTGCGGTTGCCGCGGACGGTGTTGATCTCGCCGTTGTGGGCGACGAACCGGAACGGATGTGCCAGCGGCCAGGACGGAAAGGTGTTGGTGGAAAACCGGCTGTGCACGATCGCGATCGCGCTCATGCACCGCTCGTCGCGCAGATCCTCGAAGTACTTCGGGAGCTGCATCGTGGTGAGCATGCCCTTGTAGGTGATGGTCCGCGACGACAGTGAAGCGAAATAGATGCCGGTGCCCGCCGCCAGGCTCTGCGGGGTGGCGTGGCCGGCCCGCTTGCGGAACGGGTAGGTCCGCCGGTCCAGGTCGATGCCCGACGGGCGGCTGCCGTTGTGCTCCGGCGCGGCGACGAACAGCTGGGCCATGTATGGCATACAGCCCAGTGCGGTGGCGCCGATATCGGCGCCGTCCGGGTCGACGGGAACCGGACGCCAGCCCAGTACCTCGATGTTCTCGTCGGCGGCGATCTCTTCGATACGCGCAACGGCACCGGCCCGGGCCGTTTCCTCCCGCGGCAGGAAGCAGATTCCCGCGGCAAAGGCATTGCTACCGTCCGCGGCCGTCGGCGGCAGTTCGAAGTCGACTACGTCGCGCAACAGTTCCACCGGAAGCTGCAGCAGGATGCCCGCGCCGTCGCCGCTGTTCGGTTCGGCGCCGGCCGCACCACGGTGTTCGAGATGTTCCAGGGCGATCAGACCGTCGGAGACGATGGAATGCGAGCGCCTGCCCTTGATGTCGGCGACCATCGCCACACCGCAGGAATCGTGTTCCTGCTGGGGGTCATACAGGCCCTGGGCTTCGGGCACAGCTGAGAACAGCATCTTCAACGAACCTCCGCAGTCTGTCCTGCGGTACCAGAAACGTTGTGCGCGAAGGGCGCTCAGATCTCAAGTGGCCGCAGTCCTACGTCTGACATCCGGGACTGCACCGGCCCGACCGTAACGATGAGCAACCTGAGCAGAGGCCTCGATCAGCCCCCGGTGAGACACAACACCGCCGACTGTCGAGTGTATCAGCGCGGTGGTGCGCCTACCCGCCGAGAAGCGTCGGGACCAGCGAAAAGCCGGGAAGGTTGCGGACCACGGTCCACATGATCGCGAGCACCGCCACGACGGTTATCGCAGGTTTTGTCATGATGCGTCGGCCCTGATGCCTGCGCAGCAGAATCCAGGCCAGCAATGTCGGCAGGCCGACGAGCAGGAACACGTTGTCGACCATGGCGGCGGCGAAGTCGCCGTGCAACAGATCGTGGGTCATCCTCAGACCGCCGCAGGCGGGGCAGTCCCAGCCGGTGAGCAGTTTGAACGGGCACGCCGGGAACAGCGAGCCGGGTCGGTGCGGGTCCACCACGCCGACGTAGGTGAGGGCGGCTGCGAAGAACGCGCCGGTGCCGACCGTCGCGTAGAGCTTGGCCCGGTGGTGGTCCGGTCCGGCGCTAGGTTCCATCGCGCAGCGGGCGCCCCTGCGGATCGCGGACCTTGTCGGTCAGGATCATGATCGCGTCGACGATGCCCCAGATGACGGCGCCGATTCCGCAGGTCACCAGGCCGACCAGCAGCTGGGCCACACCCAGGCCGGTGTAGCCGAGGTAGATGCGGCCGATGCCGACGAGACCGAACAGGCCCAGCAGTTGCAGCAGGCCCGCGATCACCTTGGACTTCTCCGAGAGCGGTTCGCCGGTGACCGGGCTGCGTCCGTACGGGGCCGACGGGTCGTAGTACGCGCCGGGAGGCGGCGGGTATTGGCCTTGGGGTGGGTATTGGCCGGGAGGCGGCGGGTACTGGCCGGGTGGCGGGTACTGCCCCTCGACCGGGGGTTGATAGTCACCGTAGGGCGGGGGCGGGGTGCCGTCATTGGCTCCGGAGCCGTACTGCGGGTCGGTCATAGCTGACAGCATGCCAGAGCAGACCTGAGATTTGCCGAAGCTTTTCGCAGCCCACGCGCGGGTGTTCGTAAGCTGGAGTGGTGATGCTGCCGAGCTCGTTGTGATCCGCCGACCCACACCCGACAAACCGGGACCTGGACAGGAATCCGTCTGGGACTATCCCCGTCCCCCGCGGCTCGAGGTGTTCCGGGGGTCGATCACCGTGGAGTTGGGCGGCGAGGTCATCGC
>JBEVHL010000199.1:0-14747 GCA_040511255.1 Mycobacterium sp. | reverse complement strand
TGGGAACGTCTGACTCCCGAACTGGTTGCGCGTGGGCACCGGGTGGTCGCCGTCGACCTGCCGATTCAGGACGAGACCGCGACGTTCGAGAAGTACGCCGATACCGTCGTGGCCGCGCTGGCCGGGGCGGCCGACGACGATCTCGTCGTGGTGGGGCATTCCCTGGGCGGCCACACCCTGCCGTGGGTGGCGCTGCGACGACCGGTGCGGCACCTGGTCTACCTGTGCGCGCTGGTCGCCGACCCGGGCCGCAGCCTGGCCAACCAGGACAAGACCGAGCCGATGCTCAATCCGCGCCACCTCGACGCACTCAGTAAACCGGCCGGGCCTGCGGGTTGCACCAGGTGGGTCGACGGCGCACTGGCGGCCGAACTGCTCTACGGCGACTGTCCCAACGACGTCGCCGACGCCGCGGTGGGACGGCTGCGGCCCCAGTCGATCCATCCGATGCGGCAACGGTCCGCGCTGACCGATCTGCGGGTGGCGCCGTCGACCTACGTGCTCTGCACCGGCGACCAGATGGTCAACCCGGACTGGTCGCGAGCGGTGGCCACCGAGCGGTTGGGTGCGCCGATCGTCGAACTGCCCGGGGGTCATTCGCCGTTCTATTCGCGGCCGGCCGCACTTGCCGACGTGCTGGACCGGTTCACCTGACACCGCTCGGCGTGTCAGCTTGTATCGAACAGGTGTTCGTCTACTGTGGGTGATGTTCGCGGTTCAACCGCCAAAGGAACTTGTCGGTGGCCTGCTTTAGCGTCACGAGCAACCGACCGGAACACCGGCCAACCGAACACGACTACCGAAAGAGGCAGCACATGGCGCCCCAGGCCCCCGACCGCGAGAAAGCCCTCGCGCTGGCCCTCGCACAGATCGAAAAAAGTCACGGCAAAGGTTCGGTGATGCGCCTCGGCGACGAGGTGCGTCAACCGATCGCCGTCATCCCCACCGGATCCATCGCCCTGGATGTGGCGCTCGGCATCGGCGGGCTGCCCCGCGGCCGCGTCGTCGAGATCTACGGCCCGGAATCCTCGGGTAAGACCACCGTCGCCCTGCACGCGGTGGCCAATGCGCAGGCCGCAGGCGGTATCGCGGCATTCATCGACGCCGAGCACGCGCTGGACCCCGACTACGCCAAGAAGCTCGGGGTGGACACCGACTCGCTGCTGGTCAGCCAGCCCGACACCGGTGAGCAGGCGCTCGAGATCGCCGACATGCTGATCCGCTCCGGCGCCCTGGACATCCTGGTCATCGACTCGGTGGCCGCCCTGGTGCCCCGCGCCGAGATCGAGGGCGAGATGGGCGACAGCCACGTCGGTCTGCAGGCCCGGTTGATGAGCCAGGCGCTGCGCAAGATCACCGGCGCCTTGAGCAACTCGAACACCACCGCCATCTTCATCAACCAGCTCCGCGAGAAGATCGGCGTCATGTTCGGCTCACCCGAGACGACTACTGGCGGTAAGGCGTTGAAGTTCTACGCCTCCATCCGCCTGGATGTCCGGCGCATCGAGACGCTCAAGGACGGCACCGACGCAGTCGGTAACCGCACCCGCTGCAAGATCGTCAAGAACAAGATGGCGCCGCCGTTCAAGCAGGCCGAGTTCGACATCCTGTACGGCAAGGGCATCAGCAAGGAAGGTTCGCTGATCGACATGGGCGTCGAGCACGGCTTCGTCCGTAAGTCCGGCTCCTGGTTCACCTACGAGGGTGAACAGCTGGGCCAGGGCAAGGAGAACGCCCGCAACTTCCTGATCGAGAACCCCGACAAGGCCCTCGAGATCGAAAAGAAGATCAAAGAGAAGCTCGGCATCGGTGCGGTGCTGACCGACGACGCGACCGATGGCGCAGTTCCCGTCCCCGTCCCCGTCGACTTCTGAGCCACCCCGCGAGGAGCAGGCGCGGGCGCTATGTCTGCGCCTGCTCACCGTGCGGGCCAGGACCAGAGCTGAGCTGGCCGAACAGCTGACCAAACGGGGTTACCCCGAGGATGTCAGCGGCCAGGTGCTCGACCGGCTGACCGATGTCGGCCTGATCGACGACGTGGACTTCGCCGAGCAATGGGTGCGGTCCCGGCGGCTCAACGCCGGAAAAGGCAAGCGTGCGTTGGCCGCTGAGCTACGGACCAAGGGCGTCGACGGTGACGTGATCACCGCGACGTTGGAGAGCATCGACGCCGACGCGGAGCGGGAGCGGGCCGAACAGCTGGTGCAGGCCAAGCTCCGCCGAGAGGCGTTGGCCGGCGACGACGACCCGAAGGTGTTGCGCCGACTGGTCGCCATGCTGGCCCGCCGCGGCTACAGCCAGTCGATGGCTTTCGATGTCGTGCATACCGAACTCGCCGCCGAGCGGGAACGGCGCAAGGTGTAACCGAGCCAGGCACCCTAAAGTGACGCCATGGCCATCGATGAGCCCGTGACGCCGCCCCCGCCGTACGAACAGCCGCGGGTCGATCCGGGTGCGCTGGCGCTGGCCACCGTGGCCGGTGCGGTGGCCTTCATCGTGGGGCCCGGCGAGTGGGACGTGCTCGCGTTGGTGATCGGGTTGATGCTGCTGCTGATCCTGCTGGCGCATCACGTCGCGGCACCGCCCACCCATTCGCCGCGGGCGGTGTTGCTGCGCGGGGCATTCGGTGCCACCACCGGTTTGGCGTTCTGTATCGCTGTTGCGCCGGCGATCCAGCACCTGATCATCGCCCCGTTCTTCCACCATGAGGAAGAAGACGGTTTCTCACTGGATGCGTGGCATACCACCAACGTGCTGGTGGTGCTGTGGTTCGTCGCCGCCACCTTGCTCGCCGTCAACGAACCGCGACTGGCGCGCTGGCTGGACCGTCCTGGTCGCCGCGCCCGCCGGGCGGCCGATGACAGGAGCGATCGCTAGCATTCCGGCATGCTGCTCTCCGCCAAGCTGGCGCCCACGTTCGACTATCCGGTACTCGAAGAATTCTGGCGGGCCGCTGACGCACTCGGTTTTCATTCGATCGCGAACTACGACCATTTCTACGGGTTGGCCGACCCGGCCACCCCGACATTCGAAGGCTGGACATCGCTGGCGGCGATGGCCGCGGTGGTGCGGCGCGCCAGGGTCAGCTGCCTGGTCAGCAGCGTGACGTACCGGAACCCGGCGGTGCTGGCCAAGATGGCGGTCACGGTCGACCACATCAGCGGCGGCCGGCTGGATTTCGGGATCGGTGCGGGCTGGCACGAAGGCGAGCATCAGGCCTACGGGCTCGACTTTCCCAGTCCCGGAGCACGAGTGGAGATGCTCGACGAGGCGCTGACCGTCATCCGAGCACTGTGGACCGAGGAGTCGGTGACGCACAGCGGCAGGTTCTTCACGCTCACCGACGCGTTGTGCGAGCCCAAACCGCTGCAGCGGCCGTATCCGCCGATCGTCATCGGCGGGGACAAGCCGAAGATGCTGCGGGTGATCGCCCGCCACGCCGACGAATGGAACATGGCCAGCATCGCCGAACCGCAGGCCTGGGCCGACGTCAGCTCCCGGCTGGACGATGCGTGCCGTGAGGTCGGACGCGACCCCGGGCAGATCCGGCGTTCGGTGCAACTGTTCCTGCATCCGGCGCAGGAGGGTCAGGTGGAAGCGCAGCTGGCGCGGCTGCCCGAATTCGATGCGCTGGGCTGCTCGCACGCCGTGCTGTCGTTCTACCAACCGCCGTCCACTGCGCAGCTGCAGCAGGTCGCCGAGCTGATCTAGCGCGGTTCGGGCAGACCGAGATGCCCGCGCAATGTGCTTGTCGCGTACTCGGTTCGGAAGATCCCGCGGCGCTGCAGCTCGGGCACCAGGTGGTCGACGATATTGGCCAGTCCGTCGGGGAAGAAGTCGACGTTGAGGTTGAAGCCGTCGGCGCCACGTCCGGTGAACCAGGTCTCGATATCATCGGCGACCTGTTCGGGGGTGCCGACGATACTGCGGTGCCCGTTCGGGTTGCGTTCCAGTAGCTGGCGCACGGTCAGATCATCGCGACGCGCCAAATCGAGGATGGCTGAGGCGAATCCGCGGCTGGCGCCCACCTGCGCCTGCTCGACGAGTGGCCACGGCAGGGTCTTGTCGAGCTGGAGGTCGCCGGGTTGCAGGCCCAGGGTGGCACTGAGCGCTTCGAGTTCCAGGTCGAACCCCGCGACGTCGTCGAGCCACTGCTTGCGTTCCCTGGCCTCGGCCTCGGTGGAGCCCAGGATGGGAAACAGCCCGGGCAGGATGACCACGTCGTCGTCCGCCCGCCCGTGCTGCGCGGCCTGGTCTTTGACGGAGCGATAGAACTCCTGGGCGCCGGGCAGGGTGTGGCTGACCGAGAACACCGCGTCGGCGTATTTCGCGGCCAGCGCCGTGCCCTGCGGGGAACCGCCCGCCTGCAACAGCACCGGTCGGCCCTGTGGGGAGCGCGGCACATTCAGGGCGCCGGTGACGTCGAAATACGCGCCGCGGTGCTGGATCGGATGAATACGCCCGACGTCGGCGAACTTGCCGGATTCCTGATCGGCCACCAGGGCATCGCGGTCCCAGGACTGCCACAGCCCGAGCACCACCTGGACGGCTTCCTCAGCACGCGCGTAGCGGTCTTCGTGGGCGGCGAGTTCGGGCAGCCCGAACAGCGGCGCCGCCTGCGCGGACCGGGTGGCCACGACATTCCAGGCGGCCCGGCCGCCGGAGACGTAATCCAGCGAGGCTACGGTTCTGGCGATGTTGTACGGGTGTTGGAAGCTGGAGGAGACGGTGGCGACCAGCCCGACGTGCTCGGTGGTGCGGGCGATGGCGGTCAGCGGGATGAACGGGTCCAGGGACTGCCATGGCCGCGACACCGCTGGGGCACCGTAGTCGAATCCATCGCTGAAGAAGACCGCGTCGAGCAGACCGCGTTCGGCCAACTGGCCGATCTCCTCGAAGTAGTCGAGGTCCAGGAAGCCGAGCGGATCGGGCTGGACCCGCCACGACGCCGGGTGCCGCCCGGAGCTGTTCACGTTGACGTTGAGGTGCAACTGGCGGGTGCTCATGGCTTCTCCCTGAGTTCGTCGAGATGCCGGAATGGATGACCGATGCTCCAGGGATCGGCCACGTCCCCGGCGAGCAACCAGCGTCCGATCGAATGTGCCTTCCACCGGGCGGCGTCGTGCAGGGTGTGGGTGCGGGCATCGCGCCAGTACCGGTCGAGGCCCAGGACCGGCCGGGTGGAGCTGGTGCCGCCGATCTCGAACAGCTCTGAGGTGACGGTGAGGGCGGCGCGCGTACTGACGGCCTTGGCCGCGGCCACCTCGTAGAACACGTCGACGGCCTCGGTGACGTCGGAGTTCTGGTGCAGGCCGGTCAGCCGGGCGGCAGCGGATTCGACGAGCCGCCGCGCACTCAGGGCAGCGATGTGCAGATCGCCCAGCTGGGCCACCCCGAGCACGTCGGCATCGAACGTCGGCACCCCGCTGCCGCGCCCGCCGTGGGCCCGCCGTCCGAGGGCGACCGCCTCATCCAGCGCGCCGAGCGCGATGCCCGCGTCGATGGCGGCGTGGATCAGCTGACCGAGCGCCGAAACCCGGTAGGTGGCAACAGGATCGGTGGTGGTGGGCAGGACGGCGATCGGGTCCACGACGACATCGTCGAATTCGGCCGCGCCGGATGCGGTGGTGCGCTGGCCGAGTCCCTGCCAATCGTCATGCAGCACCACCCCGGCGGCTGCGGCACCGACGAGCACGGTGCGGGGCGTGTCGGCGTCATCGCGGGCCGCGACGGCGATGTGGTCGGCCAGGATGGAGCCGGTGGCGTAGACCTTGCGGCCGGTCAACCGCCAGCCGTCGCCGTGTCGGCGCAACCGGGTGCCGTGATCGCCGGGGTGCGGCTCGCCGCCCTCGGCAGTCGCATTGCCGAATACCGCACCGGCGCCGACGATTCCGAGCCAGTGCGCGCGTTGCGTGCCGGTGGTGGTCAGCCGGATCCGCTCGACGCTCATGAAGTGGTTCTGCGGGATCTGGCCGAGGCTGGCATCGGCGCCGGCCAGTGCGAGGATGCCCTGGATCAACGTGTCCGGGCCGAGACCGAGACCGCCGAATTCGACGGGCACGGTCAGCGACCAGAACCCGAGCTGACGCAATCCCTCGATCTCCGCCCTGGCGTAGCTTCGGGTGGTGTCACGGTGTGCTGCACCGGTTTTCGCTTGTTCGACGACCGCGGTCAGCTGGTGTAGGAACTCCCCGGGATCGGTCGTGACGGGGGCGAGCCCGGCCAGCTCGGCGGTCACGGAGTCGCCTGGGCCTGCTGTGAGCCGATGGCCTTCTGGGCGTCGTTGTAGCGGGGGTCGAATCCGATCTTCACATCGGGCAGCTGCGAGATGGCCTTGCCGTCGAACAGGGTCTGGGCGACCTGCTGTTCCTGGGCGAGCAGGTTGTCGTCGAACTGCCAGAAGGAGCCGCCGCGCACCTGGTACTCGAAATCGGTGCGGGCCGGGTCGACCTTGAGTTGTTTGGCGATGATCGCCTTGGCCTGGTCAGGGTGGGCGTTGTACCACGGCCAGAAGCCGGACAGCCGGGCGAAGTAATCCTTCAGCGCCGCATCCTTCTTCGGGTCGTTGAGCGCTTTGCGTGACGCCGTCCACACGTTGAGCGCCGGAATCCCGGCATCCTTGTCGGTCAGCAGGATCTTCGCCTGCCCGGCCTGCAGCGGCGCGAGGATGGCGCCGTGCCCGCCGGAGAACACGTCGGTACGGCCCGAGTTGAACGCCGACGCCGAGGTGGCGCCGTCGGCGAACTGCACCGGGGTGATGTCCTGAGGCGTCAGCCCGGCCTTGACCAGTGACACCAGGTACTGGGCGTGGTTATAGCCGCCGAAGTTGAAGGCCCAGGAGTGCCCGCGCAGCTGCGACACATCGTTGATGCCCGACGACGTCCGCACCGCGGTCACCAGCGGGGCATAGGTCGGATCGTAGTTGTTGCGCCAGCCCGCAACGATTTCCAGCGGCGCGTTGTCCTTGGTCCATGGCGTCTTGGAGTTGGCCTGCTCGATGGTCAACGAGGTGTCACCCATGTGGCCCAGGTCGATTGCGCCTGCGTAGAGCGCCTGCAGGTTAGCGGCGGGGCCGGTCAGGTTGTTCCACGACACGTCGAAGTCCGCGCCGTTGAGTACGCCGGAAGCTTCGATCAGGGCCGGGAATGCGGTGTCCTGATAGGAGATCTGCAGCTTGGTCCGGTCGCCGCCCGCGGAGCCGTCGCTGGCGCAGGCCGCCACGACGCTGATCGAGAGCAGCATGGCCAGCGCCACGACGAGACGTCTGACAGGAGAGGTTCGCATGAGGTTCGTTCCGTTCATCGCTGAGCCGGCTGGCCGGGAGTCAGATGGGGTGATACGTCGCGCAGGTGGTCCAAGACGGTGCGTTTGACCGCGTTGAAGTCGGCTGCGGTGGTGTCGCGGGGGCGTGGGATATCCACGGGTATATCGGCTTTCAGGGCGCCGCCACCGAGCACGATGACCCGGTCGGCAAGCAACAGTGCCTCTTCGATGTCGTGGGTGACCAGCAGGACACCCGGACGGTGGTCCGCCCACAGTCGCAGCACCAGATCCTGGGCCCGGCGCCGAGTGAAGGCGTCCAGCGCACCGAACGGTTCGTCGAGCAGCAGCAGATCGGGGGAGCGGTAGAGCGCCCTGGCCAATCCGACCCGTTGCGCCTCACCGCCGGAGAGGTTCTTCGGCCAGGAGCGCGCCTTGGTTTTCAGGCCGACCTCGTCCAGCGCCGCCAGTGCGGCGTCCTTGGTGGCCGAACCACCGCGGTCGGCGAGCACCACATTGCGCCAGACCCGTTGCGCAGCAATCAGTCTAGGCTCCTGGAAGACCACCGACGATTTCTCGGCGATGGTGGCCCGCCCGGAGGTGGCGTCCTCCAGGCGGCCGAGGATACGCAACAGCGTGGTCTTACCGGTGCCGGACGGACCCACCAGGGCGACGAACTCACCGTGGTGGATGGTCAGGTCGATCGAGTCGAGGATGACCTGGTCGCCGTAGGACTTGGACAGGTCGTGCAGTTCGACGACGGTGGCGCCACCGCGGGCTTCGACCGGTTCGGTGGCGGTGCTAGGAGCCGACATGGGTGGGCCTCCACGGTAGGAGCAGGCGTTCGATGGCGCGCATGATCACATCGACGAGCAGTCCGAGCACCGCGTAGATCAGGATGCCGGCGATGATGATATCGGTACGCTGAAACTGGTTGGCGGTGTTCAGGATGTAGCCGATGCCGGCCTGGGAGTTGATCTGTTCGGCGGCGACCAGCGCCAGCAGTGCGGTGGCGGCCGAATACCGCCAGCCGACCAGGATGCCGGGCATGGCCATCGGCGCCACCACCAGTCGGATGGTGTCCCAGCGCGACATCTCGAACGTGCGGGACACTTCCAGCAGCCGAGGGTCGATGGCGCGGATGGCGTGATAGGTGTTCAGGTACACCGGGAAGATCGACGCCCCGATGATCAGCGCGACCTTCGATTCCTCGCCGATGCCGAACCACACCACGAACAGCGGGATCATCGCGATGAACGGGATGGTGCGGACCATCTGCAGGGGTGCGTCGTAGATGCGTTCGGCGAACACCGACAGCCCGGCGAGCACCCCGAGGATCATGCCTGCGCCACCGCCGATGAGCAGCCCCAGACCCGCCCGCTGCAGCGAGATCGGCAGGGCGGCCTGCAGGTCACCGGTGGTCCACAGCTCTTTGTAGGCGTCGAGAATCGTGGTGGGACTGGGCAGTACGGCAGGCGAGATCCAGCCGGAGGCGGAGCTCAGCTGCCACAGCACCACCAACAGCACCGGAATGGCGATCCGGATTGCCGGGGCAGGCACCCGCAGCCGCGGGCGCCGGGAGCGGCCTGCCGCCGGGGTGTACACATGGGTCTGCGTGCGGATCGCCCTGGCCGGCGCGCGCACGTCTTCCAGCGTCACGACGTCTTGCTCTCGAAGTCGAAGTCGGGGTCGCCCTCGGACTCCGGGAGCAGCGAGTACTCCCATTCGAAGTACTCGCGGTACCAGGCGTCGCGGGCCGGGCCGAACGGCGGCGGACCGACCTGGTCGGCGATGTCGCCGGTGTAGGAGGGGTTTTCGGCGGTCAGTGCGATGCCCACGCTGTCAGGCCCGTGTTCGAGCACCGCGACGTCGTGGCCCTGCTCGATCAGGTCGCGGGCAGCGAAATGCGGGTGGTAGCCGCCGAGCGAGCCGGTCTGCAGATCGTGGCCGCCCTGCTGCGGCGTCGGCGGGTTGTCACCCACCAGGACGATGCGGGCCGCGCCTGTCGCGGCGCGGGTCAGGTGTTCGCGCCGGGCGTGGATCGAACCGGGCAGATGCCCCGCCGCGTAGTCCCGGGAGTTGCGCAGATCGAAAATGACCGGTGCCGTGCCGGATTCGATCGCCTGCGCGAGTTCGGTACCGGTGATCACCGGCACCTCCGGCAGCGCCACCGCGGGCAGCTCGGGCGCCGCAGTGACTCCGGGCGCCAGCGCGACCACCGCGACGGGGCCGTCGTGCAGGTAACGCAGCCACTGCACAGTGCTGGCCGCGCGCACCAGCTCGTCGTTGTCCACCAACACGATTCGCGCGCCCCGCACCGCGATGTGCTCGTCACTGCCCTGGACCAGTTGGCCACCCTGGACGTTGCGGGCACCGGGCGCGGTGCCCGCGGCGTACTCCTGGGGCGTCCGGACGTCGATGACATACGTGGTGCGCGACTGATCGGCCTGCAGCCCCGCCAACTCGGCAAGGGGGAGGACGTCGACTCCGGCGTCGGCCAGGGTGCGACCGGCCCACTGCCGCAGGTCATCCGGGACTGCCGCCGGCGCATCCAGGGGGTTGCCCGGGCCGGCTTCGATCTGTTGGCCCGCCCAGCCCCAGGCCGGGGTGCCGTTGTGCAGGGAGAAGACCGGGTTGGCGATCCCGGTGTTGATCACCGACTGCGCGCCGACGATACCGCGGGTGCGCCCGGCGCAGTTGATCACGATCTTGGTGGTCGGCTTGGTGACGAGCTGCAGGCCGCGGTAGGCGAGTTCGGCACCGCCGCCGGTGTCGTAGCCGCCGGGGATGTGGTGGTGGACGTATTCACCGTGCGGACGACTGTCCAGCACCACCACATCCTCGCCGGCGGCCCGCCACGCGGCGACCGTCTCGGAATCGACAGTGGCTGTGCCGTAATGCTTTTCGATCCATTCGCCCAACGTCTTGCTGCGCACGTTGGTGCCGGTGTAGAGGCGCCCCCCGGCGGCGGTCCAGCCGGCCAGGCCGTCGGCGAGCACCGACACGTCGGTGTAACCGAGCCTTGCCAGGATGTCGGCTGCCCGGTAGTCGAGGTCGGGTTCCGACGCCAGCACGATCGGGGTGGAACGCAGCGGCACTGCGACCGGCACCCGCTGCTCCAGGTCGTGCAGCGGCACCCCGCTGCTGACGGCGATGTGTCCCGCGCTGCGCACCTGTGGTGCGCGCACGTCGAGCAAGGCGATCTCCGCGTTTGGATCGGTGAGCAGTGCCCGCAGTTGCGGGCCGGTCAGGGTTCTGGTCATCTCGCCTCATCGGTAGGAAGGGGGCAGCGTCCTACCAGGCGAGCGGAACCGGCTGTGGTGAGCGTTCCGCTGCGCGCCGGCTTCGAAATACACGGGGCGGGCGCAGTCATTGCGACTACGGTCGCATCTGCGCCAACCACCCCGGAAGAGTTTTACTCGGGGTGACTCCAAAGGCCGCCCCGGCCAGGTCGGATCAGTCGGCCTGCTGGACGCGTACGCCCGGCGCGCCTTCCTGCTCGATGGCCTCGGCCGCCAACGGTCGGGGTGCCCTACTGGACCGGCGCATCCGGCGTTCCAGCCGGGTCGCCGCCGAGGACAGCGCGAAGTTGACGCTGATCATCAGCAGGGCGATGACGATCAGTGCCGGGACGTAGTTTCCGTACGACGAACCGACCTGGGTGCCTTGGCGCACCATTTCCACGAAGGTGATCTGGTAACCGATCGCGGTGTCTTTGAGCACCACCACCAACTGGGAGATCAGCACCGGCAGCATCGAGGTGATGGCCTGCGGCAGCAGGATCGACCGCATGGTCTGGCCCCAGCGCATCCCCAGTGAGGAGGCGGCTTCGGCCTGTCCGCGTGGCAGCGCGTTGACGCCGGCCCGGACGATCTCGGCGATGACCGCGCCGTTGTAGAGCGTCAGCCCGGTCACCACGCCGGCCAGTGCCAGCTGTTTGGACGGGAACAGGTCGTACTGGGCGAACAGGAAATACGCGAAGATCATCATGATCAGCACGGGCACCGAGCGGAAGAACTCGACGAAGATCGAGCAGAACCAGCGGACGGCCCGGTTGTGCGACAGTCGGCCGATGCCCAGGGCCATGCCGAGGATCAGCGCCAGCACGATCGAGATGCCCGCGGCGGTGAGCGTGCCCTGGATGCCGGGCAGGATGTAGGTCTTCCACAGGTTGCCGGTGAGGAAGGGTTCCCACTTGGCGCTGGTCAGCTGACCCTTGGCGGACAGCCTGCTGAAGACCACCCAGATGATCAGGACCACCACGACGACGGTGACCGCCGAGATGATCCGGTTGCGGACCCGGGCGCGGGGGCCGGGGGCGTCGAATAGGACGGAGGCGCTACTCATCTGGCCACCGCGTAACGCTTGCCGAGCCAGCCGAACAGCAGCCCCAACGGCAGGGTCAGGACGACGAACCCGGCGGCGAAGGCCGCGCCGATGGCCAGCAGGGCAGCGTAGTTCTCGATCCAGGCCTTCATCAACAATGCGGCCTCGGCGACACCGATCGCCGAGGCGATGGTGGTGTTCTTCGTCAGCGCGATCAGGACCGAGCCCAGCGGGATGATCACCGACCGAAATGCCTGCGGCAGCAGGATCATTCGCAGGTTCTGCCCGAATGTGAACCCGAGTGACCGGGCCGCTTCGGCCTGGCCGAGCGGCACGGTGTTGACACCCGAGCGGATGGTCTCGCAGACGAACGACGCGGTGTAGACGGTCAGGCCCAGCACCGCCAGGCGGAAGTTGCTGTCATCGATGGACGTCAGCGACTTCGGGTCGACCAGCGTGATGCCCAGGGTCTGCGCCAGCCCGAACGAACAGAACAGGATGATCAGCGTCAGCGGGGTGTTGCGGACGATGTTGACGTAGCTGGTGCCGATCCAGTTCATCATCGGCACCGGTGCCAGCCGCATCGCGGCCAGCACCGTGCCGAGGATCAGCGCGCCGATGCCCGAGTAGACGGTCAACTTGATGGTGACCCAGAACGCGGCCAGGAACTCTTCCGCCATGAACGCTTACTCCGGCTCGGCGCTGACTCAGTACTTGTCGATGGGCGGCGGGGCGGGCGCGGTGATCCCGGCCGGTCCGAGGTTCTTGTCGAAGGCGGCCTTCCAGGCGCCGTCCTTCTCCATCTTCTCCAGCGCGTCGTTGATCTTGGTGCGCAGGTCGGTATCGCCCTTCTTCAGGCCGATGCCGTACTTCTCCTCGGAGAAGGGCTGCCCGACGATCTTGAACGCGCCGGGGGTCTGCGCGGCGTAACCGGCCAGGATGACCTCGTCGGTGGTCAGTGCGTCGACGGCGCCGTTCTTCAGCGCCTCGATGCACGCCGAATAGGTGTCGTACTGCTGCAGCTGCACACCGGGGTACTTGTCCTTGATCCGCTGCGCAGGGGTCGAACCCGACACCGAACAGAGCTTCTTGTTGTTCTGCAGCGATTCCGGGCCCGTGATGTCGGTGTTGTCGGCCTTGACCAGCAGGCTCTGGCCGGTGATCAGGTACGGCCCGGCGAAGTCGACCTTCTCCTTGCGGGCATCGGTGATCGAGTACGTGGCGGCGATGAACTTCACCTGGTCGTTCTGGATCAACGTCTCACGTTGTGCGGACGGGGCTTCTTTCCACTCGATCTTGTCGGGGGCGAAGCCGAGTTCCTTGGCGACGTAGGTCGCCACGTCGACGTCGAAACCGCTCATGGTGCCGTCGGGGTTCTTCAGGCCGAGGCCGGGCTGGTCGAACTTGGTGCCGATGACGATGGTGTCGCTTGAGCCACCGCCCCCGCCGCCGCCGCAGGCCGTCAGGGACAGGGGGATGGCCACGGCCAGCGCGACCGCTGCGACCACACGGGATCTCAGAGATGTCATGGTGTCAGTTCCTTTCGCCCCAGGGCGTTAGTGGTTGAGGATCTTGCCGAGAAAGTCTTTGGCCCGATCGGTTTTCGGATTCTCGAAGAATTCAGCCGGGGTGGCGTCCTCGACGATCGCGCCGTCGGCCATGAACACGACGCGGTTGGCGGCGCGCCGGGCGAACCCCATCTCGTGGGTGACCACGACCATCGTCATGCCCTCTTCGGCCAGCCCGGTCATGACGGCCAGCACCTCGTTGATCATCTCGGGATCCAGCGCGCTGGTGGGCTCGTCGAAGAGCATCACCTTCGGCTCCATCGCCAACGAGCGCGCGATCGCCACCCGCTGCTGCTGGCCGCCGGACAGCTGGGCCGGGTACTTGTCGGCCTGGTTGGCGATGCCGACGCGTTCCAGCAGCGCCATCGCCCGTTCGTGGGCCTTGGCCTTGGGCACGCCGCGCACCTTCATCGGCGCGATCGTGACGTTCTCCAGGATGGTCTTGTGGGCGAACAGGTTGAAGGACTGGAACACCATGCCCACGTCGGAACGCAGCTGGGCCAGCTTCTTTCCCTCGTTGGGCAGTTGCTCGCCGTCGATGGCGATGCTGCCCGAATCGATGGTCTCCAGCCGGTTGATGGTGCGGCACAGCGTCGATTTACCCGAGCCGGACGGGCCCAGCACGACGACCACCTGACCGCGGGCCACCTCGAGGTTGATGTTCTTCAGCACGTGCAGACTGCCGAAGTGTTTGTCGACGTCCCGCACGGCGATCATCGGCACATCCGGACCCGCTGAAGCGGCGGCGTGCCCCGGTGACCCCTCGGCTGGACTCATGGCCTGTGACCTTACCCAGGAAACCCACAGCTCGCCTGCAACTCAGAATTCCGGCCCGTCCGGCGGTATTTTGGGCGGCGCCAATCCCGTCCGTACGATGGGGCGCGTGACGTCGACGGTGTGCCACGACCAGATCGAGGGGACAGTCAGCACTGTTCCGGCCGGGTCCGCCCCGGCGGGGCGCACCTATGAGGTCCGCACCTACGGGTGCCAGATGAACGTGCACGACTCCGAGCGACTGGCCGGACTGCTCGAGGCGGCCGGCTACCGCAAGCCGGCCGAAGGCACCGACGCCGACGTCGTCGTCTTCAACACCTGCGCGGTGCGCGAGAACGCCGACAACAAGCTGTACGGCAACATCAGCCACCTGGTGCCCCGTAAAGAGGCCAACCCGGACATGCAGATCGCGGTCGGTGGCTGCCTGGCCCAGAAGGACCGGGAGTCGGTGCTGCGCCGCGCCCCGTGGGTCGACGTGGTGTTCGGCACGCACAACATCGGCTCGTTGCCAGCACTGTTGGAGCGCGCCAGGCACAACCAGGCGGCCCAGGTCGAGATCGCCGAGTCCCTGGTCGAGTTCCCCTCCGCCCTGCCCGCCGCGCGCGATTCCGCTTACGCGGCGTGGGTTTCCATCTCGGTGGGGTGCAACAACACCTGCACGTTCTGCATCGTGCCCGCGCTGCGCGGCAAGGAACTCGACCGCAGGCCCCAGGACATCGTCGCCGAGGTCAGCTCACTGGTGGACCAGGGCGTCCTGGAGGTCACGCTGCTGGGCCAGAACGTCAACGCCTACGGGGTGTCGTTCGCCGATCCCGAAAC
>JBEVHL010000198.1:0-28067 GCA_040511255.1 Mycobacterium sp. | reverse complement strand
CCGTCCGCGCTGGTGCTGGCCGGGGGCGGGGCGCTGGACGACGAGCTGCTGCGCACGGTGGGAGAGTCGCTGCGGTCGATCCCGGTTGCGGTGGGCCGGGCCAACATCGACCGCACGCACGGTCCGCGGTTCGCGGTGGCGTCCGGCCTGGTCCATCTCTATGCCGAGCAGACGCAAAGTGGTACCAAATCAGCCCGATGAGTACCCGTTTGTGTCTGCTCGCGCCGGGAGTTGCCCGCGCCGGAGCGTGAGTTCCGCCGGCCAGTGCAGCACCAGATCGCCGCCGTGGGGGACGCGCCGCCACTGCGCCAACACCTCGGCCAGCCGAGTGTTGATACCGGTGAACAGCGCAGGCGAGATGATGGTCCGGTCGACGTCGTCCGGGATCTGGCCGGTCCAGGCCAGCCCGGCCAACCGCTCGGACAGCTCGACATCGGAGCGGCCCGCATTGCCCACTCGCCGTGACCTTTTGGCACTCTGCGCCCGACCCCGTTTACCGGGTGTCGAACGGAAAAACCCGCCGACATCGCCGCCGGCCGCGGCCTGGCCGTAGATGCCCAGCCTCAACCGGGCCTGCTCCTCGACCACGAAGTGCACCAGGTCGTGCGGCACCTCCGCGGGTCCCGGGGCCAGCCGCATCGCGACATCACCGCCCACATCACGAGAACCGTTGCGGAGCAACGCGATCTGATATTGCCGGTCGTTGTGGCGACGGAAGACAACATCCACCCCCGCAATCTAATCCCCGGCCGAGGGAGCATCAACCGTTTATTGGCCGAGCAGACGCAGAATCGCAGGAAACCGGGTGCTCGAATGCGATTCTCTGTCTGCTCGCGGCCGCCACCCCCGGCTGCGATGATATGGGCCATTGCGCTACTCCTACCGGGGTCGAGGAGCCAGTCATGATCGAGCACCGCGGTGCAGTGCCGGCGGCGATGTTGGTGGCGATGCTGGCGACGGGTTGTCATTCCGGCCAGGAACCGACCGGCGCACCGCCTCCGGTCGCGCCGGCGGCCAATCCGGTTGGGTTGTCAGCACACGTCGACGGGTCGAAGTTCCAAGCCGGTCAGCCGATCCCGATTGCACTGACAGTGGCGAACCAGTCTCCGGTCACCTGCGGGTTGGTAGCGATGGCTGACACCACGGTGCAGGTGACCCGGTTGACCCGGGACGGGCAACCCGTCAACCCAGACTTCGGGACGGCGACATACGAGGTAGTCGTGCAGCAATTGCAACAGGATTCGGTACGCGAGGTGGCACCCGGGCAGAGCATCGACCTCGACGACTTCGGTGCCCAACCCGAGGGCAGGCCTGGCGATCTCGCACTGACCAGCTTCACCGCGCAGACCTCCGGGGATGCGGTGGCCGCCAGGTTTCCGATGACGCAGCCGGGTCACTACGTCATCGAATTGCAGTACCTGATGCCGGCGCTTCCCGCTGACACCTCGGCGCGACTGTGTACCGGCAGCAGCCCGGTCACCACTGTGGAGGTGGATATCGCATGAATATCGTGTGCCGGATCCTGTTGTGCGTCGCGCTTTGCGTGGCGGGCACGCTGCCAGTGCTGCCACCGGCGTCGGCCGACGTCATCGACTACTCGTCAGTGGATCAAGCAGGCTTCGACGGGCAGGTCGCGGGTTGTCTGAGCCAGTACGCACAGCCGGGGAACGATCCCGCCAACGTCTTGCCGGTGATCAAGGCCCCTGGCGCCGAAAATGTCTACATCATCTACAAAAAGACCGGCGGGAATTTCGAGGTCAAGCACAACGGCATCGAGGGCACGAACATTGGATGGAATCCAGGCGACACCACCGAGTACGAGCCAGGGGTGCCGCGCCTCCCTTGCATATCGCTCTACCACGAACTGGTCCATGCTCATGATGAGATCGTGGGTTCGCTCGGCGACGCCTACTGCGGCAAGACCGGAGTGCCGATCCGCGAAGTCCGGGCGATAGAGGCCGAGAATCAGTTGCGCGCCAAGCTGGGTGTGAAACCGCGGACCACCCACGGCGAGACTTACGCCGACGCCCCGGATACGAAGATCTCGGTGCCGCCCAAACTGAGCGATTGCGACAACGAGGAGCAACGAAAAGCCAGGGAAAGCGGTAACTGCAAAGACGTCCCGGTTGGCGGCTGTAGCCGCGAAGATGCCAACCCTGCTAATCCCAAGAAGATCTACAAAGACGGCACCCCTGCCGACGGGAGTGGCAGTGCGGCAGGCGGTGAGCCGGCTGGTGGAACTGGTGGCGACAGCGCAGGCGGCCCGGAAACCCCCGGAGCCGACGTGCCTGTCGCCACGGACAGTGGCGGTGGACCGGCCCACGCCATCGGCGATCCGCACCTGCAGACCCTCGACGGCCGTTTGATCGATCTGATGGCAGTCGGAGAGTTCATGCTGGCGTCGTCGTCTGACAACGGTCTGCAGGTCCAGGGCCGGTTCTCGCCGCTCTACGGTTCTCGCACCATCTCGGTGGTGTCAGCGGTCGCGATCAAGTTCGGCGACGACCGCTTACAACTGACTCTCGACAGCGGTCGAATCCTGCTGAAACACAACGGTCGCGATCTCAACGTGCTGGCGGAGCCGGATGCCGGCCGGTTCGGCCAGTTCTCGGTCGCCTACCGCCCGCCGGCGACCGGGGCTTACAGCCAGGACGCCTACACGATTGAGCTTGCCGACGGATCTCACTTCTCGGTCGAGTTGAACGGGGCATCGTTGGCAGTCTTCTTCACCCCGGACGATAGCTACCGAGGTCAAATGACCGGGCTACTAGGCAATTTCAACTCCGATCCGGCCGACGATCTGCGTTCCAGCACCGGCACGATCATTCCCGCGACACCCGGTGCTGCACCAGGTTATGAAGCCCTTTACCGTCAATTCGGGGACAGCTGGCGGGTCAGCGATGCGAACTCGCTCTTCACCTACGCCGGCGGCCAGAACACCGGCACCTTTACCGACACCACATTCCCTGATCGGGAGGCGCCGGCAGCAGATTTCACCGCGTCGCAGCAACTGGGCGCCCGCGACGTCTGTGCGGGGGTCGGCGTGTCGGACCCGGCGCTGGTCGACGCGTGCATGCTCGATCTGCTGGTCACCGGACAGCCCACCTACGCGAACACGGTCGCGTTGGCGCAGAACGTCAACGACGCTGCGGCAGCCGCAGCGGGCTCAGCTGCCCCGCCGGCTGATCCGAACGCCGTCCCCGCCGGACAGACCCTGCGCGACGGTGCAAAGGTGACCGGCCGCATCACCGGTCCGGCGCAAAGCCTGGTCTACAATCTCGAATTAGGGAACGCCACAAGGTTTTTCGTCGCCGACTGGCGAGGGCTTTCCGACGGTTGCGACCAAGCCTTCACCGTCGACCTGGTGACGGAAGCCAAAGGTAACGTGCCCTGCACCGGTCAGCAGGTCGCCTTCGCGACACCGAATGTCGCACAGCCGCATCAACTGCAGGTTTCCGCCCTGGACGGCTTCAGCACCGGCAATTTTTCGTTCACCGTGGTCACTGCCAAACCCCGGCAACTGACGGCCAGACCAGGCTCGACTGTTCGCGGAACCCTCGATGTGCGTGGCCGCGAGGATCGCTACGAGCTGCCGGCCGGCCGGACCGAGGTGAGTGTCACGAGTGAGATGGGGTGCGACGTCGAGTTCTTTGCCGGCGTCTACGATCTGACCCTTGACGACATGGTTGCGCTCGGCGACCCGCTGTGCCGACATGACCTGGGACCGTACGAGCTGCCTGATCCCGGTCACCGTTACGCGGTGGTGGTGAGTTCGCCTGATCTGAAGACCGGTGATTACCAGCTGACCGTGCACTGACCGATCTCCGCCGAGCAGACGCAAAGTGGTACCAAATCGGCCCGAAACGTACCCTTTTGCGTCTGCTCGCCCGGCTCGCCGGGGGCCGGGGGGGTCAGCCCAGCCCCGGGACGATATCGCCGAGGCTGAACGTCAACGGCTGGTCGAGTTGGGCGTAGGTGCATGACCGCGGATCCCGGTCGGGACGCCACCGGTTGAACTGGGCGGTATGGCGGAAGCGTTCGCCTTCCATGTGGTCGTAGCGGACCTCGACCACGCGCTCGGGTCGCAGCGGCACGAACGACAGGTCTTTGCCGGCATTCCAGCGAGAACCTGCCGAACTCTGCTTCAGCGTGGGTTGCGCGGCGACGTGGGCGGCCCAGTTCCACGGATGGTCGTCGAATTCCGTTACCAGCGGCTGCAATTCGGCCAGTAACTGTTGCCGCGTGGCCATCGGGAACGCGCCGATGACACCGACCGACGCCAGCTTGCCGTCGTCGCGGTAAAGCCCCAGCAGCAGCGACCCGATGGCGTCGGCACCGGATTTGTGCAGTCGATATCCGGCGACCACACAGTCGGCGGTGCGCTGATGCTTGACCTTGAACATGACGCGCTTGTCCGGCTGATAGGTGATGGTCAGCGGTTTGGCGATGACGCCGTCGAGGCCTGCCCCTTCGAATTCGTCGAACCACCGCTGCGCGGTCGCCGGATCTTCGGTGGCGGGGGTCAGGTGAACCGAACTGCCCGAGGCCGGTATCGCGGCGACCAGGGCGGCGCGCCGCACGCTGAACGGTTGCCCGGTGAAGTCGTCGTCGCCGAGTGCCAGCAGATCGAAAGCGATGAATGACGCCGGTGTCTTCTCGGCCAGCATCCGCACCCGCGAATCGGCGGGGTGGATGCGTTGTTGCAGCGCTTCGAAATCCAGGCCGCTGTCTCCGGCGACGACGATCTCGCCGTCGATCACACAGCGGGGCGGCAGCTCGGCTTTGATGGCAGCGACCAGTTCGGGAAAGTACCGCGTCAACGGCCGTTCGTTGCGGCTGCCCAGCTCGACCTCGTCACCGTCGCGGAAACAGATTGACCGGAAGCCGTCCCACTTCGGTTCGTAGGACGCACCGGCCGGGATCGTATTGACCGATTTGGACAGCATCGGTGAAACCGGCGGCATCACGGGCAGGTGCATCAGCTCAATTGAACACGAGCTAGTCCTCGCTGCGCCGCAGCACCGCAAGGACCGTGAGCGCGAGGATCTTGACGTCGAGCCAGATCGACCAGTTCTCGATGTAGTAGTTGTCCCATTCCGCACGATCGGCGATGGACGTCTGCCCACGCAGCCCGTGCACCTGCGCCCAGCCGGTCACGCCGGCCTTGACGCGGTGACGGTCGCCGTAACGGCGGATCTGCATCTCGAACAACTCGACGAAATCGGGCCGCTCCGGGCGCGGCCCGACCAGACTCATATCGCCCCGCAGCACGTTGATCAGCTGCGGCAGTTCGTCGAGTGAGGTCTGGCGCATCAGCTTGCCGACCTTGGTGCGGCGGTCGACACCCTCGACGCCACCCGGGGCCGAGCCCACGACGAGGTCGAACTTCTCATCCGACGCCTGAGGCGGCCGCATCGAGCGGAACTTCAGGCAGTCGAACGGTTTGCCGTCGCGTCCGATTCGCTGCTGGGCGAAGAAGACCGGACCCGGCGAACTGAGCCGGACCAACAGCATCAACAGCAGGAATATCGGCGAGATCAGCAACAGACCCAGCGCGCTGACCGTCCGGTCGATCCCAGACTTGACCGCGAACTGCCACCCGCGCGGGTTCACGTCGGGCAACACCAGCAGCGGCAGACCGCCCACGTGGTCGATGTAGGAGCGGGCACCGATTGCGTCGAACAGCCGCGGCACCACCCACACCCGCATCCCGAGCTGGTGTGCCACCCGCACCACCGAGATCAGTTCCGCATCCGGGACGGGGGAGAAGGCGATGACCAGTTCGGTGGCGCCGGTCGCGCGAACGACCTCGGCGAGGTCACCCGGGGTGCCCAGCCGTGGAACGTCGACGTGCACGAGTTCCTGCAGGTGCCCCGCAGCGGTCGCCGCCGAACTGTCGAGCACCCCGACCGGGCGCATGCCGTACTCCGGCAGACGCTGCATGTGGTCCATCAACTGGTGGGCGATGGGCCCGTCACCGACGAAGAGGGTGGGTGTGGCGGATCGGAATTTGCGCCGCAGATAGCGCTGGATAACGGCCCGCACCAGGCGCGCCAACGGCACCAGCACCGATGCGCAGACCCAGACCCGGAAGACCAGCTCGCCCACGTTGTACTTCTCGGTGGCCACCAGCAGCGGCACCAGCAGTACGCAGGACGCCAGCGCAACGGAGGTCGCGACGGGGCGGATCTCGTCAAGGAAGTTGCGCAGCAGGGTGATTCGGTACATCCGGCGGGCGGCCAGCAGGGCGATCAAGGTGGGCACGAACAAATACGGCAGCCAGCCGGCCTGCGCGCCTTCCGGGCCGGGGTTCTCCCAGTGTCTGGCGACCACCACGGCGACGGACGCGGAAAGCACGTCGACGGCCACCGTCACGGCGATATGCACCGGGACGACCAGAGACAAATCCGGCACTGTCCTACGGCTGCGCAGCGAGCGCGGCGTGACCGGTCGGGACCCGGTCAAATCGGCCGACGGAGTGTGGATCTGCAACTGACTCAGAACGCGCTCATCGACACGGGCTCAAGATACCCGGCTGTTGCTGAAACCACTCGGCAATGCGCATCGTGGCGGCGGGCCCGTGTTCACGCGGTCCCGAACACTCGCTGACCCGCCAACCGCGCGAAGCTGTGCAGTGTTTCGACGTGGCCCGTGCTCCAGTGCCGGGGTTTGGAATCCCACACCGCCAGGCTGCCGATGGCGTACCCGTCGGGATCGATGAGCGGAATCCCCAGATAGCCGACGACCGCGCGGGCCCGGACGAACGGCAGATATTTGAGTTGGGCGTCGATCGAAGCGTCCTCGACCACCAACGTGTGGCCGGCCGCCACCGCGGATCGGGTGATCGAACTGGACAGCGGGAGCTCACGGCTCTCGGCCAGGTCGGCGGGCAGTCCGACAGAGCTCAGGATGAACAGCCGGTCCCGGTCCATCAGCGACAACGACGCCGACGGCGCGCCCAACGCCTCGGCAGCCATGTGCACGATGCGGTCGAAGGCGGGATCCGGCGGTGCGTCGAGCAGTCCGGTCCGTGCCACTGCGCGCAGTCGGGCCGGGTTGGTCACCACCTCATCGGCGCGGGTGTCCACGACGAGGTCGGACACCTCGAGACCGATTTCGGCCAGCCGAGTGTTGAAGGCCTCCAGCGTCGGATCGTTGCGGCGCGACAAATCGGCCACGATCCGAGCCGCCACCGCCCGCTGGATGTACTGCTCCACCAGTTCGCCAGAGGCCAACGCCTCATGCTCCAGTACCGCCGCGATGGCGGGGTCAAAGCCTGCAGCATGGGTCGACATTTGAGCTGACCCTACTGCCGTCACCTGACTGTGGCGCTCGGTCGGCCACATTTCCCGGTGTCGCACTAGTCCTCACTGCGCCGTAATACGGCGAGGACGGTGAGCGCGAGGATCTTCATGTCCAGCCACACCGACCAGTTCTCGATGTAATAGTTGTCCCATTCCGCGCGGGCGGCGATCGAAGTCTGTCCGCGCAGGCCGTGCACCTGCGCCCAGCCGGTGACGCCGGCCTTGACGCGGTGGCGGTCGCCGTAGCGGCGGATCTGCATCTCGAACAGTTCCACGAATTCGGGCCGCTCCGGGCGCGGCCCGACCAGGCTCATATCGCCTCGCAGCACGTTGATGAGCTGTGGCAGTTCGTCGAGTGAGGTCTGGCGCATGAACTTGCCCACCCGGGTGCGGCGATCAACACCTTCCACCCCGCCGGGCGCGGAGCCCAGTTCGAGCTCGAAGTCTCCGTCGGAGGGGCGCGGCGGCCGCATCGAGCGGAATTTGAGGCAGTCGAAGGTGACGCTGTCGCGCCCAATTCGCTGTTGGCCGAAGAAGATCGGGCCGGGCGAACTCAGCCGGACCAACGCCATCAGCAGCAGGAACACCGGCGAGATCAGCAGCAGGCCCAGCCCGCTGAGTGTCCGGTCGATCCCGGACTTGACCGCGAACTGCCACCCGCGGGGGTTGACGTTGGGCAACACCAACAGCGGTAGGCCGCCCACGTGCTCGATGTGCGACCGCGATCCGATCGCATCGAACATGCGCGGCACCACCCACACCCGCATCCCGAGCCGGTGCGCCATGCGCACCACCGCCACCAGCTCGGCGTCCGGCGTAGGGGAGAAGGAGATGACCAGTTCGGTGGCGCGGGTAGCCCGTGCGACCTCCGCCAGATCGCTCGGAGTGCCCAGTCGCGGCACGTCGACGTGCACGAGTTCCGGCAGGTGGTCGGGGGCCAACGACGAGGAACTGTCCAGGACCCCCACCGGGCGCATGCCGTACTCCGGCAGACGCACCAGGTGGTCCATCAGTTGGTGCGCGATGGGCCCGTCACCGATGAAGAGGGTGGGCGCGGCGGGGCGGTATTTGCGGCGGGTATAGCGGTGAATCACCACGCGGGACAAGCGAACCGTAGGCACCAGCACCGAGGCGCAGATCCAGCACCGCAACACCAGTTCGCCGACATTGGAGTTCTCGGTGAACACCGACAGGGGCGCGAGCAATCCGCAGGAGGCCAGCGCGATCGCGGCGATGACGGGACGGATCTCGTCGAGGAAGTTTCGCAGCAGACGGTTTTGGTACATCTGCCGGCCGGCGAGCAGCCCGATCAGCATCGGTACGAACAGCCACGGCAGCCAGCCGGCATGTGTGCGCGGACCCCCGAAAGACACCCCGTAGCTGGCCAGATACACCGCGGCCGAGGCGGACAGAATGTCCAGCAGCACCGTCACCGCCACCTGCACGTCGGGCAGCATCAAGAAGTCGGGCGTGGACATCCGGGTCTTCGGCCCGGGCAGTGGAGACGGGGCGGCCACCCCGGCCGGAGGTCTGCGGACCGGGGGGTGACTCAGAGCACGCACGTCGTCACCGGCACCATTTACCCGAATCGTCGTCGACCCAACCATCACGGACTGTGCCACTGCCCGACGGTGGCGTACCGGCGACGGTGTAGGTGCGCTTGTCACAAACGCCGCAGGCGCTACAGAGAACCAGCACGGTTCCGAGTGACGATTGCTCGCGATTCCGGTGTTTTCGGAGTGTGACCACGTGCGACCATCGCACCGCAGTGCTCGCCGCCGCCACTATTGGCCAACCGAACCACAGGATGACCAGGCGGTACAGCAGCCGGATATCACCAAGTCCTCCTGGCGGCGGGAATCCCCGCAAGTAGTCACGGACGCGTGCCAACCCGGCGGCCCCAGCCACGCAGCCGAGACCAAACAAAGGGATGCGCTTTACGTCAGGTCGCATACACAGGCGGGAGGGGATTCGGGCATCGGTAGTCGGGACTGCGACTCCCGTACTGGACGCCGTGACGATCACGTCGACCTAGCTTGGCTGCACGTGTGGCGCAGCGAGGGCCGATCGCACTGTCTGCTCCCCGAGTTCGCTCGCGGCCTCTCGCTAAGCCTCATTCGCTTCGGCGAAGCCGGAAAGATTGGGGTAGCGCTCCAATGGCAGCGCGAGATGGCGATGTTCAACGCCGCTGCTCCGCGCGAATCGGTCAAACCCGGGTTCGGCGAACTCGGTCAGTTCCCGCGCTACCTCGTTGTGCGGGTACTCGTACGGTGTGAAGGCCACTGAAGTCGCGGCAATGCGGGGAGCTCCCAGATCGGGAGAAATGTATTGGTGCGTAGCCATGGACAACTGTGTGCCTTCCATGTGAAAGCCAACAGGTGATGCGGAATTCGATAGTCCCGAATTATCGCGCATCGTGAAATCTGCACAATGGCCCTTGCGGTGTCAGAACCAACCACCTTCGGTGGATGTTACTCAACGCATCGTGCCGAATGGCGGCGCGCTGCGGGTGCGGGTGCGGGGTCGTCAAGCATTCAGCTCCGCCGATCAGGGAATCAAAACGGTCGAGCCGTGCGTTCTGCGGCCCTCGAGATCGCGGTGGGCCGCAGCGGCATTGTCGAGGCGGTAGCGCTCACCAGTGGTGATCTTCACGATTCCTGCTGATATTGCCTTGAAGAGTTCCCCTGCGCGCCACGAGAACTCATCGTAGGAACGATTGAAGTGAGTCCGCATGGGTCGGGTGAGGTACACCGAGCCAGCAGCATTCAAACGCTGCGGATCAACTGGCGACACTGGCCCACTCGCGGCACCGAATAGCGCCAAGGTGCCTCGTACCGCCAGGCTGGCCAGGCTCGCGTCGAACGTCGATTTACCGACACCGTCAAAGACGGCCGCGACCCCCTGGTCGCCGGTGAGCGCGCGCACCGTGGCGCCAAACTGCTCGGGGTCGACGGGGTAATCCAAGACCTCGGCTGCCCCGGCTGCGCGCGACAGTGCGTCCTTTGCCGGGGTGGACACCGTCGTCAGCACCCGTGCGCCCTGGGCGGTCGCCCACTGCGTCAGTATCAGTCCGACACCACCGGCGCCGGCGTGTACCAGTATGTCGTCTCCCGGCGCAACCGGATAGACCGACTTGAACAGGAAGTGTGCGGTCAGACCCTTCAGCAATGCCGATGCCGCTGTCTCCGAGGGGATGGCGTCGGGCACGTGTGCCGTCAGATCGGCTGCGGCAAGGCAGTACTCGGCATACGCCCCCTGTGCATCCGCACTGGCGACCCGGTCACCCACCCGGACTGAAGTGACGTCCTCACCGACGGCGGCCACGGTGCCGGACACCTCGCTGCCGAGCACGAACGGTAACGTGCACGGATACAGTCCCGAGCGGAAGTACGTGTCGACGAAGTTGACTCCAATCGCCTCCGCCTTGATCAATACCGTACCTCGGCCGGGTGTTGGAATCGGACGGTCGACGTTGATCAGGATCTCTGGGCCACCGGTCTCGGTGATCTCGACGGCATGCATGACATCTCCTCGGGGGTCTCGTTGTCGTGCTTGGCAAATCGTGCGACTTGCCTCAGCCGAGGTGTGGCAGCTCCGTTTGGGTGGGGACGACTATCACAGTCGGCCCATCCGCTTGCAGCGCGGCCGTGAACTCTCGCGCCAGCTCTTCGGTGGTGTCCACGTTGGCCGCCCGGCAACCGAAACCGGTTGCCAAGGAGGCGATGTCCAGCCCGGGGAGATCGAGGGCGGGTACACCCGGCGTGTTCTCCAGCAAGGCGAACGACTTGAGGATGGCGTAGGCCCCGTTGCGCAACACCACGAAGACGATCGGCAAGCGGTGCTGGGCCGCCGTCCAGATCGCCTGCACGGAGTACTGGAACGAACCATCACCGATCGTGGCGACAATGTGCCGCATGACGCCACGCTTGCGGTCACCGAGCGCCACACCAACGGCTCCGGGAACGCCCCAGCCGATGCCCCCGCTTCCGGTGGCGAAGAAACTGCCGGGCCGTGTGGTTGGCAGCCACTGCAGCAGCTCGGCCATCGTCGATGTGGACTCCATCACGACCGCGGCGTCGATGGGTTTGACGCGGCTCAGCGTCGCATAGACCTCGTCGGCGGTCAGCGGCTCCGACGGTGCTGAGGAACGCACGGCCCGATTCCTGTTCAAGGGTGGGTGCGCGGGCCGGCCGGTCGGCTCGTCGATCATGTCAACGAGTTGCTCCAGGGCCACCCGAACGTCGCCGAGGAGGCTGTCGCCGACTGGGGCGACCGAAGCCAAGTGAGGATCGATGGTGACTTGGATGAGTTCGGACCCCTCTGGCAGGTACTCCCCCGCTACGAATGGGTAGTAGCGGAACGCCTGCGCACCGATCACGATGACGAGGTCATGGCCATGGGCCACCTGGCCGACCTCGGCGATCGTCATCGGCATCGGGCCCGCGTACAGCCGATGGTTCTCGGGGAATGACACCCGGTCGGTCAGGGCGCTGGCCCGGACAGGTGCCCCGAGCCTCTCGGCGAAGGCGATGCCGGCGTTCCACCCACCGGCACGGTCCACCTCCGGCCCGAGAATCAGCAGCGGGTTTTCCGCCCGGTTGATTCGCTCGGCGAACTCCCTGAGCCGCAGCACATCTGGTGCGGTCTGCTGACTGACGGTCCGCACCGTTGCCGGGCCCAGGGCTGTCTTCTGCCAGTCGTCCAGCGGAATGGAGAGAAACACCGGCCCGGCGGGCGGCTGTAGGGCGACGGCATAGGCCTGCATGAACGCCGCCGGAACGTCCTCGGCGCGAACGGGCTCGTATGCCCACTTGACCCATGGCGTGGGCAACACCGTTGCCCCCCTGTTGTTCAGATACGGGTCGCACAGAGACATCTCGCGCGTCTGCTGACCCGCCGTGACGATCAGCGGCGTGTTTGCGCGGTAGGCGGCTACCAGGCTTCCCATCGCGTTGCCTACGCCCGCCGCGGTATGCAGGTTGACCAGAGCCGGTTTACTGACGGACTGGGCGAAGCCATCGGCCATTGCCAGTGCGGACGCCTCCTGCAGCGCCAACACGTAGGTGAAGTCTTCCGGGAAGTCCTGCAGGAACGTCTGCTCGGTGGAACCGGGGTTCCCGAACACCGTTGTCAGGCCGAGCGTACGGAGTAGGTCATAGGTGACTGCGTGCACCGTCTTTTGATCTGTCATGTTAAACACCAGCTTTCGATGGCTCTGACGACCTTGGACGAATCCGATACGCCTGCGCCCGTTCGTCCACATCGACGAATAGCGTTGACACATCGGTCATCCGCCACTAGCAGGCGATCCCAGCAGTGGATGGTTCCATTGTCCTGATCTACCTTTCGCTGGCCTGTGCCATTGCTACTGACCCGCTGGTGACGACAGTGTCTAGGTCAGTGAGGTCGTCTGGTCCTGTAGTTTCGATGACTGCGTGTCGCGACTGAAAGTGCAGCGGTTCCTGCGAGAAGTCGACCCGGCAAAGTTCGGACTTGTCTGCCCAGTAGTCCTGCGAGTGACGCCAGATGTGCTTGTCGCCTCGTCTGGGCAACGTGTGCGCCGCGCGCTGGACATAGCCGGGGTTGAATTCGTCGGTGTCCAGGTAGGGCAGAAGGACCATGTCAGCATCTTCCGGGCGCAGCCGCGGGGTGACCGCGGCGACCCCGTGGCGGCGCAGGTAATTCAGCAGTCTGCATACGAACGCTCCGACGAGGTCCACGCGCAACGTGTACGGGGCCGAGCGGAAATAGCCGACAATCCAAGCAAAGTTGGGCGTTTCGGTGAATAGGATGCCTCGATAGGTCACAGTGCTGCGCATGTCGAACGGCACCCCGTCCTGCGATATGGCGATGTCACCGAATGCGGACACGTTGAAGCCGGTCGCGGTGACGATCACGTCTGCCTCGAGCACCGCACCGGACTTCAGACGCACACCGTTGGATACGAAGGCATCGATCTCGTCGGTGACGACGGTCGCCTTGCCTGATCGAATCGCATCGAAATAGTCGTTGTCAGGTACGTAACACACTCGCTGCCGCCACGGCTTGTACTGCGGGACAAAGTCGTTGGTTAGTTCGCCGCCGAGTGCCTCACGCACGCCGGCAAGCAAGTCCTGCTTGGCGTCGTCAGGGTTCGCCAGACTGTGCCTGACCCATTCATCGTGGTCCGAGAGGATCTGCTGACGAACGATTTCGTGTATCCACTCCTTGGCAATGTCGAGGCTACGCAGCCGAGTGGCCAGTTCATTCTCGTTCGGCGCCGCCACGAAGTAGGTCGGGGAACGCTGAAGCTGCGTCACGTGTGCAGCGGTGTCGGCGAGAGCCGGGATGATCTTGACCGCCGTTGCGCCTGAACCGATTACCAGCACCTGTTGGTCAGAGCAGACATAGTCGTCCGGCCACCGCTGAGGATGCAGGACCTCCCCGGAGAAGTCGCTCATACCTGGCCAATCGGGGATGTATCCCTCGAGGTGCCGGTAGTAACCCTGGCACATCCAGAGGAAGGTGGCGGTGTAGGTCTCCGTGCGGCCGTCCCGGCAGATGGCGGTGACTATCCAGTGGGAATCCGCCGAAGACCAATCCGCGGTCGTGACGTGGCGCGAGTAGTAGATGCGGTGTTGTAATCCGTGTTCCTCGATGACCTCGCCGATGTAATCCCGGATGGGCCCACCCCTGGCAATCGGGGCACCTTCCCACGGCTTGAAACTGAATCCGTAAGTGAACAAGTCGGTATCCGAGCGGGCACCTGGATAGGTGTTGATCGCCAGGTGCCACCGTGACCATCGAAGGCGTCGAGGATGGCAAATTCGGCCCAGGGGCACTGCTTGGTGAGATGGACGGCCGACCCCACACCCGAGAGTCCGGCCCCGATGATCAGAACGTCGAGATGTGTTGCCACGAAACACTCCGCTTCTACTGGGCGCTCGCCGACACTTCTGCCCTTCGTCGGTCGATCGCTTCCCAGGGTGCGCGTTTAAGCGTGCAATTGCGGAGTGCTTTAGACGCCAAGAATGTGGCAAAATGAGCCAGATGGTAGATGCCTACGGCCTGCCCAGCCCGATCGGCTACTTCCGCACGATCCAGCGTGCACTTGGTGCCGACGGAGAATTTCTCGAAGGAACCGGCCTGACCCAAGTCGAGGTAGACACCACCACGGCGGACATCGACCTCGGCAGGCAACTCCAGCAGATCAGGAACGTCGTGGACAGGTGCGGACGCGACTGGGTGTTCCAACGGCCGGAGATCTGGGGTACCGCGATGCACGGCGCCGTTGCGATCGCAGCCATCTCTGCTCCGACCATCGGCCATGCACTCGAAGTCATGCGGCGGTACGGCAGGTCGCGCGCCAGTTGGTCAGAGACCAGCATCACGTCGACCAGGCAACACATTTGCTTCGATCTTGACCTTGGTGTGTCGCTGGATATGGACGAATGGCGTCACCTGATCGAAGTTCACTTCGTGACGGTTCGATATCTAGTGCAAAGTGGACTAGGACGGGAGCCAAATGAGATGGGTTTCTTCTTTCGCTTTCCTCAGCCCGAGTACCACAACAGCATCCGGCAGGTGTTGGGATCGAACGTCGAATTCGCGGCGTCAACGAATCGCATTCGCATTCCGCGCAATTGGGGCTCTATCCGCCCGGTCGGGGAAGACCCGCGACTCCATGCCCACGCGATCGACGAACTGTCGGGGTCGGTAGGCAGGGTCACAGACACCGCATACTTCAAGATGCGCGTCGAGCGGGCCCTGCGCGGTGCGGCGCGGGGCCGGCCCTCTGCGGACCACGTTGCGAGGTCGCTCGCGGTATCGCGTCGGACGATGGCCCGAAGACTGCTCGCAGAGGGAACCACGTTTCGAGAGCTCAGTGACAGTGAGGCCAAGCTGAGGGCGCGTGCAATGAGGAGAGCGGGCTTGACCCGCGAGGTGATGGCAGTGCGCCTCGGTCACGACGACCCGACCAGTCTGAGCCGAGCGCGGCGGCGCTGGACGGCAGAGGACTCTGTCGAGTCATAACGGTGAGGTCCGGCCTGCCGGGAACCAGCGCTGCCGTGGTGGTGGGCCATCGATGAGCACGCGATATGAGGTGTCGGTGCCTCTTTCCCCTCTCGGTCACGCGTACGCTGTACTTCTTGTTGATTGACCGAGATTTGCAGCGGAAGGCTGGTGCGGAGTGCGGGCTCGCTTCACCGTCGACGAGATCGCTCAGTGCGCCCTGAAAATCGTAGAGCGTGACGGGGTGGGCGGGCTGACCATGCGCGCAGTGGCTTCCCAGCTGAAAACGGGACCGATGACGTTGTACAACTACGTCAGCGGGCGGGAAGGCCTAGAGGATCTCGTGGTCGGGGCCATTATCGAATCGCTGGTGCTGCCTGAGCCCACCAACGATTGGCAGACCGATCTTCGGGAAACTGCAACGGCTCTGTGGGAGGTGCTGCGTGCACATCCGAACGTCATCCCCCTGATTCTGATGCGCCGCCCAGTGTCGGTGTCTGCGTTCGCTCCAGCCGAACGGATGATCGCGGCGCTGTCACGATCGCAGTTGAGCGAGCATGACGTCTTAGCAGCGTTTCGCGCGATCCTGGCACTGGTGACGGGCTCCGCCCAAGCGGAATTCGCTGGGCTCTTCGCGGGCACGCCGGAGCATGATGAAGCCAACGCTGCTGGTGCCGCGAGGGTCGGCGAAATCGCCCGCGATCAATATCCGCGCATCGCAAAGTTGGCGAAGGTCAGTGATCAATCGACGGCAGCTGCCGATTTCCAACGCGGTCTGGCCATCTTCCTGCGAGGCCTCGCCGACGTCGAGGAACATCCTCGGGCGAATCGAGTTCGGAAACGACCCGTCACGGAAGTCATTCATAAATCGTGAAGTGGCCAAACAGATCACACGCCAGGTTGGGGGTGACCGATTGTTCGCGTGATCCTGGAGCCGAGAGTGGAAACTCCGTCCCCAGAAAGGTAGGCGAGTGCATGTGGGCGTCCCGCCAGCGCCGATGCGAGGTGGGCTGCTCGACCTTCGACCACACCGCATGCGTCGCCATCCGCTGTTGAGGTCCAACCGGTGTCGGTTGCGCGCAGGGTCAAGCCCGCTGCGTTTCGCTTAGCGGGAACGAAGGGATTGGGTAGGCCAACCTCCGTGGCGAGAACCGCGTCGATTACCTCCGCGGGCACCTCCGCCGGCATCCGTAGTGCCAGGGCTATGTCGAGATGATGCATGACGTGATCGCCCAGCAGCAGCCCGGGGGGGAACACGTGTCCGATGCCGCGCGGGTGATCGACGAGCGTTTCGAAGGAGTCGATGAGTTCCCGGGGGCTGCGTCGGTGCGCAAGGCGTTGCGCCAGTGAGGTATTGGTACCGTCGAAATCCATCCGATGCCGCGTCATCGACCAGCACAGTGAAGGTACGGAGATGCTGTACCCGATGACGAGATGAGCGAGAACGTCATGTGCGGTCCATTTGGAGCATAGGCTCGGCTGCGCCCACTCCACAGGCGTCAGCGAGCGGGCGAAGTCCGCGAAGTAGCGATCGTGGCGCTTCAGCAAGTCACGGTTCGACATGAAGTTCCTTGCGTAAGAACGTCGTCTGATCAGATACCAACATGCGTGCGAGCGGGGGATGGTAGATCTCGAAGTGGTCACCGTCATAGGATCGGACGATTGCCTTCGGAGCGGCGCCGGCAACGTCGTACACATGCTTGGTATCCATCAAGGTCTCATTCGAAGATACGCAGATCAACAGCGGAGCTTGGATTTTCGATGCTTTGCGCTTGGCGCTTATCACGGCGAGACCCAGGGCGTTGGCCGCCGCAATCCGGTTGTCGAACGGAGAATCCTGGGGCGCCGTGGAGTTCCAGCCTTGAAGTGCACCTGGCGCGGTGACCACCGCCGTGCCGCCGGGGGCTCCAACGATGGGAATGTACCTGCGTGCGGATCCGGTGGCGGCGCGAACCAGGTCTTCGATGATCGGCGGCGTCATCCTGAACACAGGTCTGAGTCCGGAATGCATTGCGGCGCCTGGGCCGTACACGATCGGGCACTGAACCACGACCGCCGCGACGTCAGGGCGTTCGCTGGCCAGACGCAGCGCGTGCATGGCGCCCAGGCTGGTGCCCCACAGGCCCACCCGCCGGGCGTCGATGTGTGAGTCGGACTTGAGGAAATCGTAGGCTGCCTGTGCGTCGGCGTGTTGGCGCCGCATTGCTAGCCGCTGGCGAGGGCTGCCCGCGGATGCTCCCGTGGTGCGGTAGTCGAACGCCAGCGTGGCTACTCCCGCTGCACTGAAGGCCTGTTCGTACTGCTTCAACATCATCTGGTGGGTTGCGCCAAGGCCGTGGATGAGGACGATCGCCGGGTGCGGGCCCGGCCCATCGGGATAGGTCAACCAGGCCGCGCACCTGGTGCCGTTTGAATCGAAGCTCGCGTCGATCGTCGTCGTCATGTCTCTTTCCTTCTATCAGCGGGAACAGGGTATAGATACGTTGTACGTGTTAATAGGTACAATGTACGCCAACAGGTGTCAACACCCGCGGGGTGAATGGGGACCGCTGAAGTCCAAAATGGCGTACGTTGTACCTATATGGGAATTCGTCGATGGAACGGTCTCGAAGAGCGCAAGCCGTCACTGTGGCCGCGCTTGCGGGACCGGCCGCGCAGGAGGGCGCCATGTCTAGAAAGTCGTTGAGGCACACCGCAAAGGGCGAGCACACCCGGCAGCGCATCTTGGAAGCCGCCCATCGTCTGATCAGTTGGCGCGGCGTGACCGGTGTGACCCTCGAGGACGTTCGTGCCGAGGCGAAAGTGAGCAGCTCGCAGATCTACCACTACTTTGCCGATAAGCAAGCCTTGATCGCTGCCGTGGTCGACTATCAAGACTCTATGTCGGTCGGCGGTACGTCGATGCTGGGCTGTTTCGAGTCGGCGGACGCCGTGCGATCTTGGGGTCAACGCCTCGTCGAGGGGCAACGCGAGTCGCAATTCGCAGGTGGTTGTCCCACTGTCACGCTGGGGGCCGGATTGATGGATCTCGACGACGGTGCGCTGACCCAGATCGCACGGATCTTTCACCGATGTGAGGACAGCATTCGTGCCGGCTACCGGACGATGCAGGCCAACAATGACCTCGCGCCAGCCGCTGATCCGGACGGCCTCGCGACCATGACTCTGGCGACGGCAATTGGCGGTCTCGTGCTCACTCAGCTCAACCGTGACACCCGGCCTCTGCAGGTCGCTCTGGACGCCATGCTCGACTGTCTGCAGTCGCAACAGCCGAGATCGTCAAAGACCCTGCTATCAAACTAAATTGGATTGGTAGTTCCAAAAACTTGTGTCTAGCGTTCGAGAAATGACTTTGGACATAGCAGGATCGACGGCATTGGTGACCGGTTCAACGAGCGGTATCGGCACCGCTATAGCGACGGTGCTGGCTCAGCGCGGAGCACACGTACTGGTCTGTGGGCGCGACGCAGAACGTGGTGAACGGGTCGTCAGCGACCTGCGCGGCGCCGGTGGCCGTGCCGACTTCATTCCCGCCGACCTCGGCGGAGGCGCTGCGGCTGCCAAGGATCTGGCAGCACGGGCTCAGCAGGTCGCGGATCGAAACGTTGACATTCTGGTGAACAATGCGGCAGTCGGAATCATCGCTCCGACAGCGGAAATGCCCGAGACCGGATTCGACGCGGCCATCGCAACCAACCTCGCCGCGCCCTATTACTTGGTCAGTGCACTGGCACCTGCGATGGCCGAGGCGGGCAGAGGAGCAATCGTGAACGTGGCCAGCATGGCAGGCGAGTTCGCACTGCCCGGAATGTCCGTGTACGGCGCCACCAAGGCTGCGCTGTTGTTTCTGACCAAGAGCTGGGCTGCCGAATTCGGACCGCGAGGCGTTCGGGTCAACGCAGTTACCGTCGGGCCGACGCGTACCCCGGGTTCGGCTGAGCTCGGTGAGGCGCTCGACGCATTGGCCGCACAAGCGCCTGCAGGTCGCGTCGCCGACCCCACCGAGATCGCCTCGGCGGTCGTATTCCTGATTAGCGACGCGGCGAGCTTCGTGCATGGCGCAGCGCTGTCCGTTGATGGGGGCCGTACCGCAGTGTGACGCGAACGCCCAGGAAAGACGGCATGATGTCTTCGCAGCGGCGATGAGTTTCGCCATAGCGGGTAGTCCCTCCCTAGGGCAGCATGGGCTGGCCCGCATTGACTCATGAGCCAGGATGGGAACATGGACCTCCCCGTGATGCCGCCCGTCGAGCCGATGCTGGCCAAGGCCGCGACGAAAGTTCCCGACGAGGCCGGGGTGTGGTCCTACGAGCCCAAGTGGGACGGGTTCCGGGCGCTGGTCTTCCGCGACGGCGACGACGTCGAGGTGCAATCCCGCAGCGGTAAGGACCTGGGCCGATACTTCCCCGAGCTGCTGGTGGCACTGCGCGACGAGCTGGCACCGCGGTGCGTGCTCGACGGCGAGGTGGTGGTGCCCCGCGAGATCGGCGGTCGGATGCGCCTGGACTGGGAGTCGCTGAGCCAACGCATCCACCCGGCCGAGAGCCGGATCAAGCTGCTGGCCGAGCAGACGCCGGCGCACTTCATCGGTTTCGACGCCCTGGCCAGCGGGGACAAGTCGCTGATGAATCAGCCGTTCCGCATCCGCCGTGAGGCACTGACCGGGCTGGTGCACGAGAAAACGTGGTGCCATGTCACGCGCACCACCGAAGATCCTGAGCAGGGCATCAACTGGCTGACCACCTTCGAGGGCGCCGGGCTGGACGGGGTGATCGCCAAACGCCTCGACGGCCACTACCTGCCTGGCAAGCGGGAGATGGTCAAGGTCAAACACGCCCGCGACGCGGATTGCGTCGCCATCGGATACCGCATCCACAAGAGTGGTGAGGGTATCGGCTCGCTGCTGCTTGGGCTCTACCGCGACGACGGCGAGCTGCAAATGGTCGGTGGCGCAGCATCTTTCACCGTCAAGGCGCGCTCGGCGCTGCTCGCCGAGCTGGAGCCGCTGCGCCTGGGCGACGACGTGGTGAACGATGGCGAGGCCAGTCGGTGGAACTCCGCCGCCGACAAACGCTGGATTCCGATTCGTCCGGAGAAGGTCGCGGAGGTGGCGTATGACCAGATGGAAGGAAACAGTGCAGACGGAGCCGGGCTGCCGGCGACATCAGGACACGGCGTCAGGTTCCGGCACGCAGTGAAATTCGTCCGCTGGCGGCCGGACCGGGAACCATCGAGTTGCACCTTCGCCCAGCTTGACGTGGCAGCGGACTACGACCTCTACGACGTATTGGAGTCATCCTGAAAATGGCCACTCCCGCAGAAGAAATCGATGTCGACGGGGTCAAGGTGCGGTTGTCGAACCCGGACAAGATCTACTTCCCGAAACTGGGCGCGGCGGGCAACAAACGCACCCTCGTCGAGTACTACCGGACCGTCGCCGAGGGTCCGATGCTATCCCCATTGCGTGATCGGCCCACCCATTTGCAGCGGTTCCCCGACGGTATCGACGGCGAGGAGATCTACCAGAAGCGGGTGCCGGTCAAACATCCCGACTATCTGCAGACCTGCGAGGTGACGTTTCCGTCCGGTCGCACCGCCGACGCGCTGAAGGTGACACATCCCTCGGCCATCGTGTGGGCCGCCCAAATGGGTTCTGTCACTCTGCATCCCTGGCAGGTGCGCTGCCCCGACACCGAGCACCCTGACGAATTGCGGATCGATCTGGATCCGCAGCCGGGTACCGACTTCACGCACGCCAGGACGGTGGCCGTCGATGTGCTCAAGCCGTTGCTGGACGAACTGGGACTGGTCGGCTACGCCAAGACCTCCGGCGGGCGGGGTGTGCACGTCTTCCTGCGGATCGCCACCGACTGGGATTTCATCGAGGTGCGGCGGGCCGGTATCGCCCTGGCCCGTGAGGTGGAACGCCGTGCGCCAGAACAGGTCACGACGTCATGGTGGAAGGAAGAGCGCGGCGAGCGCATCTTCATCGACTTCAACCAGAACGCCCGCGACCGGACCATGGCCTCGCCATATTCGGTGCGGCGCACCGCAATTGCCACGGTATCGACGCCGCTGTCCTGGGCCGAGCTCGCCGACGCCGATCCCGACGACTACACCATGGCGACCGTGCCGAAATTGGTAGCGTCCCGCGAAGATCCGTGGGCCGATATCGACGCGAAGGCGCAGTCGATCCAGGTGCTGCTGGACATGGTCGCTGCCGATGAGGACAACGGGCTCGGCGATATGCCGTACCCACCGAGCTACCCGAAGATGCCTGGCGAACCGCCGCGCGTGCAGCCGAGCAAAAAAGTGGCCGCCAACTGGGACAAGGACGGCAAGCCCGTCGAAGGCACCTAGCCGCAAATCGGATACCCTCCCGCTGTGCTTGTGCTGCTGCCCCCATCGGAGACCAAACGCGGCGGCGGGGACGGCTCGCCGCTGCACCTGGACTCGCTGAGCTTCCCCACGCTGGCTCCGATGCGGGCGGCGCTGATCGACGAGGTGTTGGCGCTGGCTGCCGACGTGCCGGCGAGTCGGCGGGCGTTGAAGATCGCCGCCAGCCTGGACGGCGAGATCGAGCGCAATGCGGCACTGCGGCACGCTCCGACGCTGCCTGCGATCACCCGCTATACCGGGGTGCTCTACGACGCACTCGATTTCGGGTCGCTCACCGGTGCCGCGGCCGCGCGGGCCCGCGCTCGGTTGGTGGTGGGGTCGGCGTTGTTCGGCCTGCTGCGCGCCGACGACGCGGTGCCGGCCTACCGGCTGTCGGCGGCGTCGGCCCTGCCGAGCGGCGGCACGCTGGCCGCGCGCTGGCAGCCGCTGCTGGTGCCCGAGCTGACCCGGCTGGCCGCTGACGAGTTGATCGTCGATCTGCGGTCGGGGTCCTACATGTCGCTGGGCAAGGTGCCCGGGGCGGTCCGCGTCGACGTCGTCAACGAGCGCCCCGACGGAACACGCTCTGTTGTCAGTCATTTCAACAAGTCGCACAAGGGCCGCCTGGCCCGCGTCCTGGCGGGCAGCAGATCCGAACCGACGGATGCCGCCGCCGTGGCCACGATCGCCCGGCGTGCCGGCTTTCGCGTCGAACGCCGCGACAACGACCTGACGATCGTGTTGACCGACTAGCTGACCGGGCCGCTACCCAACGTCACCTTGGCGTCGCGATTCTGGCCCGCCGCGTCGCGCCAAGCCAGATCGATCACATTGCCCGGATAGCGCTGATCGAGCACCGCGGTCAGGGCATTGGCCGACCCGATGGGGGTGCCGTCGATCGAGGTGATCACATCGCCAGGCTGCAGCCCGGCCGCCGCGGCGGGCCCGTCGCGCAGAATCGACCGGACCGGCAGCCCGGAGTCCCGCTCGTCGCCGCCGGCACTGATGCCGACCCCCAACATGGCCGACGGTCCGATGTGCACGGTCGGCGACGACGCGCCCGACCTGATCTGGTTGGCGATGTCCAGAGCCTTGTTGATCGGAATCGCGAAGCCCTGCCCACCGGGGGTGCTTCTACCCATCTTGAAGTTCAACGTGGCAGCGGCGTTGAGGCCGACGACCTGGCCCGCGCTGTTGACCAACGCGCCACCGGAATCGCCGGAACGCAGATTGGTCGACGAGGCAATCAGGTCACCGAGTTCGTGTGAGCTGCCGGTCAGCTCGTCCTGGGCGTCGATGCTGCGGCCCAGTTCGGTCACCACGCCCTGTTCGTGGGTCAGCGGGTTCCCGGTGCCGTTCGCGTTGCCGATGGTCAAGACAGGGTCGCCGATGCCGACCGAGGCCGAGTCGCCCAGCGGAGCGACCGGCAGGGTGGACGCACCCCTCGCCTGCAGCAGCGCAATATCGTCGTCGCGGTCGTAGCCGATCACATCAGCGGCAAAGGTCTGTCCGGTGGCGATACTGAGCACCTGAATGGAGTTCGCGCCCTGGACCACGTGGTGATTTGTCAGGATCTCGCCGTTGGGGCTCAGGATGATCCCGGTGCCGTTCCCGACGACGCCCTGGTAATCGACCATCGTGGTGATCTGGACCAGACCGGGTTCTACCTGGGTGATCAGCCCGGCGGGATCGACCGGGGCCGGCGCGGCGTGCGCACCTGCCGGAACGAACAGGGCCAGAACGGCCACCACCAGTGCCAGCACTGCGCCACGCAGCACTCGTATTCGTGCGGCCATGTCCTGCCTCTCGGCGATCCAGAGTGAATCGTTACCACCCCATATTGCCCGCTCTCGGCAATATCAACCCGTTGGCAGCTAATGGGTGGGGACGACACCCCTGGGCAGGATCAGCGGCAGATCGTTGTAGGTGACGATGCCGGGCGCGGCGGCGACGACCGCGGGAATCGCGTTGAGCGGCGGTGTCGCGGTCATGATGTGGCCGAGCACCATGAATTCTTCGAGCGTGGTGGCGGCGAAATCTGGGGGCGGCAAAAAGCCGACTTTCATCGTCACCGTCGGCCGCCCGGCGACCTCGATGACCCAGCCGTCCTGCTCGATCGGCCAATCCGGTTCCAGCGTCTGACCTTTCTTCCACAGCAGGGAGAGCTCGACGCGGGTGACGCCGTTCACGATGCCTTTCCACACGGCGTGCACGCCGGCGACACCGCCGGCCGGGATGGTCCACGAGCCCAGGTCGAGGTCTGCGGTGGTCTGCGCGTACTCGGCGTCGCAACGCACCTCGTCGAGGTCGATGCCCAGGGCGTCGCCGATCATCCGCACTGCCTCGCCGAAGACTCCGGTGCCGTGCGCGGTCATCTTCTGCAGGTCGGGATCGTCGATAGGGCGGCCGAAGCCGACCGGCTTCTCGGTTTCGGGCGAGTCGTAGAAGGTGGTGTCGGCGGCCTCGTTGACGGTGATCTTGTCGACGCGGTCGCAGATGCCCGCCGCCACGATGGCCAACTGGTTGACGTATCCGGGGCTGATCCCGGAGCCGAACATCGTCGCGCCGCCGCGCTCGCAGGCCTCGGCGATCTTGTCGCGTCCGTCGCCCTGGTTGTGGCCGGTGATGAACGACGCCGTCGCCACCACGTTGACCCCCGCTTCGAGGATGCGGACCAGCTCGTCGACGTCGATCCACATCGGGTTGTAGACCACGACGTCGGGCTTGAGCGCCAGGAGGGCGTCGATATCGTCGGTGGCCGCGACGCCGAGCGGTTCGATGCCGCACAGTTCGCCGACGTCCTTGCCCGCCTTGTCTTTTGACCAGGCGTAGCAGCCGACGAGTTCGAGATTGGGATTGACGGCGATCGCCTGGACGGAGCTCTTACCGACATTGCCGGTGGTCCACTGGACCACCCGAAAAGGAGTGTTGTTGAGCACTCGCACAGCATAGGGTTGGCCGTCGGGTCAGCGGGCCTGAATGGGGGACGACTTTCAGTCGTCGGACAGTGCGACGCCGCCGCTGCCGCGACGCCGGTTGGCGATGCCGCGGCTCTTGCCTGCGGGTCGCCGGTTGCGCAACCGGGCGGCCGAATCCTCGGCCTCGTCGGGGCTGGCTTCGACGTCTCCGTCCGTGTCGGTGTCGGTGCTGGCGGTCACGGTCTCTGGTTCAGGCTCGGCGGGGGCCGCCTCGTCGGATTCGTCGGCCGCGTCAGCCTCGATGTCGGCGGGCTCGGCTGCCGCGGACTCGGCGGCAGCGGTGTCGCTGCTCGGCTTGACCTTCTTGGGCTTGAGCGGTTTCGGCGGCGGCGGGGGCATCTCGGCAACGAAGGCCAGGTAGAACGCCACCGCACCGAGGACGGCGATCGAGGCGGCGCCACCGTAGACACCGAACAGCCATTGGCCGGTGTTGTCCAGGTTCAGCCAGATCTCGGCGATCGCCGTACCGATGATGAGAATGCCCGCCACGACATGCGCGACGATCGACCACAGGCGCAGCGAGAGCGCCAGCTGCGGGGTGCCGAACTCCGGCCTGCGCGTCCTGATCAGCGTGAACACCACCGGCAGGGCGGTGAGGCCGAGGACGGCCCCGGTCACGATCCGCATCGACGTGCCCAGCCCGTGCGACACGTCGCCCATCATCTCCCACCAGCGGGGCAGGACGAAGACGAAGTACAGCGCAGCGGCCAAGACGAAGGACAACGCATGCCACGACATCGCGAAACCGCGCCGCATACCCCTCCTTGGGTTGATGTGCCCCGGGGTGTCACCGCACGTGCCGTTTACCAGCTACGTATGCGTCCGACACCCCGGGACTAGCGCGGAGGATAGGGGATTTGAACCCCTGAGGGCGTTAACCCAACCCGCGTTCCAGGCGAGCGCCATAGGCCACTAGGCGAATCCTCCGTCGGCAATGGTAGCGGAGTCAGCTGCATGAGCCACCACGGCTGCGCGCGGCCGTGGTCGCGAGACGTATTAGACTCGCTCTGGACCCCGCGCGGCGTCTATCCTGTGAACTCCCCCAGGGCCGGAAGGCAGCAAGGGTCAATGGGCTCTGGCGGGTGCGCGGGGTCCCCTAATTTCTGTACCGCTTGACGGTGAAAGGCCCACGGTGTCGTTTCATTCCCTCGGCCGTGATGAGCTGCGGGCCGAACACGAACAGCAGCAGCGCAACTACGCGGGGCTGCAGGCCAAGAAGCTCACTCTCGACCTGACGCGCGGCAAGCCCTCACCTGCCCAGCTCGACCTGTCGAACGCGCTGCTCGAACTGCCGGGGCCCGATGCGTTCCGCGACGGTGACGGCACCGACACCCGCAACTACGGCGGACAGCACGGACTGCCCGAACTGCGCTCGATCTTCGGCGAACTGCTCGGTATCCCGGTGCCGAACCTGATTGCGGGCAACAACGCCAGCCTGGAACTGATGCACGACATCGTGGTGTTCTCACTGCTGCACGGCGGCGTGGACTCGCCGCGCCCATGGCTCCAAGAACCCGTCATCAAGTTCCTGTGCCCGTCGCCCGGTTACGACCGGCACTTCGCCATCACCGAGGCGATGGGTATCGAGATGATCACCGTGCCGATGCGCGAAGACGGTCCCGATGTGGACCTCATCGAAGAACTGGTGGCCGTCGACCCCGCCATCAAGGGCATGTGGGCCGTTCCGGTGTTCGCCAACCCGACCGGTGCCGTCTATTCGTGGGAGAACACCCTACGGCTGCTGCAAATGCAAACGGCGGCAAAAGATTTCCGCATCTTCTGGGATAACGCCTATCCCGTGCACACCTTGACGCATGACTTCGTCCGCCAGATCGACGTGCTCGGGCTGGCCGCCAAGGCCGGTAACCCCAACCGGCCGTATGTCTTCTCCTCGACGTCGAAGATCACCTTCGCGGGCGCCGGGGTCAGCTTCTTCGGTGGCTCCCTGGGCAATATCGCCTGGTACCTGCAGTACGCCGGAAAGAAATCGATCGGCCCGGACAAGGTCAACCAGTTGCGGCACCTGAAGTTCTTCGGTGATGCCGACGGGGTGTTGCTGCAGATGCAGCGCCATCAGCAATTGCTCGCCCCCAAGTTCGCGCTGGTCGCCGAAATCCTGGCCGACCGACTCGGCGATTCGAAGATCGCGTCCTGGACCGATCCGAAGGGCGGATACTTCGTCAGCCTCGACGTGTTGCCGCACACCGCCCGGCGCACCATTGCGCTGGCCAAGAACGCCGGGATCGCCGTCACCGAGGCCGGTGCTGCGTTCCCGTACCGAAAAGATCCAGACGACAAGAACATTCGCATCGCGCCGTCGTTCCCGTCGCTGCCGGATCTGCAGGAAGCGATCGACGGTCTCGCGACGTGCGCGCTGCTCGCGGCGACCGAGTCGATGCTGTCGGACTAGTCGGACCGGCTAGGTACCCTTCACCCGTGGCCCTCTACCGCAAGTACCGACCGGCAACCTTCGCCGAAGTGGTGGGGCAGGAGCATGTCACCACACCCCTGTCCACCGCGCTCGAGGCAGGCCGCATCAACCACGCCTACCTGTTCTCGGGCCCGCGTGGCTGCGGCAAGACCTCCTCAGCCCGCATTCTGGCCCGGTCGCTGAACTGTGAGCAGGGCCCTACCGCCACCCCGTGCGGGGTCTGTAACTCCTGCGTCGCGCTGGCCCCCAACGGCGGCGGCAGCGTGGACGTCACCGAACTTGACGCGGCCAGCCACGGCGGCGTCGACGACACCAGGGAACTGCGCGACCGGGCCTTCTACGCCCCCGCACAATCGCGCTACCGCATCTTCATCATCGACGAAGCGCACATGGTCACCAATGCCGGATTCAATGCGTTGCTCAAAATCGTCGAAGAGCCGCCGGAACACCTGATCTTCGTCTTCGCCACCACCGAGCCGGAGAAGGTGCTGCCCACCATCCGGTCGCGGACGCACCACTATCCGTTCCGGCTGCTCGCGCCGCGCACCATGCGCACCCTGATCGAGAAGATCTGTGTCGCCGAGGATGTCGAGGTCGACGACGCGGTCTACCCCCTGGTGATCCGCGCCGGCGGTGGCTCGCCACGTGACACCCTGTCGGTTCTCGATCAGCTGCTGGCCGGGTCGGACACCACGCCGACCGGCAACCACATCGCCTACCAACGGGCGCTGGCGCTGCTCGGGGCCACCGATATCGCGCTGATCGACGATGCCGTGGAGGCGTTGATCGCCGGGGACGCCGCGGTGTTGTTCGGGGCGGTCGAGGCGGTCATCGATGCCGGGCATGATCCCCGCCGGTTCGCCATCGATCTGCTGGAGCGATTCCGGGATTTGATTGTGCTGCAAGCGGTTCCGGATGCTGCCGCCCGCGGCGTGGTGGATGCGCCGGAGGATGTGCTGGACAAGATGCGCGACCAGGCCGACC
>JBEVHL010000197.1:0-4134 GCA_040511255.1 Mycobacterium sp. | reverse complement strand
GGGTCTCGCTAGGGCCTGGTCTCCGGCCCCTCCGACGGCGGTGGAGTTCGGCGGATGCATCGGTGGACACGGAGGAAGTGTAGCCAGGAAACCAGCGATATAAACGCGTGTTGATATATTCGTACACGGCTCGTACGGTAGGTACATGACCAGCGAAGCGTTGATGTTCATCCCGTCGGCGCCGCTGGTACCGGGCGCCAGGTACGGCGTGCTCAGCGGGTTCGAGCCCGGCACCCGGACCTTGCCCGCAGGCTCCCGACTGGCGCCGCAGTTCCAGCCCCTGCCCATCGATATCGTGCTCGACAAAGACATCGCGGTGACGCTGCGCGACGGCGTCACCATCTATGTCGACGTGTACCGGCCGGTCGGCAGCGAGAAGGTGCCGGTGATCGTGGCATGGAGTCCCTACGGCAAGGGGCAGGGCAGCTCACCCAGTGCGATGGCGGTATTTGACCTGGTGGGTCTCGACAACGGCGCCGTGTCGGGGTTGCACAAGTTCGAGGGTCCCGACCCGGCCTATTGGTGCGCGCAGGGCTATGCGATCTGCAATCCGGATATGCGCGGGACGTGCGACTCCGAGGGTGACAGCGTCCTATGGGATCGGCAGGAAGGTCGCGACGGTCACGACCTGATCGAGTGGTTGGGCGTGCAGGACTGGTGCAACGGCAAGGTGGGGATGAGCGGAACGTCGTATCTCGCGGCGTCGCAATGGTTTACCGCCGCCGAGCGGCCAGCCCACCTCGCGGCGATCAACCCATGGGAGGGCGTGAGCGACACCTATCGTGACCTGGTGATGCGTGGCGGGATGCCTGACACGGGCTTCGCTCGCCAGCTGCAGGAGGGCTCATTTTTCGGCAAGAACCGCAAGGAGGACATCCTCGACGAGGCCCAGCGTTATCCGTTGATGAATACGTTGTGGCAGAACAAGATTCCGAGCCTCGACCAGATCACGGTGCCTGCATACGTTGTTGCCAGCTACTCGAACACGCTGCACACAATCGGTACGTTCCGTGGCTGGCGCCGGATCGCCTCGGAGCAGAAATGGCTCCGCATCCACAACAGCCAGGAGTGGCCCGACTACTACGACCAGACCAACCGGGAGGACCTGCGCCGGTTCTTCGACCACTACCTCAGGGGCGTAGACAACGGCTGGGATCAGACGCCGCGCGTCCGGTACGCGATCCTCGATCTCGAAGGGGGAGACCGGCTGAATGTACCTGCAGACCGATTCCCGCCCGAGGCAGTGGTGTCCACCAGGTACTACCTGGACGGGGATGCGCGGACTCTTGTCACGCAGGCGCAGGCACCGGAGGCGGCCGTGGCCTACGACGCAGGGGCCAACCCGGGGTGGGTGTCCTTCACCGCTCGGTTCGACGAGGAAACCGTCCTGGTCGGATATCCCAAGGCCAGGCTCTGGGTGCAAGCCGAGGCCGATGACATGGACCTGTTCGTCTTCGTGCAGAAACTTGACGCCCACGGGACGCCGCTGCAGGCCTTCACCGTGCCCAACCACAGTGCACGGATACATGACCTCACCGATCGAGGCGCATCCATCCTGCGGTACAAGGGATCCAATGGACGGCTGCGCGTGTCGATGCGTCACTTGGATGAGGAGCTGTCGACCGACGATATCCCCGCCCACAGCTTCGACCGGGTGGAGAAGCTGCACGCCGGCGAGGTCGCGGAGATCGAGGTCGAGCTGTCCCCGGTCGGCCTAATGTTCTACCCGGGGGAGCAATTGCGGCTGATCATCAGTGCGCACAACCTGATTGGTCCGATGATGCCGGCGTTGCGCGAATACCTCCCGCACAACAGCGGACGGCACATCGTCCACACCGGTGGGTCGCGGGCGTCGTATGTTCAGTTGCCTGTGATGGCCACCTAGCGGTCGACGTCTTAGACGGTGAAGGTCTCGCGAAACGCCGTCAGGGCCGCGTCGCTGTCACCCGAGGCCCAGCCTTCCATGGCAACGGTGCCGGTGAAGTCCATCTCGTGCAACGCGTTTGCGATGGCCGCGTAGTTGATCTCACCGGTGCCGGGCTCGCACCGGCCGGGGACGTCGGCGACCTGGATCTCGCCGATCGCCGCGCCGCAGCGGCGCACCAACTCGATCAGGTTTCCCTCGCCGATCTGGGCGTGATAGAGGTCGAGGTTCATCTTGATGTTGGGGTGTCCGACGGCTTCGACCAGGGCCAGCGTGTCCTTGGCGCGGGCCAGCGGCACACCGGGATGGTCGACGATGGTGTTCAGGTTCTCCACGGTGAACGTCACGCCGGCGCCGGCCCCGAGCTCGCCGAGTGCTTCCAGCCCACGCTGCGCGCTGAGCCACATCGCCCCGGTGGCACGGTATTTCGGCCGTGCGGCCTGACCGTCGACCAGCTCGCCGGTGTGCAGGTTCAGCCGCGGGCAGCCTAGTGCCGCAGCTGCTTTGACACTCAGCTCGGCGGTGCGCAGCACCTCACGGGCGCCGTCGGGATCGGTCAGGTCGCCGTGCAGGTACCCGGTCATCGACTCGAACCGGGCCCCGGTGGCGGCCAGTGCGTCCAGGTCCTTGTCGTCCCAGCTCCAGATCTCGACGCCGAAACCCAGTTCGTCGACGCGGCGGATCCGGTCGACGATCGGCAGATCGGTGAAGACCATCTCGGCGCAGACGGCCAATTCGAAACTCATCAAAGACTCCTGATCCAGCGTGCAGTGACGTGTATTCCGCTGCCCGCCAGATGCACGTGGCTGCACGCTCGCGGGTGAGGTTAGAGCTATCGGGGATCCATACCTGCGGCCCGATAGGCGGCGTCGACATACGCCATATTGTCCACGGCGTCGTCGAGGCCGATCGGCAGCGGTGCGCCTTCGAGCACAAGCGCGGCGAATGCCTCCAGCTGATAGGTGTAGGACGACCTGGTGCCCAGGCTCTCCACTGTTGTGCCCGTCGCCGTCGTGATGGTGATGCGGTCATCGCTATCGGGTTGGATGAAGTTGTGCACCAATGCTTCTCCGGCACCACCGACCGCGCGGATGGTGTATTCGTACCGATCCGCCTCCATGGAGTGGCTGGCGTGTCCAGTCGCGCCCCCTGGGAAGACCAGGTCGACGTCGAAGGTGGCGTCGACGCCGGGGGTGCGCTGCACCGCGCCGGCACCGGTGATCTCCGGCGCGCCGCCACCGGCGGCGGCCAGCATGCGCATCACGTGCAGGCTGTAGCAGCCCAGGTCCATCAACACGCCGCCCGCCATGTCCAGCGACCACCTGGGGTCATCAGCGGCCGGCGCAGGCATGGTCATCAGGACCTCGACGTGACGCAGCTGCCCGAGGGTGCCGTCACCGGCCACCTCGAACAACCTGCGGGTGACCGGATGAAAGAGGTAGTGAAACGCTTCCAACACTTTCACCGAGGCCGCCTCGGCAGCCGCGGCCACCTGCTGCGCCTCAACACGATTGCGGGCGAACGGCTTTTCGGAGAGCACGGGCTTGCCCGCCGCGATCGCCGCCAGGTTCCATGGCGCGTGCAGCGAGTTGGCCAGCGGGTTGTAGATGACATCGACCTCGGGATCGTTGATCACGTCCTCGTAGGTGTCCACCGCCCGCTCGACGCCGTACTTCTCGGCGAAGCTGTCGGCCCGGCCGCGATCGCGAGCAGCGACCGCGACCAGCCGGTGGCCCAGGGTGTTGGCCGGACCGATGATGCCGGACTCGGCGATCCGGGAGGCGCCGAGCAGACCGATCCGCAGGGTCACGCCGGACTCTTTACGCTTCGGAGGAACTCGACACTGGCCAGTACGTCGCCCAGCGGACCGTCAGCTCCATTTTCTGCGGGCTCGGCTACCAGGATGTTGTCCTGCTCCATGACGTACCAGCCGGCATAGCCGTTGTCCTCCAACGTTTTAACGATGCCTGCGATGTCGACGTCGCCGGCGCCGAGCGGCACGTACATACCCGCCGCCACCGCCTCGGTGTAGGTCAGGTCGCCTGATTGCACCTGCGCGGCCAGCTTCAGGTTGACGTCCTTGAGGTGCGCATGCTTGATCCGCCCCGGCACCTGACGGGTCAGCTCCAGCGGATCGGTGCCGCCGATCAGCAGGTGGCCGGTGTCGAGGCACAGCGGGATCGTCGACCCTGCCAACACCTTGTCCACGT
>JBEVHL010000196.1:0-8101 GCA_040511255.1 Mycobacterium sp. | reverse complement strand
GCGAAGTTGTGGTCGTATTCGGTGTGCGGCGCGTTGGTCCACATGAAGTTGTCGCGGTCGACGATCTCACCCATGACGTGCAGGTGCGACGGCTCCTGCAGGTTGAGCATCTGGCCGCCGATCAGGATCGGCGACTTGGCAAACTGGTTGAGCGCCAAGGCCCGCAGGATCGAGTCTGGCTCGATGCGGATGTCGTCGTCCATGAACAGGATCTGTTCGCAGTCGGTGTTCTTCAGCGCCTCGTACATCACCCGGCTGTACCCGCCGGAGCCGCCGAGATTGGGCTGGTTGTGGATCACCAGCCGGTCCCCGAGCGGGGCGGCGGCCTCGGCGAAACCGGGATGGTCCTTTGCTTTCCTATTACCCTGGTCCGAGACGATGACTGCGCCGATCACCTTGTCCACCAAGGGATCTGAACTCAGCGCCGTCAAGGCCGCGACGCAGTCCGACGGCCGGTTGAACGTGGGGATGCCCACGGCGATATTGGCCCGTCCCGGTGCAGGCACCGCGGAGTACCAGCCCGCGCTGTGCACGGTGACCGCGGTGTCGGTGGTGATGTCGAACCAGATCCAGCCGCCGTCCTCGAACGGAGACAGATCGATGACGAACTCGGCCGTCGCCTGGTCACCGGTGACCGCAGCGCCGCCGACGGTGATCCGGGCCCCGGTGGCTTTGGACCGGTAGACGTCCACCCGGGCCGCGCCACTCAGTTCGACCCGCAGCACCACTGTCTCGAGGGAGGACCAGCGGCGCCAATAGCTGGCCGGGAAGGCGTTGAAGTACGTCGCGAACGACACCTCGGACTCGGCGCCGATCTCCAGGCTGGTGCGGGTCGGGGCGTGCGCCCGGCGAGCGTTGGTCTCGGATTCTTCGATGTAGAGCTTGCGGACGTCGTGCGGTTCACCCGGCCGCGGCAGGATGACCCGGGACAGCAGGCTGACCGCCTGGGTTTCCGTCGAGTCGACGGGGCCGGACGGGATGTCGCTCATGGGTTTGATGCTTTCTGGTCGGCGGACGACAGCGGGGCACCGTCGGCAAGGTGCGGCGCGAGGGTGTTGTCGTACATATTCAGAGCGCTGGCGATTGCCATGTGCATATCCAGGTACTGGTAGGTGCCGAGGCGCCCGCCGAACAGCACCTTGGCCGATGCCGTCTCCGTCTTGGCCCGCTCGCGGTAGGTGGCGAGCAACTGGCGGTCAGCTTCGGTGTTGATTGGATAGTAGGGCTCGTCCTCATCGTCGGCGAACCGCGAGAACTCCCGCATGATCACCGTCTTGTCGGTGGGGTAGGCCCGCTCGGGATGGAAGTGCCGGAACTCGTGGATCCGGGTGAAGGGCACGTCGGCGTCGTTGTAGTTCATCACCGGGGTGCCTTGGAAATCCCCGGTGCCGAGCACTTCGAGCTCGAAGTCCAGCGTCCGCCAGCCCAGGTGGCCCTCGTCGAAGTCGAAATACCGGTCCAGCGGACCGGTGTAGACGACGGGTGCGTCCGGGCTTTCGGCGCGCAACTGGTCGCGAACGTCGAACCAGTCGGTGTCGAGGCGGACGTCGATGCGCTGGTCGGCCGCCATCGCCTCGAGCCACGCGGTGTAGCCGTTGACCGGCAGACCCTCGTAGGTGTCGTTGAAGTAGCGGTTGTCGAACGTGTAGCGCACCGGCAGCCGGGCGATGTTCGCCGCGGGCAGATCCTTGGGGTCGGTCTGCCACTGCTTGGCGGTGTAGGCCTTGACGAATGCCTCGTAGAGGGGCCGGCCGATCAGTGAGATCGCCTTTTCCTCCAGGTTGGCGGCGTCGGCGGTGTCGATCTCGGCGGCCTGCTCGGCGATCAGCTTGCGGGCCTCGTCGGGCGTGAAGTATCGGCCGAAGAACTGCGAGACCAGACCGAGCCCCATCGGGAACTGATAGGACTGGCCGTTGTGCATCGCGAAGACACGGTGCTGATAGCCGGTGAACTCGGTGAATTGCCGGACGTAGTCCCACACCCTCTTGTTGGAGGTATGGAACAGGTGGGCGCCGTACTTGTGGATCTCGATGCCGGTCTCGGGTTCGGGCTCCGAGTAGGCGTTGCCGCCGATATGGGATCGCCGGTCCACCACGAGTACCCGCTTGTCGAGCTGCGTGGCCGCGCGCTCGGCGATCGTCAGGCCGAAGAATCCGGATCCGACGACAAGGAGGTCGTAGCGACCGGGAGCAGGTGAAGTCATCGGCAGTTAGGGTATCCGACCGCGGCACCCCACCCCTCCCGGCCGCGCGGTGGACGACCCGTCCCGTGCGTGCGCGAATACCCCTAACTGAGCCTTTAGAGGATGAAGGTCGCGATTCGACGTCAATTCGGTCTCGTCCCTCTAGACCCACCAATCACAGCCGTACCATCGATCACGTTGCTACCAATACGCGTAGTCGCTACACGTATCCGCATACACGTAGTCCAGATTGAGGAGACTTCCGTGCCGAATCGACGTCGACGCAAGCTCTCGACAGCCATGAGCGCAGTCGCCGCCCTGGCAGTCGCGAGTCCATTTGCCGTGGTCGCTATTTCTGAATTGTCCGCAGCCCCCGTGTCACAGAACCGCGAGTTCACCCAGGCTGCGGTCGTCACCGACCTGCCCAATGAACTGATGTCCGCCCTGACCCAGGGCCTGTCGCAGTTCGGCCTTAACCTGCCGCCGCTGCCGACGGGCCTCAGTCCGGCCGGTGCACAGCCGATCAGCGCGGGTCCCGCGTTGACCACCCCGGGCCTGGCGGCTCCGGGTCTGACCAACCCGGCGTTGACGCTGCCGGGTACGACGGTGCCGGGCGCCAGCCTGACCACACCCGGTCTGACGACGCCTGGTCTGACCACGCCGGGCCTGACGACGCCTGGGTTGACCAACCCGGCGCTGTCGCTGCCCGGTACCACGCTGCCGGGCGCCAGCCTGACCACGCCCGGTCTCACCACGCCAGGTCTCACCACCCCGGGCCTGACCACGCCGGGGTTGACGACGCCAGGTCTGACCACCCCGAGCCTGACCACCCCGGACCTGACCGTGCCTGGCGCGGTGGGCACCACGTCCCCGGGATTGGGCCTCGGCATTCCATCCGAGACGCCGATCAGCGCGCCCATCGGGCTCGATCCGATGGCGGGTACGTATCCGATCCTCGGCGATCCGTCCCTGGCCTCACCGCTGGCCTCGTCCGGCGGCAGTGGCGGCATCGTCAGCGACCTGAGCAGCGCCGCCCAGCAGTTGGGTGCCGGCCAGGCGATCGATCTGCTCAAGGGCGTCCTGATGCCCTCGATCATGAGCGCCATCCAGGGGGCTGCACCCGCGGCCGCCGCTGCTGCGCCCGTCCCCGCGGGCTAGCAAGACCTGTTACAAACGGCACCGCAGGGTGCGGGCTCGCAGCCGATCCCCCTCGACGAGGTGAGCCCAACTGCCCCTGCGGTGCCGTTGCAGGTTTAACTTTCTTCACATCAGTACCGTGTCGAAACACAGGCACCAACTGACACATACGTAACATCAGCCCGTGCCGTCCCGCCCGTTACTGCTGACCGCGATAGCGGCGACGGCGGTGTTACTGCCCTGGATGCTCGACAAACCAGCGGCCGACAGCAATCATCCCCACGCCGCAGACACCCGACTGGCCGAGCAACCGCTCACCGGGCTCGGCGGCGGCGTCACCGTCCGGGAGATCTCGCAGAACACCCCGTTCTCCATGGTCGCGCTCACCGGCGACGATCTGACCGGCACCTCGGCCAAGATCCGGGCCAAACACGGCGACGGCAGCTGGGGCCCCTGGTATGACGCCGAACCGGTGGAGTCCAACGGCGACGACGACGGCCCCGCCCACGGCTCCAAGGGCACTGATCCCGTGTTCGTCGGCACGACGATGGCGGTGCAGATCGCGGTCACCCGGCCCGTAGGCGCGCCCGTGACCGCCGCCTCCACGAGCGCGACGAAGCCCGACGCCGACCTGGGCTACGTACCGGCCACCACCGAACGATCGCTGGCGTCCAACCTGTCCGCCGTGCTCATCACGCCGCCGCGGGCACCCGCGGACGGCCAGTGGTCACCGCCGACCGGCGTGCTGGCGCCGGGCCAGCCACCCAACATCATCACGCGCGGCCAGTGGGGCGCCGACGAGTCCATGAAATGCGGGACGCCGGTGTACGACGACGGCGTGCGCGCCGGCGTCGTGCACCACACCGCAGGCAGCAACGACTACTCCCCCGAAGATTCCGCCGCCATCGTGCGGGCGATCTACGCGTACCACACCAGGACGTTGGGCTGGTGCGACATCGCCTACAACGCCCTGGTGGACAAATACGGTCAGGTCTTCGAAGGCCGCGACGGCGGCATCGACAAGCCGGTCGAAGGTTCCCACACCGGCGGATTCAACTGGGACACTTGGGGAGTCGCGATGATCGGCGACTTCGAAACCGTCCGCCCGACCGAGATCCAGCTGCGCACCGTCGGCAGACTGCTGGGCTGGCGGCTCGGGCTGGACCACGTCGATCCCAGGGGCACCGTCGCCCTGACCTCGGCAGGCACGTCCTACACCCACTTCCCGCGGGGCACCACGGTCACGCTGCCGACCATCTTCACCCACCGCGACGTCGGCAACACCGCCTGCCCAGGCGAAGCCGCGTACGCCGCGATGCCCGAAATCCGCGATATCGCAGCACGATTCAGTGACCCGCCGGGGCCCCTGACGCTGGAGGATCAACTCAGGGGCGGCGCCATCTACGCCAAGTGGCAGGCCTTGGGCGCCGACAAGAGTGCGCTGGGCGCACCCCGGGCTCCCGAAGCCGCCACCGACAGCGCCCGGTACGTCACGTTCGACCGCGGCGCCATCTACTGGTCCTCGGGCAGCGGCGCCGAACCCGTCACCGGCGCGATCTACACCGCCTGGGCGTCACTGGGTTACGAGCGAGGCCTGCTCGGTCTGCCGACCAGCGGCGAGATCCAGGAACCCCAGTGGGTGGTGCAGAACTTCCAGCACGGCACGCTGAACTTCGACCGCGAGACCGGCATGGTGACCCGGGTGGTCGACGGCGTCGCGCAGGAATTGCCGCCGCCCTCGCCGAACGGACCACCGATTCAGCTGGAGCGGTTCACCCCGATCGACAAATCCGCCTGACTGCAACGGATTACAGCCACCAGCGTTCGAGCACCCGGGCCAACCCGTCATCGGAGTTGGGCGCGGTCACCTCGTTGGCGGCGGCGATCGCCGCGGGATGGGCATTGCCCATCGCCACCCCGTGGCCGGCCCACCGCAGCATCGGGATGTCGTTCGGCATATCACCGAAGGCGATCACGTCCGCGGCGGTGATGCCCAACGGCGTCGCGACCTCGGCCACCCCGGTGGCCTTGCTGATGCCCGGTGGCACGATCTCGATCAGGCCGTTGTTGGTGCTGTAGGTGATATCTCCTTGGGCACCAATGTGTTTGGCCAGCTCTGCGGCCATGTCAGCGCTGGCGGCACCGGATTTGCGGATCAGCAGCTTCACCGCGGGCGCGCTCAGCAGATCCTCGACGGACACCTCGGTGTTGTCCGGATTGAGCCAGGCGTGCTCGTATCCCGGCGAGCTGACGAATTGCGGGGTGGCGGCGTCGTGGGCGCTGCGGCCGACCCGTTCGACCGCCAGTCCCGCGCCGGGGATGGCCCGCAACGCGATATCGGCGAGCGCGGCCAGTGCGTCGGCGGACAGGGTGCGCGCCGTGATGATCCGGTCTGTCGACGGGTCGTAGAGCACCGCGCCGTTGGCACACACCGACATCGGGGCAAAACCCAACGCGTCGACCACGGGTTTGATCCACCGCGGCGGGCGGCCGGTCGCGATGACGAATTGCGCACCCGCGGCCACCGCGGCGCGCACGGCGTCGCGGGTGCGCGGCGTCACCTGCTCGTCTTCGTTGAGCAGAGTGCCGTCGACATCACTGGCGATCAACGCGGGCAAGGTCACTGGCTGTCCATCCGTTTACGTGCCCGGTCGGCCAGTTCGGCCTCGTCGAGGAGATGTGCTTCGGCCGGGGTTGGCGCGCTGCCGCCCAGCCGGTTCGGCACCCAGTAGGCACCGGCCGGATGGGGGTACTGCTCTTGCACGCGATGCAGCACCTCGGCCATCGAGGTGCGCATGGTGAGCGCCAACTCCTCGGCCGTGCCCGTCGGCGCGATCGGCGTGCCCGCCACCACGGTGATCGGAATCTTGGTGCGGCCCACGTTTTTCGGATGGTCCTTGGTCCAGATCCGCTGCGCACCCCAGACGATCAACGGGACGATGGGCACCTGCGCCTCCAGTGCCATCCGGCCCGCTCCCGTCTTGAATTCCTTGAGTTCGAAGCTGCGGCTGATGGTCGCCTCCGGGTAGACGCCGACGACTTCGCCCGCGCGCAGTCGCTCCACTGCCACCGCGTAGGAACCGGCGCCTGCGCTCCGGTCGACGGGGATGGTCTTGGATCGTTTGATCAGGAAGTTGACGGGCTTGATCTTCTGCATCTCCGACTTGATCATGAAGCGCATCCGCCGGTTGCGCTGCTTGACCGCGAGCGCGGCGGGCAGGAAATCAACGTAGCTGGTGTGGTTGATCGCCATCACTGCTCCGCCGGTGGTGGGGATGTTGTCCAGCCCGCGATAAGTGATCGCGGTCCCGGTGGCCTTGATGACCACCTCGGCCGCGATCTCCAGGGCGCGAAATACCGGCTCCATGCCACCTACCCCGAACCGGACCCGTCTGCCTGTCGGGCCGCCCTGGCTTCGGCCTTACGCTGCGCCTCTTCGGCATCCAGTCGTCCCGCGTCGGCCAGCGAGGGGGCACCGCCACCGAGGCGGTGCGGCACCCAGAATTCGCCGGCCGGGTGGGCGCCGTAGGCATCCTGTACCCGCTCGAGGAGATGTTGCATGCGCGAGTGCAGCAACGTGGTCAACTCGGCAGCGGGCAGCGTCGGCGGGATCGGCTCGCCGACGGTCACCGTGATCGGCACCTTCGGCCGCCACATCTTCTTCGGGTGGTCCTTGGTCCAGATGCGCTGAGCACCCCAGACGATGTGCGGCACGATCGGCACGTCCGCGGCGATGGCCATCCGGGCCGCACCGGATTTGAAGTCCTTGATCTCGAAGCTGCGGCTGATGGTCGCCTCGGGGTAGACCCCGACGAACTCGCCCTCTTTGAGCTTCTGACAGGCCACCGCGAACGACTCCGCGCCCTGTTCCCGGTCGACGGGGATATGCCGCAGGCTGCGCATGATCGGCCCGGAGACCTTGGAGTCGAACACTTCCTGCTTGGCCATGAACCGCACTTTGCGGCCCAGACCCTGCTGGTAGGAGGGCAGGCCGGCGAAGGTGAAATCGAAGTAGCTGGTGTGGTTGATTGCGATGACGGCGCCGCCGGTCTTCGGCAGGTTCTCGACGCCGGACACGGTGAACTTCAGCCCCTGCGCCTTCCAGATGAGGCGGGCGAGCTGGATGACCGTGCCATATACCGGTTCCACAGCTATCCAGCCTAGTGGTCGCGGTCATACGCCGGGTGCGAAGGTGTTTCTCGTGGCATTTCCGATCGGTGTTGAGCCCGTTCCCGACGTGGTCCGTCGCCTCGCCGCGGGGCGGTCGGTGCGCGCGGTCTGGCGCAACGAACTGGGCGGGCTGACCTTCCAGATCGACGGCGGTGCGGAGTACGTCAAGACCGGCCCCGGCGGGTTCGGCGCCGAGGCCGACCGGCTGGCCTGGGCGGCGCCGTATGTGGTGGTGCCCCGGGTGTTGGGAGTGGGCGCTGACTGGCTGCACACCGCGGGGCTGGCGGGGCACTCCGCGGTGCACCCGAATTGGGTGGCCCGGCCCCGGCAGGCGGCCCGCGCCATCGGGGCCGGCCTGCGGGTTCTGCACGACCGGCTGCCGGTGGACAGCTGCCCGTGGGTGCGCACCGACTTCGCAGATGCGCCGCCCATTGACCGGCTGGTGGTCTGCCACGGCGACGCCTGCGCGCCCAACACCATGATCGACGACGACGGGCGCTGCTGCGGGCACGTCGATCTGGATGCGCTCGGCGTCGCCGACCGGTGGGCCGACCTGGCGGTGGCGACGATGTCATTGGGCTGGAATTACCCCGGCCCTGCCTGCGAGGACGA
>JBEVHL010000195.1:0-7119 GCA_040511255.1 Mycobacterium sp. | reverse complement strand
CCGACGGCGATATCACGGGCACCCTGTCGGTACTGGCCTTCACCTTCACCATGGTCACCGGCGGCAACGACACCACCACCGGCATGCTCGGCGGCTCGGTGCAACACCTGCACCGCCGGCCCGATCAGCGTCGGCTGCTGGTCGAAAACCCATCTCTGATAACGGATTCCGTCGACGAGTTGCTTCGGGTGACGTCGCCGGTGCAGGGTCTGGCGCGCACAGTCACCAGCGATATCACCATCGGTGACGCCACCATCCCGGCGGGCCGACGGGTACTCCTGCTGTACGGGTCGGGCAACCGCGACGAACGGCAGTACGGCCCCGATGCCGACCAATTGGATGTGACCCGCAAACCGCGCAACATCCTGACGTTCAGCCACGGCGCGCACCACTGCCTCGGCGCTGCCGCTGCGCGCATGCAATCCCGCGTGGCCCTGACCGAACTGTTGGCCCGCTGCCCGGACTTCGAGGTGGACGAAGCCGGGATCGTTTGGGCCGGCGGCAGTTACGTGCGGCGGCCATTGTCGATCCCGTTCTCGGTGCACGCATGATGGCGGGCAACGACTGGCTGGGGCCGCGACGCGGCGAGGTCGCCGCCGACCGCATCCTCGACGCGGCGGGTGAGCTGTTCGCCACCCAGCGCCCCGGTGCGGTCGGCATGCACGAGATCGCCAAGGCCGCAGGATGTTCCAGGGCGACGCTGTACCGGTACTTCGAGAACCGCGAGGCGCTGCACACGGCCTACGTCCACCGCGAGGCCTACGCGCTGCACCACCGGCTACTGGAACACATTGCTGATATCGATGATTCGCGGGATCGGTTGATCGCCGGGTTCCTGACGTCGTTGGACCTGGTCCGGGCCAGTCCGGCGTTGCAGTCCTGGTTCGCCGCCAGCGACGCCCCCATCGGCGCGGAGATCGCCGAGCAGTCCGACGTGATCAAGGCGATGGGCACCGCTTTCGTGATCTCGCTCGGCGCCGGTTCCGACGCGGGGGAAGCCGACGCCGCTGTCGTGGACCGTAAGGCCCGCTGGCTGGTCCGGGTGATGACCTCGTTGCTGCTCTTTCCCGGCCGCGACGCCGACGACGAACGCGCCATGGTGGAGGAGTTCCTGGTGCCTGCCATCGAGTCGACCAGCCGTCAGGGGACGAGGACGTGAGGGGCGAGCTATGCCGCGCTCAGCGTCCCTGCAGCGCGTTGGGTATGACGATCTGACCGGTGGCCCGTCCGTCCCTGTCGAGCAGCCACCCCAGTCGCTTGGTCGTGCGGAGATTGATGCCGCTATCCCGCAGATCCAGCCAGGGCAGTTTCGCGCCGAGAAGTCTTTCGGTCGTGAGTATCTCGGCAAGGTTGGCCGTCCACACGGTGATCAGCAGGTTTGCGTCACCGGTAGTGGACATGCAGAGCCGGAGGTTCGGCAAGGTGCGCAAGGCAGCGACGGTGCGGGCCTCGTCGTCGGCTGCGATACGGCCCCGCCAGGTACAGCTGAGTGGGCGCCGTGAGGCACTCTGGGCGATCTCACACCTGACCGACACCATGCCGGAAGCCAGCAATCGTGGCAACGTTCGGCGCACCGTGGCGGGATTCCGGCCGGTGTGCTCGGCGATGTCGGCGGCGGTGCGCCGCCCGTCGACGGCAAGCGCTTCGATCATCGGCCAGGCGTTCTTGACCACCGCGGGCACACCGGTTGGGCGAGATACCCCCGCCAAGGATTCGAAGGACCGTCGTTGCGATTTATCGAGAACATCGAGCCGCCAAGCACTTCCGTCGTGGTGCACGGCGGTCGCGAGGTATGTTCTCCTGCGGACGATGCCCGACATGGCGCCGAGATGATCAACGAGGAATTCGCTCATCTGCCCCATGTCGGCCGTCATCACCGTGAGCAGCAGGGCGTATCCCTGGGTGGATTCCTCGACGGTCACCACGCGGGGGTCCGCACAGAAGTCGCGGACAATTCGGTCGAGTTGCGCGGTCCCGCAGTCAACTTCGACGAGTGCTGTCACGTGGTCGCGGTAGGCGCCCCCGGGATGGACGGTGACCCAGGCGGCACCGCTGCACCGCAGCCGGTCCCATCGTGCCGCCAGCGTCTGGGCGCTGGTCCCGAGGATCCGACCCGCTTGCGACCAGCTCACCCGCGGTGCGATCTGCAGCGCGTTGACCAACGCCAGGTCGAGCTCGGACAGCTCATCGGAATGCACGAATCTACGATATCTGAGCATACAAATTCACATAAATGTTGATCTGATTGGTCGCTACCGCAGATAACCCACGCTAGGTTGATGCAAGATTCACACCACAACGACCTGGAGCGGCGACTCGTCGCACTTCGGCGCGCGCTGCATCGCGGGCCGGAGGTGGGCCTGCACCTGCCGGGCACGCAGTCGCTCGTCCTCGATGCACTCGCCGACCTGCCGGTCGAGCTGACCACCGGTACGAAGTTGAGTTCAATCACGGGCGTGATTCGGGGGCGCACGTCGGACCGTGCCGTCCTGCTGCGGGCCGACATGGACGCTCTCCCGGTGCAGGAGGACACCTCACTTGCCTATTCGTCCGACGTGGACGGAGTCATGCATGCCTGCGGACACGACCTGCACACGGCGATGCTCGTCGGGGCGGCAGAAGTGCTGTGCGACCGCAGAGACGAACTCACCGGCGACGTCGTGCTCATGTTCCAACCCGGAGAAGAGGGCTGGGAGGGCGCGCAGGCAATGCTCGCGGAAGGCGTTCTCGAAGCCTCCGGACGGCGGGTCTCATCGGCGTACGCACTACACGTCTTTTCCAACCTGCCCGCCGGCCTGATGCGAACGCGTGCAGGCGCGGTTCTGGCGGCCTCCGCTGAGATCGACGTACGGGTGCTCGGCACCGGAGGCCACGCATCGGCTCCCCACTTGGCACACGACCCGGTGCCCGCGGCGGCCGAGATGATTCTGGCGTTGCAACGAGCCGTGGGGCGCGATCTCGACGCCCACGACCCGGTGGTGGTCACCGTCGGCGTGCTGGAGGCGGGGACCCGGGCCAATGTGATCCCGGAGGCGGCGCGGTTCGTCGCCAATGTGCGAACCCTCTCCGCCGAGGCCCAGACCCAGGTGCAGGAGCTGGCCCGTCGGGTGCTGACCGGGATAGCCGCGGCGCACGGCGTCCGGGTCGAGATGACGTTCACGGCGATGCGGCCGGCCACTGTCAACGACAGTGATGAAGCCGACTTCGTCCTCGGGGTCGCCGCGGACTTGTTCGGCGCCGACCGGGTCAGGGAGTCCACCCGGCCCGAGAACGGCTCAGAGGACTTTTCCCGGGTACTCGATTGCGTCCCAGGATGTTTCATCAGCTTGGGTGCCATGCCCCCGGAAGCTGAGGCCAGCACAGCGCCCTACAACCACAGTCCGCAAGCGGTTTTCGATGACAGCGTGGTCATCGACGGTGCGAGGCTGCTTGCTTCAGTGGCGATCCGCCGTCTGCAGTCCTGACCCGCCCTCCGATCCAAGTGAGCTCATCATGTCTTACGACAACACAGCAACTCATCGCGACCATCGGCAGCCGGGCGGTACGGAAACATCCAAACGCCACCTGATCGCGATCGGCCTCGGTCACGCCATCGAATGGTACGACTGGGGCGTCTACGCGGTGTTCACACCGTTTTTCGCCGATCAGTTCTTCAATACCGAAAACGCGGCGAGTGCGGTGTTGGCCAGCCTGGCGGTGTTCGCTGTCGGGTTTGTCGCTCGTCCGGTGGGTGGCATCCTCTTCGGCGTCCTTGCTGATCGTCGGGGCCGCCGTTTCGCCATGGCCCTTGCCGTCTCGTGTATGGCGCTGGCCAGCTTCACGCTGGGTTTGACCCCGTCGTATCACGTGATCGGGCTCTGGGCTCCGACCCTGCTGCTGGTCACCCGCTTGATCCAGGGCATGGCCTGCGGCGGCGAGCTGCCGGCCGCCCAGACGTATCTGTCGGAGGTTGCGCCCGCCGCCCGGCGGGGGCGCTGGTCCAGCCTGATCTACATCTCCAGTGTCTTCGGCAATACGTCCGGCATCGCGCTCGGGCTGGCGCTGACGTTGAGCCTGTCCAATGCCCAGATGCACGAGTGGGGATGGCGCATCCCGTTCCTGCTGGGCGGGCTCTTCGGTGTCGTCACCGCATACATGCGCCGAGTGATGGAGGAACCCAACGTGTTTCGCGCCGAGCAAGAACCCACCACCGCCGGGCTGGCGTCGCGCATCTTGGGCCACCGCAAACAGGCCCTGCAGGTCGCGGGGCTCAGCATCGGCTTCACCGTCGTCTACTACGCCTGGGTGGTCGCCGCACCGTCCTACGCCATCGCGTCGCTGCACATCGACTCGGCAGCGGCGCTGTCCGCGGCAATCTGCGCGGCAGCGCTGTTCATGATCGCAATGCCGTTGTGGGGAGCCCTGTCTGACCGAATCGGCCGCAAGCCCGTCCTGCTCATCAGCGTGTTGGGCAGCGCAGCCGTCCAGTTCCCGCTCCAGCTGCTGTTACACGGTTCCGCCTGGCGGCTGTTCTTCTCACTGGTGATCGCGATGGTTCCGCTGGCTGCCGGTGTCTCGATCCTGCCCGCGGTGTACTCCGAGCTGTTCCCGACCGGTATCCGGGCCAGCGGTCTGGCTCTGCCGTATTCGATCACCGTCGCAGTATTCGGCGGAACGGCGCCCTACCTGCAGGACTGGGCCACCGCGCATCTGGGCCGCTCAGCGTTCGACGGCTACGTCGTCATCGTGCTCCTGATCACCGCATTGACCGTGCTCACCCTGCCCGAGACGCGGGGTCGCGCCCTGGACGAGGATTGCTGACATGCGACTACTCGATCATCTCGCCAACCACCCGGTCCGGCTGGTCGACCTCGGGCAACCTCTCTTCACCGGGATGCCGTCCTCTCCGTCGCACCCGGGATTCCGCTCCGCGCTCACCCTGCGGCACGGCGACGTCGCCCGCGCCGACGGAATGACGGGCGCGCATGAGATGTTCACCTCCGGGGGCCACGTCGGCACCCATGTCGACGCACTCTGTCATGTCGCCATCGATGGGCGAATTCACGGCGGGCGCCCCGCCGATGTTGTCGACGGGCGCTACACCGCCGGGGGAATCGAGGAATTCCCGCTGGCCATTCGCCGGGCCGTCTTTGTCGACGTCCCGGCGATGCGCGGCACCGCAAGACTGGCGGCCGCCGAGCCTGTCACGGCGGCTGATCTCGAAAAGATAGACGTGCCAATCGGTCCCGGCGACGCGGTGCTGGTGCGCACCGGGTGGGCACAGTTGTGGCCGGACGCAGCCGCCTACGTGGGAAGTGCTACCGGAGTGCCGGGTCTCGATCCGACCGGGGCGTCCTGGCTGGCCCAGCGCGGTGTCTCGGTGGTGGGAGCCGACACCGCCGCCGTCGAACAGATACTCCCCGGTGCCGGCCATGCCCGGCTTCCGGTGCATCGCATTCTGCTGGCCGAGCACGGCATCAACCTCATCGAAGTGATGAATCTTGAACCGCTGGTTGGACTTTCCGAGTTTGCTTTCCTGTGTGCACCGTTGAGCATCTTGGGCGCCACCGGGTCACCTGTACGCCCGCTGGCCCTGGTCGACCAGGTACCCCCATCGAAGAAAGATGTTCCATGAGCCCCCTACGCATCGGCTCCGCCGAAATCGAGCGAATACTGGAATGGGTAGGGCCGATCAAGACGGTCGACGAAATGTTTCCGGATACACCGCCGGCCAGCTGGACCGAGCACCTCGCCCCAGAACACTGGACCCCCGCGTCGCGAGCCTACCGGGCCGCCATCCAGACCTGGGTCATCAGGTCCGCCGGCCGGACCATCCTCATCGACACCGGTGTCGGCAATGACCGCGACCGTCCTCAGGTACCAGTTTTCGACCACCTCGACACCGACTTCCTGCAACAGTTGGCGGGGATAGGAGTCCAGCCCGCCGATGTCGACGTCGTCATCAACACCCACATCCACTACGACCACGTCGGCTGGAACACCCGTCTCGACGGAACATCCTGGGTACCAACCTTTCCCAACGCCACCTACCTGGTGCCGCAACTCGACTATGAGTACTTCCACCCCGATAACGCCGAGCGAATGAGGCCGCCGCAGACCGAGGACGAAAGGGCACGATTCGAGGGCATCCGCCTTGTCTTCAGCGACAGCATCGCCCCGGTCGCCGATTCCGGCCAGCTGCAGACCTGGCAGCACGATCATCGAGTCGACCAGCACCTGCGACTCGAACCCGCACCCGGCCACACCCCCGGCTCCTCAGTGGTGTGGCTCGAAACCGGTTCCGGCGCAGTGTTCGTCGGCGACCTTATCCACACACCTGTGCAACTCGGCCGCCCGGACGACAGATGCTCGTTCGACCTGGATCCGCGACGTGCCCGCGTCAGCCGCCGCGCCGTCCTTACCGCGGCAGCCCGAAGCGGAGCCGCCCTCTTCCCCGCCCACTTCGCCGGCCATGGAGCTGCCACCATCACCCCCGGTCAAGAGACAGGGTTTGCTGTCGACCAGTGGACGACGACGTTGCCCGCGGTCTGAAAGCTGACCCACACAAAAGAGAACCAGTTAGTCGCGCACCCTGGTGAGCCGGTGCAGCAACCAGGCGAACGGGATGGTCAGCAGCATCGTCACCGCGAACAGACTCCACCCCGAGCCGGTGTACACCGGCTGGCGCATCACCTCGACCATCGCGATCTCCATCACGATGAGATGGACCAGGAAGATCTCGTAGGAGATCTCGCCCAGCCACACCATCGGCCGCGTCGCCAGCATCCGGGTGTACCAGCCGTGGTCACCCAAGGCTGCGGGCGCGATCATCAGGGTCGCGATGACGACGTAGAACACGGATTTGAATATTGCCTCGGACACCTCGGCGGGTGACGTGGTCGGCTCGCCGGCGATCGGGGTGGACGCGATGAAGTAGCTCACCACCGCGACGGGCAGAGCGACGAATGCGTAGCAACGCGCTCCCATCGCCTGCAGCACCGCCAGCAGCATCCCCCCGAGAAACCACAGCAGGTACGTGGGCAGCCACAGTCGTGCACCATCGGGGAGCCAGGCGGTCCAGTGCACCAACATGATCCACGCCGGGGTGATCAGCGCGAGCCCGGCGATCCCGGCCACCAA